>NZ_JBSPUD010000007.1:0-161757 GCF_056861525.1 Stenotrophomonas sp. 82F1
ACGCCAACGGCGGGGTAGCGGGGGGTTGGGGGGGGGGGGCGGGGGGCGGGGGCCGCTGCAAGTACGTCCCTGTAAGCTCGGTCGCGCCATCCATGGCGCTCACGCCCCCGCAACCGGACCCACCCCGCCTTCGGCAGGTTCGCGTGGCTGTCGGTAGGTGTCGACCTTGGTCGACACGGTAGATCCACGCCATGCGTGGATGAATTCAAACGTGCCAACCAAGGTCGGCATCTACCGGATCAAAGACCCTGCATCTGTCGACCTTCGACAGGTCGCTGCGGCTGTTGGTAGGTGTCGACCTTGGTCGACACGGTAGATCCACGCCATGCGTGGATGATTCCAAACGTGCCGACCAAGGTCGGCAGCTACCGGGTCAGAGCCCCTGCATCAACGCCATCTGTGCCGAATGCGGCGCTTCGTCGTGGGCCGGCGCGCGCTTGTGGTAGATGCCCTCGGCATCCAGCTCCCAGGCGTTGAGGTTGTCGTCCAGGTAGTTCTGCAACACTTCGCGATAGACCCGCTTGGCCAGTTCCGGGTCGAGGATCGGGAAGCAGGTTTCCACCCGGCGCAGCAGGTTGCGTTCCAGCCAGTCGGCGCTTGCGCAGTAAAGCTCCGGTGCGCCGTCGTTGCCGAACCAGTAGACCCGGCTGTGTTCCAGGAAGCGGCCGACGATCGAGCGCACGCGGATGTTGTCCGACACGCCGGGTACGCCCGGGCGCAGGGTGCAGGCGCCGCGGATGATCAGGTCGATCTGCACCCCCGCCTGCGAGGCGGCGTACAGCGCTCGGATCACCTGCGCTTCGTTGAGGGCGTTCATCTTGGCGATGATCCGCGCTGGTCGCCCGGCGGCAGCGATGCGCGTCTCGCGCTCGATCCTCGCCAGGATTCCGGTGTGCAGGGTGAAGGGCGACTGCAGCAGGCGCTTGAGCTTCATCTTCGAGGCCAGCCCGGACAACTGCTGGAACAGCAGGTGAACGTCGTTGCCGATGTCGGCGTCGGCGGTGATCAGGCTCAGGTCGGTGTACGCGCGGGCGGTGCCGCTGTGGTAGTTGCCGGTGCCCAGGTGAACGTAGCGGCGCAGCTTGCGGCCTTCGCGGCGCACGATCAGCAGCATCTTGGCGTGGGTCTTGTAGCCGACCACGCCATACACCACCTGCACGCCGGCTTCCTGCAGTCGATCGGCCAAGCCGAGGTTGGCTTCTTCATCGAACCGCGCGCGCAGCTCGACCACCACGGTTACGTCCTTGCCGGCACGTGCCGCCTGGATCAGGGCATCGACGATCAAGGAGTCCTTGCCGGTGCGATACAGGGTCTGCTTGATCGCCAGCACGTTCGGATCCAGCGCGGCCTGGCGGATCAGGTCCAGCACTGCACCGAACGCGTCGAAGGGGTGGTGCAGCAGCAGGTCCTTGCGCGCGGTGGTCTCGAAGATGCCGTCGCTGTCGCGCAGGGTGCGCGGGGTCATCGGCGGATACTTCAGGTCCGGCTGCGCGATCAGGTCGTACAGCTGGATGATGCGGTTGAGGTTGACCGGTCCATCGATGCGGTACACCGCGTTCTCGGTCAGGCCGAAGTTCTGCAGCAGGGTGCGGACGATGTCGCGCGGCATGTCGTGGGCGATTTCCAGCCGCACCGCAGGACGGTAGCCACGGTCCACCAGCTCGTCACGCAGTGCCAGCGCCAGGTTTTCCACTTCCTCCTCGTCCACCACCAGCTCGGAGTTGCGGGTGACACGGAACTGGTAGGCGCCCAGCACTTCCAGGCCCGGGAACAACTCGTCCACGAAGGTGGACAGCACCGAGGACAGGAACACGAAGTTCTGCGGGCCGCCGAGTTTTTCCGGCAGCTGGATGATCCGCGGCAGCGAACGCGGTGCGCGCACGATGGCCAGGTGGCCGCTGCGGCCGAACGCATCGGTGCCCTTCAGCACCACCACGATGTTCAGCGACTTGTTGAGGATCTTCGGGAACGGATGCACCGGATCCAGGCCCAGCGGCGACAGCACCGGCATGATCTCGTTGCGGAAATAGGCACGCAGCCAGCGCTTCTGGCGGTGGGTCCAGGAGTTGCGGCCGAGCACGCCGATGCCGGCCTCCATCAGCGCCGGGCGCAGCGTCTGGTTCCAGCAGCGGTACTGCTGGTCCACCAGCTCGGCGGCGCGCTCGTGGATGGCATTGAGAATGGCCTGCGGGCTCATGCCGTCCGGGGCCGGCGGCAGGCCGAACTCCTGCGCATGACGGACCGCAGCGGCACGGATCTCGAAGAATTCGTCCAGGTTGGTGCAGGAGATGCACATGAAGCGCAGGCGCTCCAGCAGCGGCACCTGCGGGTCCATCGCCTGCGCCAGCACGCGGAAGTTGAAATCCAGCTGCGACAGTTCGCGGTTGATGTACAGCGCCGGGTCGCGCAACGGATCGCTGTCCGTGCTCACGGGGAGGGGGAGGGATCCGAGGCTGCTCATGGCGTCATTCTTCGAAGGAGGTCAGGGGGGCGGACTCACGCGGTCGCACGTGGTCGGCATCGAAATGGCAGGCGAACACCGAGCCCTTGCCGACCTCGCTGTCGATTTCCAGGCGTGCGTGGTGCAGACCGAGGATGTGCTTGACGATCGACAGGCCCAGGCCGGTGCCGCCGCTTTCGCGCGAGCGGCTGCTGGAGACACGGTAGAACCGTTCGGTCAGGCGCGGCAGGTGCGTGGCGGGAATACCGTAGCCGGTGTCACGCACCGCCAGCACCACACCATCGCCCTCGCGGCGGAACTCCACCGCGATGCGGCCACCGGCCGGGGTGTAGCGCACCGCGTTGGTGACCAGGTTGGAGAAGGCGCTGTGCAGTTCCTTGGTCGAGCCCTGCAGGTCCACGCCGGCCAGGTCGTCGATGCTGATCTGGTGGCGGCCCTGGCTGTGCGCCTCGGCTTCGCGGCGCAGGGTGGCCAGCATGGGTTGCATCGCCACCGTCTCGGCTTCGCTGTGTTCCTGCGATTCCAGCCGCGACAGGGTCAACAGGTCCTCCACCAGCTGGGCCATGCGCTGGCTCTGCTTGCGCATCTCTTCCAGCATCGGTCCGGTTCCCGGGAAATCCTCCGGGTCCATCATGTCGAGGTAGCCGTGGACCACGGTGAGCGGGGTGCGCAGTTCGTGTGAAACGTTGGCCACGAAGTCACGGCGCACCTGTTCCAGGCGCAGCAGCTTGCTGACATCACGGGCGATCAGCAGCCAGTAGTCGGACGAATAGGGAATCAGGCGCAGGTTCAGGCGGATCGCAGGATCGACCGGCGAGGGCACGTCCAGGATCGGTTCGGCATTGCGGCCACCGGCCAGCCAGTGGGCCAGCGGCATCGGCTGCAGGCGTTCGACCAGGGCCTCACCCAGATCGCCGGGATGGTGCAGGCCGAGCAGGGCCGTGGCCGCTTCGTTGAACCACTGCACGCGCTGGCTGTTGCGGTCCAGCACCACCACGGCGTCGGGCAGCGCGGCGGCGGCGGCGCGATAGCTGCGCAGCATGTCCAGCAGGCGTCGCTTGCGCACGCGCATCTCGACCTGGTTGCGGTACAGCAGGCGGTCCAGCTCATTCCAGACGCCGGTGCCCTCGGCGGCGGTATCCCAGCGCTGGCGCGCGGTCAGCCGGCGCAGCACGCGGCGCAGCCGCCAGTAATGCCAGACCAGCGTCGCCAGTGCCGCCAGCGCGATGCAGAGCCACAGGTGGCCAGTGAACCATCCGACCAGACCGGCCAACAGCAACACGGTGGCCACGGTGGCCAGTGTCTTCAACCAGGCAGAGCGGATGTGGCGGGGCATTGCGGTCTCGTCGTGGGTTGCGGCGGTTCACGCAGGTGAACCGAGGGTTATAGCAGAGTTGCCGACGCCGGCACCGTGGGGTGCACGGCGCCGGCACGACGAGGCTCAGGTTGCGGTGGAGAAGCGGTAACCGGCGCCGCGCACGGTCTGCACCATGTTCTCGGCGTTGAACGGTTCCAGCGTCTTGCGCAGGCGGCGGATATGCACGTCGATGGTGCGTTCTTCCACATACACGCTGCCGCCCCACACGTGGTCCAGCAGCTGCGCACGGGTATACACGCGCTCGGGGTGGGTCATGAAGAAGTGCAGCAGGCGGTATTCGGTCGGGCCGATCGGCACCGGCTGGTCGTTGGCGAACACGCGATGGGCGGCGCCGTCGATGCGGATCGAGCCCACCGCCACGCTGCCGTCCTCGTCATCGTCGCGGGCGCGGCGCATGACCGCGCGGATACGGGCCAGCAGTTCGCGCGCCGAAAACGGCTTGACCACGTAGTCGTCCACACCGGCTTCGAGGCCGCCGACGCGGTCGTTCTCTTCGCCGCGCGCGGTCAGCATGATGATCGGCACTTCGCGGGTCAGGGTTTCCTTGCGCCAGCGCCGGGCCAGGTCCAGGCCGCTGGTGCCGGGCAGCATCCAGTCCAGCAGGATCAGGTCGGGGACGCGGTCGGCGATGGCGGTCTGGGCCTCGCGGGCGTCACCGGCGTGGACAGGTTCGTAATCGCCCTTGCGAAGGGCGAACGCGACCATTTCGCGGATCGCGGGCTCGTCATCGACGATCAGGATGCGTTTCTGCACGAGGGCACCGTAGGGCTCAGTTACTGGAGTGGTGCCAGTAGACTACGGTTTGATGACATGTTTGTGACTACCTGGCCGGCATCTGGCATTGCTGCCATCTGCCGGTCATGCCGTGCTCAGCGGCGGTCCAGGTCCGGGTCCTGTACACCCTGCCGGCGCAGCTCGAGTACGGTGGGGGTGATCGACTCGATCCGCGCATCCACCCGGGCCCGGCCGACATAGTCCAGGGCGGGGTTGCGCTTGAGTGCCTGCAGCTGCATCAGGGCCTGTTCGGGTCGCCCGCCCAGGAACGCTGCCTCGGCATAGGCCTCGCTGGCGCGGACACTGTCACCGGCCAGTTCACTGGCGCGGGCGTAGCGCTGCTGGAAGACCGGATCGTTACCGCTTTGCGACAGCAGCGGACGCAGCATCGCCTGCGCGCGCTGACCCGCGGCCTGGCCGCCCTGCTCATTCAGGATTTCGGCATAGGTCAGGGCCACCGGCCGGCTGTTGGGGTGTTCGTGCAGCAGCTGCTCGAAGCGCGCATTGGCCTGGGCGGACTGGCCGGTGCGGGATTCCGCCTCGGCCAGGGCCAGGGCGACCCAGAGGCTGTCCGGGTGGGTCTTCAACAGCTCGGTCAACGTCTGCCGGGCCTCGCTGGCGCCGCTGCGGCCACCGCGCATGCTGGCCAGTGCCTGGCCGTAACGCTGGGCGTCGTCCAGGCCATCCTTCTGCCGCCGCGCAAGATCGGCGTACTCACGCTGCAGTTCGGCCGGGCTGTCGGCGCTGAGTACGCGCAGGCGTTCGCGGGCCCAGTTGAAATCGCCACTGGCGCCGCGGCTGAGCTGGCCGATCGGCACCCGCAGCACGCTGCCGGGCAACAGCGGGTTGATGCCGCGCAGCAGCGGATCGCCCAGGGTCGGGTCGGCCGGATCCACCCGTTCCCTGCGCTCGCCGCTGGGCGTGCGCGTGGTCAGCAGCACCGTGTCCTTCTTCATCTGTTCGGCGCGGGCCTTGGCCTCGCTGATGCGGGTGGTGTTGACCGGGTGCGTGCGCAGGAAGTCGGGAACGCTGTAACCGCCGTCGTTGCCGCGCATCGCCGAGGACATACGCTCGAAGAAGCCGGCCATCGCGTCCACGTCGTAGCCGCTGCGCGACAGCGTGCGGATGCCCAGCCGGTCGGCCTCCGATTCATTGGAGCGGGTGTAGTCGATCTGCCGTTGCTGCATCAGGCCCATGCCCGAGCTGATCGCCGCCATGGTGGCGTTGCCCGAGGAGGAGCTGTTGCTGGCCTGGGCGGCAACCACCGCCGCCAGCATGCCCAGCAGGATCGGGATCTGGTCACGCTGGGCGCGCTCGACCCCGCGCAGCACGTGCTGCTGGGTGACGTGGGCGATTTCGTGCGACAGCACCGCCGCCACCTCGTCCTCGCGCTCGGCCGTCAGCACCAGGCCGGCATTGACGCCGATGTAACCGCCGAGGGTGGCGAAGGCATTGATCTGGCGGTCCTTCATCACGAAGAACGTGTAGGGCTGGCGCGGCTGGTCGCTGTTGGAACCGAGGCGGGTGCCCATGGTCTGCAGCCAGTCGTTGACCAGCGGATCGTCCAGCAGGTAGCCGTAATTGCGCAGCTCGCGCAGCATCATCGCGCCGTACTCGGCCTGGCGGGCCGGGGTCAGCAGTTCGCCCGCCGAGGAGCCGATGTCCGGCAGCTTCTCCTGGGCCTGCGCCAGCGGGGCGGCCAGGGCCAGGGTCAGGGCAGCGGTGAGCAGCAGGGGTCGCAAGCGGTCGGTCCTCGGGCAGAGTCTGCCCAGCGTGGCAGGGCAGGGGGCAACCATTCGTTAATCAATCCACAGTGTTGCGGGCGTGGCGTGGAAATTCCAGCGCACCGGTACCATATATGGACCGTCGATCCATCGTGGAGTTTCCCGTGACAGCCCAGTCCGCCGGCGCTACCCCCGCCATCACCATCTATTCCACCGCCGTCTGCCCGTACTGCGTGGCCGCCAAGAACTTCCTCAAGAGCAAGGGCCAGCAATGGACCGAGGTCCGCATCGACCTGGACCCGGTCGAGCGCGAGAAGATGATGGCCAAGACCCGCCGTACCAGCGTGCCGCAGATCTTCGTGGGCGACGTCCATGTGGGCGGCTACGACGACATGATGGCCCTGCATCGTGAAGGCAAGCTCGAGCCGCTGCTGGCCGGGCAGGGTCAGGCATGAGCGCGGCCGACGACGGCAGCAAGGACCGGATCGCAGAGTTCACCGATTTCCGCAAGCGCATGAATGAACGCATCCTGGGTGAGCCGAACCAGGTGGTGCGCCGCTTCTTCGCGCTGGACACGCAGACCTACCAGGCCGGCGCGCTGGACGTGAAGACCAAGGAGCTGCTGGGCCTGGTGGCCTCGATGGTGCTGCGCTGCGACGACTGCATCAGCTACCACGTGGCCCAGTGCAAGGACGCCGGCGTCACCCGTGAAGAGTTCTTCGAGACCTTCTCGGTCGGCCTGGTGGTCGGCGGCTCGATCGTGATCCCGCACCTGCGCCGCGCCGTGGACTTCCTCGACCAGCTGGAAGGTGGCGCCGCCGCCCCCGAAGCGCACGAGCATTGAGGTAGCGCCGGGCCATGCCCGGCGGGCACCTGAACGAAAGGCCACCGGGCATGGCCCGGCGCTACCGATGACGTACATCGGGGCCTTCCCCGCGATCCAACAGCCCAGGAGCCCCTTCTTGTTGAAGGGGCGCGCCGACAGGCGGGGGTAGAGGTGGAATGCGCGGGCAATTCTGCCTGAGCCGGGACTGGGACCATGGTCTATTTGGGACCTCGGCCCCGGCTCAGGCATAATTGCGGGTGAAACTTCCTTTGCGCCGGCGTTTCCGGGCACGTCCGGACGGCGTTTTTCCCCCTGTTCGGAACATCGATCAATGACGCAGAAAATTACGGTCATCCGCGGCGACGGCATTGGCCCGGAAATCATGGACGCTACCCTGTTCGTACTCGACCAGCTCAAGACTGGCCTGGAGTACGAGGACGCCGATGCCGGCCTGGTGGCCCTGGAGAAGCACGGCGATCTGATGCCGGCGGTGACCCTGGAATCGATCGCGCGCAACAAGGTCGCGCTGAAGAGCCCGCTGACCACGCCGGTCGGTGGCGGCTTCACCTCGATCAACGTCAGCCTGCGCCGCCACTTCGACCTGTACGCCAACGTGCGTCCGGCCCACACCTTCCCGAACACCAAGTCGCGTTTCGAGAACGTCGACCTGATCACCGTTCGTGAGAACACCGAAGGTGCGTACCTGGCCGAAGGCCAGGAAGTGTCGGCCGACGGCGAGACCGCCTTCTCCGGCACCCGCATCACCCGCAAGGGCTCCGAGCGTATCGTGCGTTACGCCTTCGAGCTGGCCAAGAGCACCGGCCGCAAGAAGGTCACCGCCGTGCACAAGGCCAACATCATCAAGTCGACCTCGGGCCTGTTCCTGGCCGTGGCCCGTGAAGTCGCCGCGCAGTACCCGGACATCGAGTTCCAGGAAATGATCGTCGACAACGCCTGCATGCAGTTGGTGATGCGTCCGGAACAGTTCGACATCATCGTCACCACCAACCTGTTCGGCGACATCATTTCCGACCTGTGCGCGGGTCTGGTCGGTGGCCTGGGCCTGGCTCCGGGCGCCAACATCGGCAAGGACGCGGCGATCTTCGAAGCCGTGCACGGCACCGCGCCGGACATCGCCGGCCAGGGCAAGGCCAATCCGTGCGCACTGCTGCTGGCAGCGGCACAGATGCTGGACCATGTCGGCCAGCCGGAAAACGCCGAGCGCCTGCGCAAGGCCATCGTGGCCACGCTGGAAGCCAAGGATTCGCTGACCGGCGACCTCGGCGGCACCGGCAACACGATGGGCTTCGCCAAGGCGATCGCCAGCCGCCTGTAAGCGACGGCTCGACTCCGGTCGGATCCACAGCGGGGCGCCTTCGGGCGCCCCGTTGCGTTTTACCGCCTCCACAGAAATTTATCTGTGCACATTTCGCACAGATCATGTGCTCCGATGTGGCTGGTTCGTGCGTTCAATGCTCCGCATCCTGTGCCGACTTTCCCTCGCACAGGAGCTTGACCATGAACCTCGCTGCTTTCGGCCTGGCCAGCCTGATCGGCATGGCGGCCACCATCCCGGCGGCCGCCGCCGAGTCGTCCCATCCCACCATCCGCCATATGGCCGGCGCCCCGGCTGCCACCTCGCTCGACGCAGCGAAGACGGCCGTGCTGGTGATCGATTTCCAGAACGAGTATTTCGATGCCAGCGCCGCCGCCGGTTTCGCCGGTGGTCGCATGGTCATTCCCGATGGCGTGGCGGCCCTGCGGCAGACGCGCCGCGTGGTCGACTTTGCCGATGCCAACGGCATCCGCGTGATCCATGTGCAGCACGTGTTGCCGGCCGGCGCGCCGCTGTTCGCAGAGGGCAGCGTCAACGCCGCCTTCCACCGTGACATGCAGCCGCGCAAGGGCGAGACCGTGGTGCAGAAGGACAACGTCAGCGTGTTCGCCGGTGCCTCGGCAGCGGTATTGGACAAGGCGCTGAAGGATGCCGGTATCGACACCCTGATCGTCACCGGCCTGCAGACCCACGCCTGCGTTGCCGGTGCTGCACGCGATGCCGCTGCAGCGCCGCGCGGCTATCGGGTGATCGTCGCCTCCGATGCCTCTGCCAGCCGCGATCTGGATCTGGCCAATGGCGGGAGCATCGGCCATCGTGCATTGCATGAAGCGTCGCTGGCACAGATCGAGGATGCCTTTGGCGATGTCATGACCACCTCGGCGATTCTGGCCCTGCCGGTGCGCAAGGCTGGCGACGACGCTTGATAAGCTGGCGGGGTCCGCAGCGAGCGGGCCCCGCCGACTGGAGTCACCGCCCGATGGATCATTTCGCCGCCCTGCGAGCTTTGCGCGCGATCGTCGATGCAGGCAGTTTCACTGCCGCCGCCGAGCGGCTGGATACCACCCATTCGGCGATGTCGCGGCAGTTGCGTCAACTTGAAGAGCACCTGCAGGTGCGGCTGCTGGATCGCAACAGCCGGCGGTTGTCGCTGACCGAGGCCGGGCGCGACTACTACCGCGAGGCGGTGGCGCTGCTTGACCGGCTGGAGGCCGCCGATGACCGCGCGCGGGCCGGCCAGGCCCAGCCCAGCGGGCGCGTGCGGGTCAGCGTGCCGCAGGTGGTCGCCAGCCAGGAGTTGCCGCATTGGTTGCCTGGCTTCCTGGCGCGCTATCCGCAGGTGGCACTGGAACTGTCGGCCGACGATCAGCTGGTCGATGTGGTCGGCGGTGGCTTCGATCTGGCCCTGCGCATCGCACCGTCCTTGCCTGACAGCCAACTGGTCGCCCGTGAACTGGCGCGATGCCCGCGCATCCTGGTTGCGGCACCGGCCTACCTCGCCCGGCACGGACTGCCTCGACAGGTGGCCGATCTGCACAGCCACACGCTGTTGGCATTCAACCCGGTTGCGGCGATGACGCCGTGGCAGCTGCACGGGCCGCGTGGTGCCATCGTCAACGTGGAAGTCGGTCAACGACTGCGCGTGGACGCCACACCGGCACTGTATGCGGCCGTGCTGGCCGGGATGGGCATCAGTCTGTTCACCGCGCTCACGGTGCAGGAAGACCTGCGCGCCGGTCGGTTGATCCGCGTGCTGCCCAGCTGGCACGGTGGCACACGCTGCTATTTCGCGCTGTATCCGCATGCGCGTGCACTGGCGCCGAAGGTGCGCGCGCTGGTCGATCACCTGGCCGCGCATTACGCTGCAGCGTCGGGTGCGGCAGGGTAGTCGCGCGGCAGCGGTGAGGAGTGGGGATGGAGTCGGTGTATCTGCTGGTCGCGCTGGGTGCGATCGTCGCGGGGTTCGTGCAGGGCCTGTCGGGTTTCGCGTTCGGCATGGTCGCGATGTCGTTCTGGGCGTGGGGGCTGGATCCCCGGCTTGCGGCGACGCTGTCGGTGTTCGGCGCGCTGGTCGGCCAGTTGCTGGCGGTGTTCACCGTGCGCCGTGGCTTCAACCTGCGCTTGCTGCTGCCGTTCGTGCTCGGCGGGTTGGCGGGCATTCCGTTGGGCGTGCTGGTGCTGCCACAGCTGGACATGGTCTGGTTCAAGGCGCTGCTGGGAGGATTCCTGGCGCTATGGTGCCCGGTGATGCTGATGGCGCGTTCGTTGCCACCGGTCACCGTTGGCGGCAGGTTTGGCGACGCGCTGGCCGGCATGGCCGGCGGTGTGCTCAGTGGCATCGGCGGCTTCGCCGGACCGGTGCCGACGCTGTGGAGCACGCTGCGTGGCTTCGGCAAGGACGAGCAGCGCGCGGTCATCCAGAACTTCAACCTGGCGATGCTGGCAGTGACCATGGCCACCTATGTCGGTACCGGCATGGTGACCCGGCAGATGCTGCCGTACTTCGCCATCGTCGCGCCGGCAATGCTGGTGCCAACGCTGCTGGGGGCGAAGCTGTATGTCGGCATCAGTGAAGCGCGTTTCCGGCAGATCGTGCTGGGTCTGTTGACGGCTTCCGGCGTTGCCATGCTGGCCTCATCGTTGCCGTTGCTGCTGTCCCGTGGGGCGGCGGGATGAGGGCTCAGGCGGGCCGCTGCATGCGGAAGCGTTGCTCGGCGGTGATCCGGAAATAGTCGGCCGGTCCGCCGCCACGCAGGATGGTGTCGCTCGCTGCAGTGTCGTAGATGCCGTCGACGAGCAGCCGCGTATCGATATGCACGGCGACCACTTCTCCCAGTACCAGCCAGCCATTGGTGTCGTTACCGGCCGCGTCGCGCAGGCGTACGATCTGCGTGCAGCGGCACTCCATGCTGACCGGGCTCTGCGCCACGCGCGGCGGTGCAACCTGCTCCGAGGCCAGGGGTGTCAGCCCCGCCAATGCGAACTCGTCCACTTCGGGCGCGACGGCGCGGCAGCTTTCGTTCATTGCCTGGGCCAGATCGAATGTGGCGAGGTTCCAGACGAACTCGCCGGTGGCTTCGATGTTGCGCAGCGAGTCCTTGCGCCCCTGGCTGCTGAAACCAATGATCGGCGGCGTGTAGTTGAAGGCGTTGAAGAAGCTGTAGGGCGCCAGGTTCACATTGCTGTCGGCATCACGACTGGAGATCCAGCCGATGGGGCGCGGGCCGATGATGGCGTTGAACGGATCGTGCGGCAGGCGATGGCCGTCGGCCGGGCGATAGCTGTGGAAGCGGGGAGGGGAGGTATCTGCCATGGGGTGTGGTTCCGCGGAAGTCGAGCGCGCTCGACGCTACAAAAAAGGCCGCGATCCAGACGGACCGCGGCCTTGTCGTTTACGGCACGGATTGGATCAGCGCTGCTGGATCTTCGACAGCAGGCGCAGGAACTCCACATACAGCCAGACCAGGGTCACCATCAGGCCGAATGCGCCATACCATTCCATGTACTTCGGCGCGCGCTGGGCCACGCCGGTTTCGATGAAGTCGAAATCCAGCACCAGGTTCAGCGCGGCAACGACCACCACGAACAGACTGAAGGCGATGCCCAGCCAGCTGGCGTCATGGATCACCGGCACGTTGATGTTGAAGAAGCCAAGCACGAACGACGCCAGGTACAGCAGGGCGATGCCGCCGGTGGCGGCGACCACGCCGAGCTTGAAGTTTTCGGTGGCCTTGATCAGGCCGCTGCGGTAGGCGAACAGCAGTGCGAACAAGGTGCCGAAGGTCAGCAGCACCGCCTGGAACACGATGCCGGGGAACTTCATGTTGAACACGGCCGAGATGGCGCCCAGGAACAGGCCCTCCACCAGCGCATACAGCGGCGCGGTGACCGGCGACCATTCCTTCTTGAAGACGGTGATCAGGGCCAGCACCAGGCCGCCGATCGCGCCGCCCATGGCGTACAGCTTGGCGCCGGCCATCACCTGGCCGTAGTCGTCCACGGTCTGGTTCCAGGCGAACGCTGCCGTCAGCACGGTCAGCAGCAGCAGGAAGCCGGTCTTGTTGACGGTGCCATTGAGGGTCATTGCCTGGCCGGGGCTGGTTACCACCGAGCCACTGGCCAGATCGAGGAAGGTCGACTCGGAAAGAGCCGGGTTGCCGCTGCGCATGCGAGGTCTCCGTGCGAAAAGGGGGCGATTCGGCCATCCGGCCGATGGCTGCGAGCATAGCCGATGGCTGCGCAATCTGCGGTCATGGCCGGGCAGGGCGGGGATTGCGCGTTGACAGTTCGCACGACGCTTGGCCACAATGGTCAGCTCCCCGGGTCCACGCCCGAGGGGATTGCAACACCGGGGTATAGCGCAGTCTGGTAGCGCGCCTGCTTTGGGAGCAGGATGTCGGGGGTTCGAATCCCTCTACCCCGACCAATCCACGTCACGTCGGATTGGACGCCGTTCCGGTTCGGGCGCCCGTAGCTCAACTGGATAGAGCACCGGCCTTCTAAGCCGGCGGTTACAGGTTCGATTCCTGTCGGGCGCGCCATTGAAATCAATGGCTTGCGAGCCGGTGCGTGAAGCAGTCCACAAATTTCTCCCCAATTGAGGGGGAACTTTGCATCCTTTTCACCGGTCTCATGGGCTAAGCTTGCCAAGCCGCTGAACGCACCGCCTACCGCCTTTTCAAGGAACGGATCCTTGCCCGTGACCGAGCAGCTGAAAGAAATTGTCAGGCTCACAGATGCGCCAATCATTGACTTTGTCTGTGAAATGCGTTTTGAGTCTTCTGTCTCTCGTTTGCGTGACATTCTTGCGAAGTCTTTGGCTGAGGCATTCCCGACGCTGATCGCCCCTTCTGCAGCCCCATCTCCCGAGTTGCCTTTTCCGCTGCCTCCGGGCTTGGAAGCCGCGTTCGGTGGTGTGATGAGTCAGCTAGTCTTTTCTGATGGCGTGAATGTCAATGTGTCTGAGAGAGCGGTTGGGGTCGGTGTCGCTGGCCCTTATCGTGGTTGGGAACAATTACGCCCACGCATCGTCGAGGTTTTTTCGTCGGTTTTGTCTTCAAGCCTCATAACGAAGGTTTCGCGGTGTTCTGTTAAGTACACAAACTTCTTTCCTGGAGCACCGGTAGACGTGGCAAATGTGCTCAATGGGAAACTGGAGCTAGGCGGTCGCCGGGTTCGCGCGGAGGGGTGTCAGCTTAGAGTTGATTTTAAAGATGGCGATGATGTTTCTATCATCCAGGTTATGAATCCAGTTGTCGTTCCGGGTCGATCTGAGAATGGTCAGGGCTTAATACTGGATATCGACTGCATAAGGAGTTTCAGCCAGGCGCGCGATATAGAGGCTTTAATGGTTCAGGTCGACGCGGCGCACGCGCACGAGAAGAAATTATTCTTCGAAATGCTATCCACCGAAGCACGGGAAGCTATGGGGCCTATTTATGCGTAGGACAGCTACAGCTACTGAAAGTACTTTCAACCCGATCGTGGCGTCTCTCACCATCGCGAGTGTTTTTGGCGCGTGTGCCACCGCTGCATCGACAGGTCTTTACGGAGTAGAGGGGGCAGCGCCGGCGATTCATCCTTCTTTCTACGTGGCCGGCGCTAAGTTCGTGGGAGCCATTCCGACCGGATCTGTGAGCGCTAATCAGTGGGTGCCGACCGTCGAGCATTTCCAGAGGCTTGCATTGGATCTGTCGAGCGTTCAGGAGGACCTTCCCCCTGAGATGCGTTTGGGATCATCCGACTATCTGGACTATCTTGATTAAAGAATGCCTACTCCCTTTGATGAGGCTATTCGCTACTTGCCTGATGGCCTCTCGGAGCGCGGCCTAGCGCAGCTTTATGAGCAGTTGTCGAGGCTGGATCAGAATTTTCCTTTCTATTCTGAGATCCCTTTCGACTTCATTCTTCAGGGTGACTTACTGGCCGGTGTTAACCATTACGCGTTCTCACCAGACGGATCGGTTCAACAGGCAACCGCGAGGGTCATGCTGTTGTCGAACACCTGTGACATGTCCTCGGACAATGTAAGACACGATGATGTGATGGTCAGCGTTGCGCCCGTCATGAAGGTGTCGAGGTGGGTGGACCTGCAGCGGAGCCGTGGGATTCAAGAGTCGCAAATTGAACATAGAGCGAATGCAGCCAAGCGACAGCGGCTGACGTCGATTGTGTATCTTCCGGCGGCAGGAGATTTGGAAGAGTCCTTCGTCTTGCTAGACAAGATTCAGTCCATACCAATTGCCCTGCTTCCGAATTGGCAGCATGCTCGATATGCGGTCCTCTCCCAAGCGGGGCAATGGACGCTCGTTACGAAGCTCTCCATACACTTCTCGAGGCAGTTGGAAGGTGTAGCCAGGGGATAGCGCGCTCTTCGTTACGGCTCACTTCCAGACTCATCGACGGTAGGGAGTGAATGGTCGTAAAGACTCAGCATTGCGTCTGTCTTATGCCCGCTAGCTTTTTTCTTGTCACCTCTGGTGTCTGTCACTCCCCCGTGTTTCAGACTGTGTAGTCCAAAACGATCCTCTTGTTTTAAGACCCCTTCCCTAACCGCGTTTCGCATCATTCGCCCCCATGCGGTTTGCCAACCATCCTCGGTCAACCGCTCACCGTCCTCGCTGACGAACAGATAGCGGCTGTCGGCCCGGATTGGAATCACCCCCCCCCGCTCTTCTTCCATATCGCAGCGCGCCGCGCCTGCAGCATTGCGATGGCGTCCTCGGTTTCAGCGCCCTTGCGCACCAGGTTGTCGCGGCTGCCTTTGCGGCGATTCGTGCGCAGTACCTCGCCGTCTACGTGCGCGTCGGTCAGTGTCAGCACCTCGATGCCGCGCAGACGTGGCTGATATGCCAGCTCCATCGCCGCCCACAGGTATGCCGGCACGGCACCCTTCGCCCGTGCTCCGCGCGCGCTGCATTCCTTTGCATAGGCTTGGACGCGGCGGAACACATCCACGGTCGGCATGCGGTGGGCGCTCTTTTCCTTCACTTGCTTGATGCCGGTGGCCGGGTTGGTGCTGACGTGATCACGCTCTCGCGCCCAACCAAACACACGGCGCAGGTAGCGCAACCAGTGGTCCGCCTTCGTCGGATAGCCGGGGATAGCTGGTTCGCCGGGTTTGAGGCCCGGCCGCCCCTGCGCGATCACGTCGATCAGCCGCCGTATGAAGCCAGGAGAGAGGCGATCCACCACCGCAGCGCCTAGGACTGTTCCGTTCTTCAACGGGTAGGACTTTATGGCCTTGGCATAGTCGCGGTAGTGCTGCTGCGTCGAGGGCTGCAGCTGGGAGGACGCCAAGCTTTTGGCATGCTGATCGATGACGTACGCAATAGTGCCGCGCTGGGCCTCGCCGCGCCGGCCCTCAGCGATGGCATGCAGGTCGGAAAGGCGGGCGGCCGGTCCGGCCACCGTCTTTCTCTTGAAGCCGCGACCCTCCGGGTGCGGATCCTGCACGCACCACCTGCCACGACCGGTTCGATCCCAGTAGATGCCGGGTGGCACCAGGCTGTAGTCGATATGGGCGGGCAGGTTGGGAGGGGCCTTTCTCGGCCGGCCGGGTGGTGTCATGCTCAGTGCTCGGTAACCAGGAGGAACAGGGAGTGAGGTTCGAGGTTTATCGGGAAGGCGGGCTTTCTTTGCTTGCACAGGCTGCTGGCGATTGGCGATGGAGACTGCGCGCTGATAACGGGCGCATCATCGCGACAAGCGGCGAGGGATATCAGAACAAGGCCGATTGCCTTCATGGCATCGAGCTGGTCACTTCCGCTTCTGTGGCGACAATCGTCTATGACGAATCGCAAGGTCGGGTGCTAGCCAGAACCATATTGGGTGGCTGGTCCTAAAGGAGATCTGTCGCAACGTAGGTCTCGTGGGTTTGCGCGGGTGCTGCAAGCCCCAGCGCCTCGTTGAGGGCGGCGGTGGTTGTCCATACGCCGCCCTCTCCGTCGTACTGAATCTTCACCCCACGAGAGCGAGCCCAGCGCTCCACGGTGGCAAGCCGTGGGCGCTTCCCGGGCCGACACAGCTCCTGCAAGTCGCGGAACTGGAGAGCTTCACCGATCACGGCATGCCTCCTTGAACTCGCTTCGGCGGTGGCAGCTCGGCAAGACCCAGCTGAACTGCAAGACGTTGCTGGGCGCGGTCGGCACGGCGCGCGGGCTTCGCGCGGGCCGGTTGATCCGCCGACACTCGGCCAGTGCTGCATCGGCGTCTGCCTTCCTGCTGGTCGACCTACAGCAGCATTCGACCAAGTGACCACCACCGGCGCTCGCCCGCCGCTCGTCGTGGATGTGGCGCGCGCGGTGGCCGACGGCGCAGTTGGGCAGGCCTTCGGGATGGCTGATCTGCTTCTGAGTCATGGCTTTTCGCACTCCGTAATGTGGGCTTCCAGCTTTTCCAGCAGGAAGGCGGCTTGATTGGACCGGTGTTCCCGGTCGAAACGGTTCAGAGCAATCGGGCCGGCGTCGCGCAGCCACTGCAGCGGCTGGACCAGCCAGCGCGGATCGAAGGGGGGCCGGGCGCGCGGATCGACCCCGTGCACAAGCGGCACGCAGTCCGGTCCTGCCCAGTCTTCGGGGTCGCCGCATCTGGTGCAGGTGCGGTTCTGCAGCACGTGTTCCTTTTCCGGCTGCGGCACGCGCGGCTTGTCGAACAGTGCGCGGATCACCAGGTCGCGCTGTGGGCCGTAGTAGACCTGTTCCGCGTTGGCCTCTGCCCAGCCACCCGGCGTGAAGTCGTCCGCATGACGGTACTCCCAGCGGCCCCGTGAGCTGATTAAAGCTCGAGCATCAGGGTGTCCGCCCAGGCGCGCACTTGCTCGGCGGCGACGGGGCCGCCTGCCGTGTCAGTCTTTCCGTGCGGCTCGATCAACTGCACTTTCGTGTGGCTGGCCACCAGCGCCGGCAGGTTCTTCAGCCAGAGCGTTGCACCCTTGGTGAAGGGACTGCCGAAGTCTTAGGGCTGCACGGTCTGCGTCGGCCGGCCCAGCGCGCTCATTGCAAAGCCATGCGGCTTCGAGTTCTCGACGGCGATGAACTCTACTGGCGCGGCCATCAGGCCGGCGAACAACAGCGCTCCTTCAAGGAAGTCGCGCATTCGGTTCGGAAACTTTGGACGTTCAAGAAGAGCTTCTCGTGGATCGAGTTCGCCAGATGTATGCGTCGTTGGCGATCAATGCAATGCTGAGGATGTGAAGCTCTACGTTAGGGATGAGGACTCACTGCATGCTTCGATGAAGACACAAAAAAGCTCGGCTAGAGCAGGGCTATTTTGTTGCGCTGCTTCAAGCACAGCCTAGAACTTCCGAAGGCCTGCGTGGATCAGCGCCTTGCCTAGGATGCTTACCTCGCCGGGATCAGGTCGATAGGCTGGGAAGTCAGTGTTGACGCTGACCACGTACAGCCCATCGCCGCGCCTCTGCAGCATCTTGATCTGCGTCTGGCCACCGATGTTGATGAGGTAGTAGTCGTCGCCGTCGAAGTAGTCACAGCTCGTGTCGATCCACACAATGTCGCCGTCCTCCAGCTTCGGACGCATGGAGGGCCCCCGGCCAGTGATGAGCTGGATGCGGCCAGGCTGGGGCAGGTAGCCGAGCTTCCTGCGCACCTCCCATTCGGCGACCTCGATGCTCTTCACTACCTCCGGGTAGTCCTGGTTGACCATCCCTGCTCCCATCCCCGCACTCCCTTCAAACACGTCGAAGCGAGCATAGCCGGGTGGCGTCTCAATCTCTCGGACTGGCGAGATCCATTCCGCAGGGTCTGTGCCCAACAGCATCTGTCCTTTGCCTGTGGCTAACCAGGTCTCGCTTACGCCCAAACCTTTGGCCGCTGCCAACAGGTTCTCCCCTCGCAGGAACTTGGCTTTGCCGCTGAACCAACCGTTGACACTGGGGGCGGAAATTCCGACCCGGCGAGCAAGTTCCGCTTTGGTGATCTTGGCGTGCTTGATGGCGAGAGTGAGTCGTTCGGCGAGAGTAGTCATTAGGAAAGGCTAATTGCAGTTGGATTAGGACTGGCTGTTGACTGAATAATTAGCTGGTCCTAATCTTTCCGCATGGGAAACCTTACTGCTTCCGAGATCATCGATCGCTTGGGTGGCACCGCCGAGGTGGCCCGTATTTGCCAAATCAAGTCGCCTTCGGTGAGCGAGTGGCGCTCCAAGGGAATCCCTCCGGCCCGTAGGCAATTTCTCGAGCTGCTCAAGCCGGAAGCCTTTGCCGCGCCGCCGGCTGCAGTGGTTCGAACCTTCTTGGACAAGCGCCTGAGCAAGCGCGCGTTGCGCGCCAAGTTGGGCCTGAACAACGACACGCAGTTGGCCAAGATGCTGCAACTGCGGGTAGAGCTGGTCGAGGCGTGGGCGGAAGAGGATCAGGTGCCCAGCATTCCGCAGGTGCTTCGCTTGCTCGGCATCGAAGAGCCGCCGCCGTCCTTGCGCCCGTGATCCATGACCCTGACGCGAACCGCACCGCCCCGGTCGACGGCGCCTGCAAGGCCATCCCTGGCCGCCTTCCCTGAGTTGCTGATCTCCATGGCGCCAATCCTGCGCCGCCCGAGCCGCCGCCGCGGCAAGTCGATGCACCCGGAGACCCGGCGCGCGAAGCTGCGCGGGCTCGAAGGTGAATCGGTAACGAGGGACATCGCAGAACTGCCTACCGAGTGGATGCAGGAGAAGGCGGCGCACCAATAGCCTGGCCAAGGCAAGCATGCAGCCGCCGCCGTTCGGTTGGATGGGTAGGGGCCCGATGGTCGCCGTCGCAGGCGCAGAGCCTCCAGAAACCTCGCCACCGAGCCCTTGCTGTGCAAGTGCCTGCTCCAGAAATGAAGGCAAAGCAAGTCTTTGATTCGCATCCAGAGTCAGGCAGACTTCCGAGCCGGCGGTTACAGGTTCGATTCCTGTCGGGCGCGCCATTGGTTGGTGCGACACCGGAACGTAGCCGGCGGATGTGAAGAAGTGCTTGCAAAAGCCTGTCGACTCCACCAGAATGTCGGACTCGCTTCGGCGGACCTGAACTTCGGTGACAGTCCTCGGGCAACGTATCAAGCGTCAACGTCGGCAGCATCGACGGTGAAGCGAAAGTTTCAGTGGTGGCTGTAGCTCAGTTGGTTAGAGTACCGGATTGTGATTCCGGTGGTCGGGGGTTCGAATCCCCTCAGCCACCCCACTGATTCAACCGCATCGGCAACGCCGAAACGGTATTGCAATAAACAGAGTGCACGCTACAATGTGCGTCTGAGTTTCAAGGGCTGTTAGCTCAGTTGGTAGAGCAGTTGACTCTTAATCAATAGGTCCAAGGTTCGAATCCTTGACAGCCCACCAAGACAGAAGCCATCGGGTACGCCCGGTGGCTTTTCTCTTCAGATGTAACCCTTCGCGATGGATCGCCGGTTGCAGTGCTTGTTTCAACGACGTTGAAGAAAGTACTTGCAACGCCCTCGCGGATCGGGTCATAATTCGCCCCCGATTTCGGGCTGTTAGCTCAGTTGGTAGAGCAGTTGACTCTTAATCAATAGGTCCAAGGTTCGAATCCTTGACAGCCCACCAGACGAAAGCCACTTGGTCCGCCAAGTGGCTTTTTTCTTACCTTCGGCAGCGTCTGTGGATCCGCGTCATGGGTGGATGCCGCACGCATTGATGGATTCATCCACGCAGGGCGTGGATCTACTGAAGCACGGCTGAAATCAGCGTCAAATGCGTCATCAGCATGTTCAATGCTGTGAGCTGCTTCTCACCGGTTGCCGTCGGCATCGCTCCCAATAGGTGTTCCGCGCCGAAGGCGCATGCATGAGGAGTGCTTTGATGGCCATTAACAGAGCTGTGGGTCTGATGCTGTCCAGCGTGGCGGTGATCGCCCTGTCGGGCTGCAGGGCGGACGACGCCGCCACTGCCGGGGCCGCACCGGATCACGCGCAGACGGTGGAGCGTGCTGCGGATGTCGAGCATGTTCCCGCGAAACCTGTCGACGCCGCGATGGCGATGCGTCCGGCCCAGGCGGCGGAGGAGGGGGGGTCTGCGGATGCGGCTGAGATGAAGCACTCTGAAGACGGCGCGACGCTTGAGGCCCGCCAGCGCGATGCTGCGGTGGGCAGCGACGGTGCGGCGTCGGGGCAGGTGCAGCCCGCGCATTGATCCGGTGGCCCGGCTCGGCACCCGCCGCCCGGGCCGCTTTCTCCATCAAATGGCGTATTCAGTTTTGTGGAAGCCTTCCGCTTTCCGCCCCCGCCTGCAACAATGAACACCTGAGCCGGCCACGCGAAAGTGGCGGAATTGGTAGACGCCCTGGATTTAGGTTCCAGTGCCGCAAGGCGTGGGGGTTCGAGTCCCCCCTTTCGCACCAGGCCGGCCCGTCCCCCGCCCAGTCGGGCATCCCGCGTCAACCCCTGCGCCCCGCCATGCTGGCGGCGCCGCCCGAATTGGGCGAAACTAAAGGGCTGCGGCAAGCAGGCGCGTCATCGACGTCGTGTCCTTACAACCGTTTCATCCATCATCGAGCCGGGGGCCAGGGCGCCACCGGTGGCAGGAGTCAACATGCAAGCTTCGATCGAAACCATCGGCAACCTGGAACGCCGCCTGAGCTTCTCGCTGCCGGAAGACCGTCTGCAGAGCCACATCAACGGCCGCCTGGGCGAAATCGCCCGCACCACCCGCATCAAGGGTTTCCGTCCGGGCAAGGTGCCGGCCAAGGTGATCGAGCAGCGCTTCGGCGCGCAGGTCCGTGGCGAGGCGCTGGATGGCCTGCTGCGCGAGACCTTCGATGCCGCCGTGCGCGAGCACGACCTGCGCATCGTCGGCAGCCCGCGCATCGACAAGGGTGACGAGGGCGAGTTCTCCTTCGTGGCCACCGTCGAAGTGGTGCCGGACTTCGGTGACATCGACGTCAGCAAGCTGACCGTCGTGCGCCACACCGCCGAGATCACCGATGCCGACATCGACCAGATGATCGAGAACCTGAAGACCCAGCGTCGCAGCTGGTCGCCGGTCACCCGTGCCGCGCAGGACGGCGACCTGGTCGCACTGGAAACCTGGTCGCAGGCCGGTGACGAGCGCCTGCCGGCGGAAGGCACCGAGAAGGGCAGCATCGTGCTCGGTCAGGGCATGATGTTCGAGACCATCGAGCAGGGCCTGGTCGGCCTGGCCAAGGACGAAGAGAAGACCTTGGACGTCGAGTTCCCGGCTGACTGGCGCGTGCCGGCGCTGGCGGGCAAGACCGTGCAGGTCACCGTCAAGGTCACCGACGTCTCCGAACCGGTCGTGCCGGCGGTCGATGAAGCCTTCATCAAGAGCTTCGGCGTGAAGGGCGGCGACGTCGAGCAGTTCCGCAGCGACATCCGTGCCAACCTCGAGCGCGAGCTGAAGGGCGCGCTGATGAACCGCCTGCGTCGTGAAGTCGGCGAGCAGCTGATCGCGGCCTACGCATCGGTGGAAATGCCGCCGCGCCTGGTCGAGAACGAAGCCCGCGCCATGCTGGCCCAGCAGGTCGAGCAGATCCGCCGCAGCGGCCGCAACCCGGGCGAGATCCCGGCCGACGCCCACGAAGGCTTCAAGGACGCTGCTGCCAAGCGCGTGCTGGTCGGCCTGGTGGTCGGCGAAGTGGCCCGCAGCAACGACCTGCGCCTGGAGCCGAAGCGTCTGAATGAAACGATGCGTCTGATCGCTTCGACCTACGAAGAGCCGGAGCAGGTCATTGAGATGTACCGCAACGACCCCCAGCTGATGTCTGGCCTGCAGAACCGCGTGATGGAAGAGCAGGTGATCGACTGGATCGCCGAGCGCGCCCAGCACACTGAAGAAAAGCTGTCGTTCCAGGACGCGATCCGCCAGTAATCCCTGGCCGATTGCCGGATACCCCGCGCCAGCCCTGGCGCGGGGGTGTTTCCCCCCAAGATAGGTACCTCACGAAATGGACAACCGAACCAAAGCCCTGAACATGGTTCCCATGGTGGTCGAGCAGACCAGCCGCGGCGAGCGTGCCTACGACATCTATTCGCGCCTGTTGAAGGAGCGCCTGATCTTCCTGGTTGGCCCGATCGACGATCATATGGCCAACGTGGTGGTGGCGCAGCTGCTGTTCCTGGAAGCGGAAAACCCGGAAAAGGACATCAGCATCTACATCAACTCGCCGGGTGGCGTGGTCACCGCCGGCATGGCGATCTACGACACCATGCAGTACATCAAGCCGGACGTGAGCACCATCTGCGTCGGCCAGGCCGCCTCGATGGGCGCGCTGCTGCTGGCTTCCGGTGCAGCGGGCAAGCGCTATGCGCTGCCGAACTCGCGGGTGATGATCCACCAGCCGCTGGGTGGCTTCCAGGGCCAGGCCACCGACATCGACATCCACGCTCGCGAGATCCTGACCCTGCGTGCGCGCCTGAACGAAGTGCTGGCCAAGCACACCGGCCAGTCGCTGGAGACCATCGCGCGCGATACCGAGCGCGACAACTTCAAGAGCGCGGTCGACGCGGTCGCCTACGGCTTGGTCGACCAGGTCCTGGAGCGTCGTCCGGAAGAGTCGATCCAGGCCGGCTGACCGGCACTCACGGGGCCATGGCAGGCCCCGTTCCTGCAGGGTCGGGTGGACTGATGTCCTTCCGGCCCTGTGTTATTCTCGAATCGAACCCCCGTTCAGCGGGTGGCGTAACTGGGTAAGCGAAGCATGAGCGAAGACCGCCAAGGTCGTTCCACGGACACCGGCAAGATCCTCTACTGCTCTTTCTGCGGCAAGAGCCAGCATGAAGTGCGCAAGCTGATTGCCGGTCCGAGCGTGTTCATCTGCGATGAGTGCGTGGAGCTGTGCAACGACATCATCCGTGAGGAGCTTGAGGAAAAAGCGCAGTCGGCACGCAGTTCGCTGCCCAAGCCGCGCGAGATCCTCGAGGTGCTCGACCAGTACGTGATCGGCCAGAACCGCGCGAAGCGGACGTTGGCCGTGGCCGTGTACAACCACTACAAGCGCATCGAGAGCCGCCAGAAGAACGACGAAGTCGAGCTGGCGAAGTCGAACATCCTGCTGGTCGGTCCGACCGGTTCGGGCAAGACCCTGCTGGCCGAGACCCTGGCCCGCCTGCTCAACGTGCCGTTCACCATGGCCGACGCCACCACGCTGACCGAAGCCGGTTACGTGGGCGAAGACGTGGAGAACATCATCCAGAAGCTGCTGCAGAAGTGCGACTACGACGTCGAGAAGGCACAGCAGGGCATCGTCTACATCGATGAAATCGACAAGATCTCGCGCAAGAGCGAGAACCCGTCGATCACCCGCGATGTGTCCGGCGAAGGCGTGCAGCAGGCCCTGTTGAAGCTGATCGAAGGCACCGTGGCCAGCGTTCCGCCGCAGGGTGGCCGCAAGCATCCGCAGCAGGAATTCCTGCAGGTGGACACCAAGAACATCCTGTTCATCTGCGGCGGCGCGTTCGCCGGCCTGGACAAGGTGATCCAGCAGCGTTCCAACGACGCCGGCGGCATTGGTTTCGGCGCCAAGGTGAAGAGCAGCGAGCGCAAGCAGGAAGTGGGCAAGGTGCTGGCCGAAGTCGAGCCGGAAGACCTGATCAAGTTCGGCCTGATTCCCGAGTTCGTGGGCCGCCTGCCGGTGGTCGCGACCCTGGAGGAGCTGGACGAGCCGGCCCTGATCCGCATCCTGACCGAGCCGAAGAACGCCATCACCAAGCAGTTCAAGAAGCTGTTCGAGATGGAGAACGTCGAGCTGGAGTTCCGTCCGGACGCGTTGTCGGCCATCGCCAAGAAGGCGCTCAAGCGCAAGACCGGCGCCCGTGGCCTGCGTACCATCGTCGAATCGGTCCTGCTGGACACCATGTACGACCTGCCGTCGCAGGAAAACGTCAGCAAGGTTGTCGTGGATGAATCGGTGATCGAGCACAAGTCCGAGCCGTACCTGATCTACCAGACCCCACCGGCCCCTGAACAGAAGGCCGCTGGCGCCGAGTGATTCTTTCAACTTGTTGAATAGAAAGAATTTTCTCGGAACGTCTTGCATCTGAAAGCCGATGGCCCCATAACGGGGCCATCGGCTTTTTTTGTCTCCGGAAGATGCCCTTCCGGAGACGGTTTTCCCCTTCCCTGGAGCCCCCATGGCCCGTTCCCCAAGTGAGACCCTCGACCTGCCGGTCCTGCCGCTGCGCGACGTAGTGGTATTCCCGCACATGGTCATCCCGCTGTTCGTCGGCCGCGACAAGTCCATGCATGCGCTGGAACAGGCAATGGAAGCGGACAAGCGCATCCTGCTGCTGGCGCAGAAGTCGGCCGAAACCGATGACCCGCAGGCCGCTGACCTCTACCAGGTCGGCACCCTGGCGCAGGTGCTGCAGCTGCTGAAGCTGCCCGACGGCACCATCAAGGTGCTGGTTGAAGGCCTGTCGCGCGTGCAGGTGACCAGCGTCAGCGAACGTGATGGCTCGCTGCACGGGCAGGCCGTCGAAATCGAGGCCACCGACGCACGCGAGCCGCGCGAGATCGAGGCCATCGCCCGCTCGCTGATGTCGCTGTTCGAGCAGTACGTCAAGACCAACCGAAAGCTGCCGCCGGAGCTGCTGCAGACCCTGGCCGGCATCGATGAGCCGACCCGCCTGGCCGACACCATCGCCGCGCACATCAGCGTGCGCTTGTCGGACAAGCAGCGGCTGCTGGAAACGCTGGCCGTGGGTGAACGCCTGGAGATGCTGGTCGGTCTGGTTGATGGCGAGATCGACGTGCAGCAGATGGAAAAGCGCATCCGCGGCCGCGTGAAGTCGCAGATGGAGAAGAGCCAGCGCGAGTACTACCTCAACGAACAGATGAAGGCCATCCAGAAGGAACTGGGTGACCTCGACGACGCGCCGGGCGAACTGGAAGAGCTGGCCCGCAAGATCGCCGAAGCGGGCATGCCCAAGCCGGTGGAAACCAAGGCACGCAACGAGCTCAACAAGCTCAAGCAGATGTCGCCGATGTCCGCCGAAGCGGCGGTCGTGCGCAATTACCTGGAGTGGCTGCTGGGCGTGCCGTGGAAGAAGCGCAGCAAGGTGCGCAAGGACCTGAAGGCCGCGCAGGACACTCTCGATGCCGATCACTACGGCCTGGAGAAGGTCAAGGAACGCATCCTTGAATACCTGGCGGTGCAGTCGCGGGTGAAGCAGATGAAGGGCCCGATCCTGTGTCTGGTCGGGCCGCCGGGCGTGGGCAAGACCTCGCTGGGCCAGTCCATCGCCAAGGCCACCAACCGCAAGTTCGTGCGCATGTCGCTGGGCGGCGTGCGCGACGAAGCCGAGATCCGTGGCCACCGTCGTACCTATGTCGGTTCGATGCCGGGCCGCATCGTGCAGAACCTCAACAAGGTCGGCAGCAAGAACCCGCTGTTCGTGCTGGACGAGATCGACAAGATGTCGATGGACTTCCGCGGCGATCCGTCCTCGGCGCTGCTGGAAGTGCTCGACCCCGAGCAGAACAACGCGTTCAACGACCACTACCTGGAAGTGGACCTGGACCTGTCCGAAGTGATGTTCGTGGCGACCTCCAACTCGCTCAACATCCCGGGCCCGCTGCTGGACCGCATGGAAGTCATCCGCATCCCCGGTTACACCGAGGATGAGAAGCTCAACATCGCCACCCGTTACCTGGCTCCCAAGCAGATCAAGGCCAATGGCCTGAAGCCGGAAGAGCTGGAGATCGGCAGCGATGCGATCCAGGACATCGTGCGCTACTACACGCGCGAATCCGGCGTGCGCAACCTGGAACGCGAGATCGCCAAGATCTGCCGCAAGGTGGTGAAGGAGATCGCGCTGGGTGGGCCGCAGCCGGTGGCGAAGGCGAAGAAGGGCGCGCGCAAGTCCAAGGCGCTGGTGAGCGTGTCGAGCAAGAACCTGGACAAGTACCTGGGCGTGCGTCGCTTCGACTTCGGCCGTGCCGAAGAAGAGAACGAGATCGGCCTGGTCACCGGCCTGGCGTGGACCGAAGTCGGTGGCGATCTGCTGCAGATCGAATCGACGCTGGTACCGGGCAAGGGCCAGCTGATCCTGACCGGCCAGCTCGGCAACGTGATGAAGGAATCGGCGTCGGCGGCGTTGTCGGTGGTGCGTTCGCGTGCGGTCGGCTTCGGTATCGATCCGGAGTTCCTGCAGAAGCACGACGTGCATCTGCACGTACCCGATGGTGCGACGCCGAAGGATGGCCCCAGTGCCGGTGCGGCAATGGTCACCTCGCTGGTGTCGATGCTGACCAAGGTGGCCGTGCGCGCCGATGTGGCGATGACCGGCGAAATCACCCTGCGTGGTCGCGTCACCGCGATCGGCGGCCTGAAGGAAAAGTTGCTGGCGGCACTGCGCGGCGGAATCCGCACGGTGATCATCCCCGATGAGAACCGCAAGGATCTTGCCGACATTCCGGCCAACGTCACCCGCGATCTGGAGATCGTGCCGGTGAAGTACATCGAGGAAGTGCTTGATCTGGCGCTGGAACGTCCGCTGGCGCCGAAGAAGACGCGCAAGAGTGCGCAGC
This sequence comes from Stenotrophomonas sp. 82F1, assembly GCF_056861525.1. Lineage (NCBI taxonomy): Bacteria > Pseudomonadati > Pseudomonadota > Gammaproteobacteria > Lysobacterales > Lysobacteraceae > Stenotrophomonas > Stenotrophomonas sp. 82F1. The sequence goes on from NZ_JBSPUD010000007.1 coordinate 26,983, forward strand.
GCGTCACGGTGCGCAGCAAGGCCAAACCGAGTGGAAACGCCCGCGTCAAGCATTGATGCGTCCTGTCGAAATGCTTGAAACCCGCGTCGTTGCTGGCTTTCCAGCTTGCGTGGGGGTAGGGCCGCTGGTATAAAAGCAGCACTCGCGAATGAGTGATCGCAGTCAGCGCTCACTGAATTCGGCGAACCGTTTCCACATGGCAACCGCATGCAGACGTCGTGCGGTTGCTTCCCTGTCGAATACGCGGAACCCACCGCCAAAGGAGTTGTAAAGAATGAACAAGACCGAATTGATCGATGCCGTTGCTGAAGCTGCCGACCTGACCAAGGCCGAGTCCAGCCGCGCTGTCGATGCCGTCGTTGCTGCCGTCACCAAGGCGCTGAAGGACGGCGATGCGGTCACCCTGGTTGGCTTCGGTACCTTCCAGGTCCGCGACCGTGCTGCCCGCACCGGCCGCAACCCGAAGACCGGCGACACCATCAAGATCGCTGCTTCGAAGAATCCGTCGTTCAAGGCTGGTAAGGCCCTGAAGGATGCTGTAAACTAAGCGGCTCGCTGGGGTGCTTAGCTCAGCGGTAGAGCGTCTCCTTTACACGGAGAGGGTCGGGGGTTCGAAACCCTCAGCACCCACCACAGCACCGCGGTAAGTTTGAAATGTGGAGCGGTAGTTCAGCTGGTTAGAATGCTGGCCTGTCACGCCGGAGGTCGCGGGTTCGAGTCCCGTCCGCTCCGCCATTTTCAACGAGGCCCCCGGCCGAAAAGCTGGGGGCCTTGTTTTCTCTCCAACCTCCCGGTTGCAGAGAAAACAAAGAGGTCTGCAATACGGAGCGGTAGTTCAGCTGGTTAGAATGCTGGCCTGTCACGCCGGAGGTCGCGGGTTCGAGTCCCGTCCGCTCCGCCATTGCAAAACTCTTAAATCCTCGTGAAAAAACTTTGAAAAAAGTGTTCAGCGGGGTAGGTTTTCAGGAAGTCTTCGGATATACTGAGCGCCTGCAAAGTTTCAAGCGCGGAGCGGTAGTTCAGCTGGTTAGAATGCTGGCCTGTCACGCCGGAGGTCGCGGGTTCGAGTCCCGTCCGCTCCGCCAACTCTAAGAGCCCTCGACGCAAGTCGGGGGCTTTTTCTTTGCGTCGTTTTCATCGTTTGATGGGCGCGATCGTGTCGATCGCCTGGCCAGGGTGGCGCCAGACCCCGCCGGTACTGCTTTTGGTCCACGCCGCGAAGCGGGTTACACTGCCGGGCTCGCCAATCAAGCCTTGTGATTCCTCACCATGCTGCAGAAACTCCGCGACAAGACCTCAGGCTGGATCGTTACCGTGATCCTGGGGCTGCTGATGATTCCGTTCCTGTTCGTCATCGACAACAGCTACCTCGGTGGCGTCGGCGCACAGAACGTCGCCAAGGTTTCGGCACCGCCGACCTGGTGGCGCTCGGCACCGTCCTGGTGGCCGGTGCGCATGATGTGGCAGCACCATGAGATCAGCGCACAGGATTTCCGCACCCGTTTCGAGCAGGAACGCATGCGCGAACGCCAGCAGCAGGGCGAGAACTTCGACCCGCGCGCGTTCGAAAGCACCGAGAACAAGCTGGCCGTGCTCGACCAGTTGATCGACGAGCAGGTCGTGCGCCTGGTCGGTGAGCAGGCCGGTGTCGTGATTGGCGACGGCGCTGTGCGCGAATACATCACCACCATTCCGGGCTTCCTGGGCGCCGATGGCAAGTTCAGCGAGAGCAATTACCGTCTGGCCCTGGCCGGTGGCAATCCGCCGCGCACGCCGACCCAGTTCCAGGAACTGGTGCGCGAGAGCCTGCAGCAGTCGGTGATCCCGTCGGGCCTGCAGAACTCCGGCTTTGTCACCCAGGCCGAGACCGAGCGTCTGCTGAAGCTGCTGGGCGAGACCCGCGATGTGGAACTGGCCGCGCTGCCGGAAGTTCCGGTTGATACCGCGCCGGTGACCGATGCGCAGATCAAGCAGTGGTACGACAGCCATGGCAAGGATTTCCGCCAGGCCGAATCGGTGTCGCTGGAATATGTCGAGCTCAATGGTGCGAACCTGCCGGCGCCGACCGCGGCTGACGAGGCGACCCTGCGCAAGCGCTATGAAGACGAGAAGGCCAAGTTCACCACGCCGGAACAGCGCCAGGCGGCGCACATCCTGATCACCGGTGACGGTGCCGAAGCCAAGGCCGCCAAGCTGGCTGTCGAAGCAAAGGCCGCCGGTGCCGACTTTGCCGCGCTGGCCAAGGCGAACTCGGAAGATCCCGGTTCCAAGGCGCAGGGCGGTGACCTGGGTTGGGTCGAACGTGGCGCGATGGTCAAGCCGTTTGAAGACGCACTGTTTGCCGCCAAGGCCGGTGAAGTGATCGGCCCGGTCAAGACCGACTTCGGCTTCCACATCATCAAGGTTGCTGCGGTTCGTGGCGGCGAGGGCAAGTCGTTCGAAGACGTGCGTGACACCCTGGCTGCCGAGCAGCTGAAGGCTGATGGCGAGCGCGGCTTCAACGATCTGGCCGGCCGCCTGGTCGATGCCATCAACAAGAGTCCGAGCGACCTGGCTGCAGCCGCCAAAGCGGTCGGCCTGTCGATGCAGACGCTGGGCCCGATCACGCGCACGACCGCCACCGGCATTGCCGCTGATCCGGCCGTGCTGCGTGCCGCCTTCTCGGACGTCCTGGTGCAGGACGGTACCGCCAGCGATCCGATCGCCCTGGGTGGCAGCAGCAACCACAGCGTGGTGATCCGCGTGGCCGCGCATACCCCGGAGCAGGCGCTGCCGCTGGACAAGGCGCGTGAGCAGGTGATCGCCGCGATCCGTGCCGACCGCCAGCGCCAGGCCGGTGACAAGGCCGCGGATGCCCTGCTGGCCAAGCTGAAGGCGGGCGCGACCCTGCAGTCGCTGGCCGCCAGCGAGAAGCTGCAGCTGAGCCCGATGCCGGGCCTGCCGCGCAGCCAGCCGGTGCCGACCCCGGAGATCAACCGCGCGATCTTCAGTGCGCCGCTGCCGGCCGAAGGCAAGCCGAGCTATGGCAAGGTCGATGTCAACGGCCATGCGCTGGTCTTCGCGGTGAACACGGTCAACCCGGGCGACATCAAGGAAGTGACCGCCGAGCAGCAGAAGCAGCTGAAGGACCAGCTGAGCCAGATCGACGGCATGGCTGCTGCCAAGGCGTACATCGACGCCATGCGCAAGCGCTTCCTGGTGCAGACCACCGAAGCGAACCTGTAAGCCTCCGGCGAGCAGGAACGAAAAGGCCCGGCATTGCCGGGCCTTTTTTGTGCGAGAGCGCTGCTGGAGATTGAACTGTAGAGCCGAGCCTATGCTCGGCTTGTCATGAACCCCGACAGGTCGCAGGCAAGAAAAAGCCGAGCACAGGCTTGGCTCTACACGGGGAGGCGCTTGGCCTGTCCCTCAGTCTTCGACGCGCAGTACCGCGCCTGGCTTCAGCACGCTGCTGCCGCTCAAGCCATTCAGCGACAACAGTGCCTTGACCGGCATGCCGTAGCGACGGGCGATGGTCCAGGCCGATTCGCCGTTGCGCACGGTGTGGCGGCGGTTGCGCGGGCGATCAGCAGCCGACGCGACCACCTTTGCCACCTGCGGGCTCGGCGCAGCGCTGGCGGTGCTGGCCAGTGCGGTGGCCACGGCCGTGCTGGCGATGTCGGCAACGTCCGCGTTGGACGCCGAAACCGGGGCCAGTACGCGTGCGGTGCCCGAAGGGCGGTTGCCGGCAGCCAGCGCCGGATTCAAGCGGGCGATCTTCGCCGGGTCCAGGGCACGCTGTGCGGCCCACTGCTGGACGCTGGTGCCTGCCGGCAGGGTGTGGTCCTTCAGCACCGGGACAGTGCGGTCCAGCGAGGCCATCACGCCCGGCTGGTCTTCCACGTCTTCCAGCACGCAGGCCAGGGCATGCAGCTTCTCGACGTAGGCATGGGTGACCGGCGACAGCCCGGGCAGGCCGGCCGGCTTGGCGTTCTGCGCATTCATGCCGGCCTTGCGCATGGACTGCAGCACGCGGTACTCGCCGGCGTTGTAGGCCATGGTGGCCAGGCGCCAGTCACCGCCGAACATGCCATGCAGGGTCTTCAGGTAGCGCACGGCGGCCTGGGTGGACTCCACTGCCGACAGCCGGCCGTCGTAGTTGTTGCTCATCGGCACGCGATGGTTGCGTGCGGTGGTGGCGATGAACTGCCACAGGCCGGTCGGGCCGCTGCCGTTGCGGGCATTGGGCCGGTAGCCGCTTTCGACGAAGGGAATCAGGGCGAATTCGGTCGGCAGGTTGGCCTTGCGCAGCTCTTCGACCACATAGCCGAACAGCACCAGCGCGTCATCATCCTGGTTGGCCAGCCGCGAAGGGGCGTGGGCGAACTGCTTCTGCCAGCGCGGGCTGGTGGCCTCGGCGTCACAGGTGGGTTCAGCCAGGCCGTCGCGGAAGCTGGAGAAGATCTCCTGGCCGTTGCGTACCGATGCAGCCGGCAGCGTCGACGGATCCAGCGGCAGGGCCGAGGCGGCGGTCAGGTTCTGGCTGATGCCGGCGCCCAGCGATTGTGCGCCGGCAGTTCCGGCCAACCCCAGGACGAGACCCAGGGCCAGCGGCAGACTTCGGCGACTCATGCGCGGAAGCCGTCTTTCCAGTGCCGGAGACCGGCCATGACGTCGACGTCATCCACGACCTCGCGCCCCAGGTGCGCCGACACGGCCGCGCGGATGGCCGCCGTGTGGGTACGCAGGAACGGATTACAGGCAATTTCATCGGCCAGGGATACTGGCAGGGTGGAACGGTCATCGCGGCGCATGGCCAAAGCCTCCTCTTGGCGCTGCAACAAGGCAGCGTTGGCGGGGTCGACATGCCGCGCGAAGACGGCATTTGACACGGTGTACTCGTGAGCGCAACACAGCAGCAGTTGCGCGGGCAGGGCACCCAGCTTGCGCATCGATGCCAGCAGCTGGGACGGCGTACCTTCGAACAGGCGTCCACAGCCCAGGCTGAACAACGAATCTCCGCTGAAAAGCTGTTCAGCGGTGTGAAACGCGATGTGGCTGCGGGTGTGCCCGGGGACGGATAGTACGTGGAACATCCGGCCCAGTGCCTGAACACGTTCACCTTCGGCGACCCGCTCGGTGGCCATGGGGATGCGCTCTTCGACCGGTGCAACCACGCGTACGCCGGGGAAACGCGCCTGCAGCGCCGGTACCCCGCCGATGTGATCGTCGTGGTGATGGGTGAGCAGGATGGTGTCCACGCGCACGCCCTGGTCGGCAAGCGCCAGTACCGGCGCAGCGTCGCCGGGATCGACGACCACGGCAGCACCGTCGTCGGCGATCAGCATCCAGATGTAGTTGTCCGCAAATGCGGGCAGGGCAGTCAGTCGCATAGAATTGGACCATGCCCGCGCTGCAGAGCACCCGTCAAGCGAGCCAGGCCCCGTGGTTCGACAGCGAACCGGCGGAGGCCTTGCGCGTGCTCGAACGGCAACTGCTGCTGCCACAACTGTCGCTGCTGCCGACCCGGCCCTGGTTGTGGATCGCCCCCAGCGCCGCCTGGCTGGCGGATGCGCAGCTGGGCGGGCGTGGCCTGCGCCTGCATCGCCAGGGCACTGGCTACGCTGGCGATACCCGATGCGCACTGCCGTTGCCGCTGCCCAACGAGAGCGTCAACGCCATCGTGCTGCAGCATGTGACCGTCGGTGATGCCGACCATCTGCTGGACGAATGCGAGCGCGTGTTGATGCCTGGCGGCCATCTGTGGCTGACCAGCCTCAATCCGTTCAGCCCGTTCCGCACGCGCTGGCGCCAGCACGGGCTGGTGGTGCGCACGCCGCAGCGGATCCGCCAGCTGCTTGAGCGCCATGGGCTGGAATGCGAGGACGTGCGTTACCTGGGGCCGATGTGGCAGGGTGCCGGCAGCCGCCGTCGCGGCGGCTGGGCCCCCCTGCGCGCGGCCTGCCTGTTCCATGCCGAAAAACGCACGCTGGCCCTGCCCGGGCCGACCCCGTTGCCCGTGCGCTGGCACGGCACCGTTGCTACCTGATCTGGAGTTGTATTGAAAACCATCGAAATCCACACCGACGGTTCCTGCCTCGGCAATCCCGGCCCCGGCGGCTGGGCGGCGCTGCTGCGCTACAAGGGGCACGAGCGCGAACTGAGCGGTGGTGAAGCGCATACCACCAACAATCGGATGGAGCTGATGGCAGCCATTTCCGGCCTGGAGTCGCTGACCGAGCCCTGCGAGATCGTTCTCTACACCGATTCGCAGTACGTGCGGCAGGGCCTGACCCAGTGGCTGCCGGGATGGATCCGCAAGAACTGGAAGACTGCCGGCGGTGACCCGGTGAAGAACCGTGAACTGTGGGAGCGCCTGCAGGCAGCCACGCTGCGGCACCAGATCGACTGGCGCTGGGTGAAAGGCCACTCTGGCGATCCGGACAATGAGCGCGTGGATACCCTGGCCCGCAACGCCGCGATCCAGATCCGCGACGGCAGCCCGGTAAACTGAGCCCATGCGTCAGATCATCCTTGATACCGAAACCACCGGCCTGGAGTGGAAGAAGGGCAACCGCGTCGTCGAAATCGGCTGCGTCGAGTTGTTCAAGCGCCGCCCGACCGGCAACACCTATCACCAGTACCTGAAGCCCGACTGCGAATTCGAACAGGGCGCGCAGGAAGTCACCGGCCTGACCCTGGAGTTCCTGGCCGACAAGCCGCAGTTCGCGCAGGTCGTGGAGGAGTTCCTGGCCTTCATCGATGGCGCCGAGCTGATCATCCACAACGCCGCGTTCGATCTGGGCTTCCTCGACAATGAGTTGTCCCTGCTCGGCGAGCAGTACGGCAAGATCACCGATCGCTGCACGGTGATCGATACCCTGGCGCTGGCGCGCGAGCGTTTCCCGGGCCAACGCAACTCGCTCGATGCGCTGTGCAAGCGGCTGGGCGTGGACAACTCGCACCGCGCCCTGCATGGCGGTCTGCTGGATGCGCAGATCCTCGGCGATGTGTACATCGCACTGACCTCGGGCCAGGAGGAAATCGGCTTCGGGCTGGGCGATGATGATGCCGGTGGCGCTGCGGCGTTGCAGGCGTTCGATGCGTCCAAGCTGCTGCCGCGCCCGCGCGTGGTGGCCACGCCGTCGGAACAGGAAGCGCATGCGGCGCGCCTGGAGCGGCTGCGCAAGAAGGCCGGCCACGCATTGTGGGACGGCCCGAAGGTGGAAGAAGCCGCGAGCGCGTAAGCGACCGCGGCAGCCACGCATGGCGTGGTGATACGGGTGAAATGCAGCCACGCATGGCGTGGCTCTACGGTAGATCCACGCCATGCGTGGATGCCGTTGCTCAGTGGCAGCGCACAAGGATCACGGTGATGTTGTCCGAGCCGCCGCCGTCGAGGGCGGTGGCGACCAGGCTGTCCACGCATTCCTGCGCGCTGGCATCGTCGAAGGCGAGGGTGCGGGCGATGCCGCGGTCATCCACTTCCTCGGTCAGGCCATCACTGCACAGCAGCAACTGCATGCCCGGTCGCAGCTCGCCGCTGGTGGTCGCCACGTTCAGGTGTGCCGGGTCGGTGACGCCCAGTGCCTGGGTGACCACGTTGCGGTGGGGATGGGCGCGTGCCTGCTCGGCGGTCAGGTTGCCCTGTGCGACCAGTTCCTGCACCACGCTGTGATCCTGGCTGAGCTGGGCAAGCTGGCCGTCGCGCCACAGGTAGGCGCGGCTGTCACCAACCCAGGCCACTTCGTAGCGGTTGCCCTGCACCCGTGCAGCGACCACGGTGGTGCCCATCGGCAGGCTGTCGTTGCGCCGGCGCGAGGCGCGGATGATCTCTTCGTCGGCCGTGCGGATCGCCTGCGCCAACGGCGCGCCACGGCGGATCTCGCGGACGATGGTCTCGCGCGCCAGTGCGCTGGCCACCTCGCCGCAGGCGTGCCCGCCCATGCCGTCGGCCACCAGCCACAGGGCCAGCTCGCCGTCACCGTAATAGGTGTCCTCGTTGAGCTCGCGGCGCAGGCCGGGGTGGGTGAGATGTCCGAATTCGATCATGGTGGGTGCTGGGAGCGGGGTAATGCCGGGGAGAACGGCATCATCACGGCCAAGCGGACATCCGGCAAGCCATGCAGTCAGGAAAATTTCACTTCATCGGCCACAATGACTTGTCGTCAGCCGCGCTTCCTCGTATGATGCGCGTCCCCGGTTCGCCGGGGAACATCTGGAGAGGTGGCAGAGCGGTTGAATGTACCTGACTCGAAATCAGGCAGGCGTTTATAGCGCCTCGGGGGTTCGAATCCCCCCCTCTCCGCCAGATAAAGAAAAAAGCCGTCCCATGGGGCGGCTTTTTTCATGGCCCGCGTTCGAGCAGTGCACGCGCATGCAGCAACGATCTGCGCCGACCCTGCGGGGGGATGAGAAGCCCCGACGGGGTTCGACGGTTCTGCAGGAGCAGAACCGGACAGCCGCAGGCTGGCCCTGGAGCGCGCAGCGCGCAAGGGCGGGGTGCATGGATGCACCCCGCAATCCCCCCCTCTCCGCCAGATAAAAAGAAAAAGGGCTGCCGAAAGGCGGCCCTTTTTCTTTTTATCTGGCGCGGGTATGCGAAGTGCGCTTCGCGCGCTTCGCCCCATACGTTGCTGCGCAACGAATGGGCCCCTCCCTTTGCCGGCCTCTCCCCGCCCCTGTCGGGGCAGCCCCTCAACAGAGGGGCTTGTTCCTCCAGATGGATCTGCATCAACGGATGCGGTGGGCAAGTGGGATCATCTGGCGCTGGGATGCGACGATGCTGCGCGCTTCGCCCCATACGTTGCTGCGCAACGAATGGGCCCCTCCCTTCGCCGGCCTCTCCCCGCGGATGCTCCAGTAGATCCACGCCATGCGTGGATGCCGTTCGCATGCGGCGGGTTACCATGTATCCCATCACCTGCTGGAGCTCTCTCGATGACCGCTGAAATCCTCGTCCCCGTTTCATTCGGCGAGCTGTTGGACAAGATCTCGATCCTGCAGATCAAGTCCGAGCGCATCAGTGACGAAGGCAAGCTGGCCAACGTGCGCAAGGAATTGTCCGCGCTGGAAACCACGTGGATGGCGCACCCGGCGGCCGTGAAGGACATCGCCAAGCTGCGCGCCGAGCTGAAGGCGGTCAACGAGCAGCTGTGGGAGATCGAGGACGACATCCGCCTGAAGGACAAGGCGCAGGCCTTCGATCAAGGGTTCATCGACCTGGCGCGCAGCGTGTACCTGCGCAACGATGAGCGCGCGCGGATCAAGAAGGCGATCAACCTGGCGCTGGGCTCGGCCTATGTGGAAGAGAAGTCCTACCAGGACTACACGCAGCGCGCGTAATCCCGGGCAGCCCGATGCAATGGATCCACGCCATGCGTGGATGGTGCCACCGGGCTGCGGGACGGTGCGGACCAGGGGCCGCACACACCCGACACCGCTCAGCCGCTTGGCCCGTCGCTCACCCCAGGTGGTCGGCCACGTAGCGCTCGAACGCGGCAATGCCGTCCTCGACGGTGATCAGTTCCATCACGTCGTCGAATTCGATCTTGGTGCCCCACTTGAGGTCGGCTGCCTGCTTGCCCAGGTACTTGCGCGCTGCGTCGTCGTAGCGGTCCGCGCAGTAGCGGCGGTCCGAGTACGGGCCGCTGCGGTTCGGGTTGCTGGCCGCATGCAGGCCCAGCACTTTGGTGCCCATCGCATTGGCGATATGCATCGGGCCCGAGTCCGGCGTCATCACCAGGTTGGCGCGGGCCAGCAATGCCGGCAACTGCTTGAGCGTGTCCTTGCCGACCAGGTCCAGCGCCGGAACATCCAGCTGGGCCAGGATGGCGTCGGCCATGCTGCGCTCCAGTTCGCTGCGACCACCGCACAGCACGATCCGCCAGCCGCGCGTGACGGCATGGTTGGCGACCTCGGCATAGCGGTCGGCGTACCAGTTGCGGCGCACGTGGCTGGAGCAGGGCGAGATCATCAGCACCGGGCGGCCATCGTCCTGCCATTGCGCGGCGGCCCAGTCATAGGCCGCCTGCGGCACGGCCAGGTCCCAGCTGACATCGGTCTGGCGCAGGCCCAGCGGCTCGCAGAAGCTGCCGATGGCATCGAGCACATGGATGCCCGGGCGATCAGCGATGCGCTCGTTGATGAAGAGGCCGTGCAGGTCCTTGGAGCGGCTGCGGTCATAACCGATGCGGCGCTCGGCGGGAATGAAGGCGGACAGCACGTTGGCGCGGAACGCCACCTGCATCTGCAGCAGCGCCTCGAAACGCCCGGGCGGCAGCTGCTTGCGCAGTTCCTTCACCCCGGCCATGCCGGTCTTCTTGTCGTAGGCGTGGAAGGTGACGCCCGGCAGGCCATCAAGCAGCTTCTGCCCGACCTTGTCGATGATCCAGTGGATCGGCGTATCCGGGCGCGCGGCCTGCAGGGTGCGCACCAGCGGCACTACGTGGGTCACATCGCCCAGAGCGGACAGGCGCAGAAGACACAAGGAGGAGGACGCTGATGCCATGTGTTGTTAGACTCAAAGGAATGGTCGCATTCGACGCCAATGAAGCGCTGACGCCATGCCGCGAGGGTCGCGGCATCGGGGCCATTCTGTTCGACCGCGAGCGGCTGCGGCAAGCCGACATCGGTCTGTTCTCGCCACAGCACTGGGCCGGCAAGGCCCGGCCGGTGGGTGAGGGTGGCCGCGGCAGTGCCTGGTTCGTGGATGCGCCGTTCGGTCCCAGCGTGCTGCGGCACTACCTGCGCGGAGGGCTGGCGGCCCGGATCAGCCACGACCAGTACATCTGGCGGGGGGCGGACCGGACCCGCAGTTTTGCCGAATTCCGGCTGATGCGCGCGCTGCGCGAGAAGAAACTGCCGGTGCCCAGGCCGATTGCCGCCTTCTACATGCGTGAAGGCCTGCGCTACCGCGCCGCGATCCTGATGGAACGGATCGAAGGGGTGCGCTCGCTGGCCGACCGCGCGCTGGTGGCCGGGCGCGGTGCGCCGTGGGAGGAAACCGGGCGGATGATCGCGCGCTTCCACCGTGCCGGGCTGGACCATGCCGATCTCAATGCGCACAACATCCTGTTCGACGGCAACGGCCATGGCTGGCTGATCGACTTCGATCGCGGGGTGATCCGCATCCCGGCCACCGCCTGGCGCGAGCGCAATCTCAAGCGCCTGCTGCGCTCGCTGATCAAGCTGCGCGGTGAGCGCAGCGTGGAAGACGTGGAAAAAGACTATGCGCGCCTGCGTCGCGCCTATGACATGGCCTGGAACCGGGGCACCTGATGGACTGGTCGTTGCGTTTCCTCGGCGTCGGCAATGCGTCGGCGGTCGAGCTGGGTTCGCCGATGTCGGTGATCGAGCGTGATGGCCGGCCCTGGCTGACCATCGACTGTGGTGGTGAAGGCCTGACTGCCTTCAAGGCGCACTACGGGCATATGCCGCAGGCGCTGTTCGTCACCCATGTACACCTGGACCACGTGGCCGGTTTTGAGCGTCTGTTCGTGGACACCTTCTTCAGCGCGCAGCGGCGCGGCAAGGTGCGCCTGTACGTGCCGGCCACCGTGGTGCCGCTGCTGCACAAGCGCATCGGCGATTACCCGAACGTGCTGGCCGAGGGCGGCGCCAACTTCTGGGATGCCTTCCAGCTGATCGTGGTGGGCGATGCGTTCTGGCACGAGGGCGTGCGCCTGGAGGTGTTCCCGGTGCGCCACCACTGGCCGGAGACGGCCTATGGCCTGCGGCTGCAGGGCGCGCTGACCTGGAGCGGCGATACCCGGCCGATTCCGGAAATGCTGGCGCGCTTTGCCAATGACAATGAGCTGATCGCCCACGATTGCGGGTTGCATGGCAATCCTTCGCACACCGGCGTGGATGACCTGGAACGCGAGTACAGCGCCGAGCTGCAGGCACGGATGATGCTGTACCACTACGCCAGCGTGGCCGATGGCCAGGCCCTCGCCGCGCGCGGGCACCGGGTGGCACAGCCGGGGCAGTGTGTTGTGCTGGCCACGCCGACCGCCCCGCACGTTCTGGCGCAGGATCCGCCGTGAGCAGCGCTGGCCACGCCGCAACGCCGGCGTTGGCTGCCGAGCTGGAGCGACTGGAACGTGCACTGCATTGCCCGCAGGTGCGCGCAGATCATGAGCGTCTGGCGGCATTGCTGGATGAGGATTTCAGCGAGATCGGCAGCTCCGGCCAGTGCTACGGCCGTGAGGCCGCGCTGGAAGAGATCCCGCTGGAGCGTGCGCAGGTGCTGATCGAGTCGGACCAGTACGCCGTGTGGATGCTGGCAGAGGGGCTGGCCCAGGTGCGCTACCGCAGTCGCTATCACGTCGACGGCCAACCGCAGCGGTGGGTGCTGCGCAGCTCGCTGTGGCGGTTGCATGCAACGGGTTGGCGGGTGGCGTTCCATCAGGGCACGCCCGAGGCACGGTAGCGCCGGGCCCTGCCGCGAAGGGCGGCAACCAGGGTTGGCATCCATCAGGGCCGGGGTAGCGCCTGAAAAGGCGGTGGCCCCGCCGGCTGACCTCGGCGCCCGCGTCGATCGATACCGTTGCTGCCTTCCGGCCCTGGCGGAGTTTTCGACCTAGCGTCGCGAGGGGCCGACGGGGCCACCATAGAGACGTTGGCCGCCCGGAGGCGGCCGATTCACGGATCAGGGGAAGCAGCGCATCGAGCGCCGGAGACCACAGCCGGACTGCGCATCAGCTTACCGATGGCAGACGCGCATTCTAGCGCAGGCATGGGTGCTGACGCCAGCTTCACGCGCTGAATCCGATGTAACCCGTTGGCTGCGGCATCGGCCCGGGGCTGCCGCCGTTGCTAGAATCCGGCCGCAGGAGGAACGACCTCCCCCACATCGGGATTCAATGACCAGGACGGCCTGGCCCTACCATCGGAGGGCTGTCATGGCCTGGATCTATCTGTTGTTTGCCGGCCTGCTGGAAATCGTCTGGGCCGTGTCGATGAAGCAGTCTGAAGGCTTCACCAAACTCACCCCCAGCATCATCACCATCATCGGCATGATCGCCAGCTTCTGGCTGCTGGCCGTTGCCATGCGCAGCCTGCCGCTGGGCACCGCTTATACGATCTGGACCGGCATCGGCGCGGTCGGTGCCTTCGTGGTCGGCATCGTATTCCTGGGCGAGCAGGTCAGCCCGATGCGGATTGGTGCAGCGGTATTGATCGTCGCCGGCCTGGTGCTGATGAAACTCTCCAGCAGCTGAGGCCGGTAACGGGTACGACGGGAATAGGGATATTCCCGTTTTGCCAAAACAAGAGAATATGCATATTCGGCAAAGTCGTGAAGACTGCCGTGATTATTTGACGGCCATCATGAAAATAACGTGCCGGATTCACGTGGTGCTGGCGGTGGCGGTCGCACAGTGCGGCCATTCGTCAAGCGAAACCGGGGAGTTTTCGCGATGACGGACGTGCAGGGGCACGCCGTTCCTGCAGCGCTCTGACGTGAACGTGTGATTTTTTTCCAAGGTTGATACCGCAGGTCTTGTTCCCGGTGTGGAGCAGGGCGGGACGACATCACCTCAAAAAAACCTGCCTGCTGTGCCACCGGTCATTTCATGGAGATTTACCGATGAACCGCATTTACCGTCTGGTTTTCAATCGTGCTCTTGGCGTGATGCAGGTGGCTTCGGAGGTCGCCCAGAATCCAGGTGGAAATGCGGGTGCCGCGGTGCGGTTGCCGCGATTGAGAATGCATCAGCTGGCCGTTGCATTGGCTGCCACGCTGGCCAGTGGTTCGGCGTTCGCGGCGTGCTCCACGCCGGGCCCGGCAATTACCTGCACCGGGACCACCAACAATTTCGTGGACGCCACCAATGGTGTCCAGGTAACTGTAGCAGCCGGAGCGAATGTCGGGAGCACCGCTGGCCTGGGCAACTCGATGACGTTGAGCGGTAACGGCATCCAGCTCACCAACAACGGCACGATCGGTACCAATGTCGGTATTTTTGCCGCCTCCGGTGCGGTGCTCGGCAACGCGAGTGGCCAGACGATTACCGTCGACAACACCGCTACCGGCACGCTGCAGGGCTTCATCGATATCGGTTCACTACTGGGCGCGAGCGGTCGCGCGCTGTCCGTACAGAATGGCGCAAGCGGTGTCACCACGATCAACAACGCCGGCACCGTCAACATGAATTTCCTGCTGGGCGGGCTTGGTACGGCCGATGCGCCGGCCATTGTCAGCTACGGCGGCGCGCAGACGGTTCTGCGCAATACCGGGGGAATTACCGGGCGTGTCGGATTGGCTGGATCAGCGGCAGGCAATTCAGTCACCAACAGTGGCACGATCACCGGCAGCGTCCACCTCGGCGATTCGACGCTGGGAAATACTTTTACTGCCGTTTCCGGATCCAGTGTGGCGACCGGCGCCGGGGCCTCGGCGGGAATTGATGTGCTGGGCGGCATCTCGGTCTCGCTGGCGGCAGCCGGTACGGTCAACGCCGGTGTGGGCGCCGGGGCAGCCAGCAACACATTGGTGTTGCAGAACGATGCCGCCGGCCCGGGATCCGGTACCGGGGGAGCAGTGACCACACTGGGCTGGAACCAGTACCTCAACTTCCAGAAGCTGACCGTCAACAGTGGCACCTGGAACCTGCAAGGTGCCTGGGTCGGAACCGGCGCCACGCTCAACGATGGCCTGGTCAATTTTAACAACGCGGCGTCATTCGGTACCGGCATCTTCAACGTGAATGGAGGTGCCATCGCAGCATCGACGGCCGGGCTCACGCTTGCAAATCCCTTCGCGCTCAACACGGGCAGGCTGACGCTGGGCGGCACCAACGCCTTTGGTTTGAGTGGTGTGCTTACCGGTGCCGGCGGCCTTACCGTCAGCAACACCGGCGTGGTCACGCTGGGCGGCGCCAATCTGTTCTCCGGTGGCGTCAACCTCAACGCCGGTGGCTTGCTGCTTGGCAATGCCGGTGCACTTGGCGGCGGCAGCCTGACGGTAGGCGGCAGCGCATCGCTGGATACCAGCGGGGCCTTCAACCTCGCCAACAACATCGTCGTCAACAGCGGGGGCAACCTCAATCTGCTCGGCAGCAATGCGGTCACCCTCAATGGGTCGTTGTCGGGTGCGGGCAACTTCATCAAGAGCGGTACGGGCACGCTGACTCTGGGCGGCGCGAATTCACTGACCGGTGGTTTTTCGATCACCGGGGGGGCGCTGGCGCTCGGTGCGGGTGGCAGTCTGTCGCCCACCGGTGCGTTGACGCTGGCCACCGGTACGACGCTGGACCTCACCGCTGCAGCCAACCAGACCGTGGGATCGCTGGCCGGGCTCGGCGGCACGGTCAACTTGGGCACCCGCACATTGACCCTCGGCGGGCTCGGCAATACCAGCTTCGCCGGCAACTTCACCGGCACCACCGGCGGCTTGATCAAGGTGGGTACCGGCATACAGACTCTGTTGGGCAGCAACGCGCTTACCGGCGGCGTGGCCCTCAACGGCGGCGGGCTGCTGTTGGGCAACAGCAACGCGCTGGGTACAGGTACGTTGAGCGTCGGTGCTGAAGTCACTCTGGATGGCACAACCGCGCTTTCGCTGGGCAACAACGTCTCGCTTGGTACCGGAGGTTCGCTGGCGCTGCAGGGCGGGCAGCCGTTGGTGTTCAACGGTGTGATTTCCGGCAACGGCAGCCTGGTCAAGAACGGCGCCGCACTGCTGACGTTGAATGGCGCCAACACATTCGGCGGCGGTGTCGTCGTCAATGGTGGCAACCTGCTGCTGGGCAACAACACGGCACTGGGTACCGGCCTGCTGGACATCAACAATGCCGCCACGCTGGATGCAAGCGCGGCGTTGAACGTGGGCAACAACATCAATCTTGCCGCGGGTGGCTCGCTCAACGTGCTGGGTGGCCAGCCGCTGACGCTGGGAGGTGCACTGGGTGGCAACGGCGGCCTGATAAAGAGCGGCGCTTCGACGCTGACGCTGACCGGCGCCAATACCTTCACCGGCGGCTTGAACGTTGCCGCCGGCACGGTGGCGCTGGGCAGTGGCGGCAGCCTGGCCGCGACCGGCGCGGTCAGCCTGTCCGGTGCTGGCGCGGCGTTGGATCTTTCCCTGGCTGGCAACCAGACCATCGGCGCACTGTCCGGCGTGGCAGGTACCACCGTGGCATTGGGCGCCAACACGCTCAGCTTTGGTAGTGCGACCGACCAGACGTTCGCCGGTGTGATCAGTGGCGTTGGCGGGGGCCTGGTAAAGAACGGCAGCGGCGTACAGACATTGACCGGTGCAAACACCTTCACCGGCGGCGTCGCGCTCAATGCCGGCGGTCTGCTGCTGGGCAACAGCGGTGCGCTGGGAACCGGTGCGCTGAGCATCAACGGTGCCGCGACGCTGGATGGAACCACCGCGCTAAATCTGGGCAACGCGGTCAATCTTGGTGCCGCGCTGACACTGGGCGGCAGCAACAACATCACCCTGACTGGCGACATCTCCGGTGTCGGCAGCCTGACCAAGAACGGTGCCTCGCAGCTGACCTTGAACGGCACGAATGGCTTCAGCGGTGGCCTGAATCTCAATGCGGGCAGCGTGCTGCTGGGCAACAGTGCAGCGGCCGGCACCGGCGCGCTGAACATCGGTGGCAACGTGTCGCTGGATGGATCGGCCGCACTGAATCTCGCCAACAACGTCGGGCTGGGTACGGGCGCTGTGCTGACGTTGCCTGGCAGCCAGGCGATTACCCTGGGCGGCGTGGTGTCCGGCAACGGTGGCCTGGTGAAGAATGGCGCCAGCGTGTTGACGCTCAATGGTGCCAATACCTTCGGTGGCGGCCTGAGCCTGGCGGGTGGCGGCCTGCTGCTGGGCAACAGTGGAGCGCTTGGAACCGGCGCGCTGAACGTTGCTGCGAACGCCAGCCTGGACGGCAGCGTTGCGCTTGATCTGACCAATGCGGTCAACCTTGGCGCAGGCTCGGCACTGACGCTGATCGGCAGCAACGCACTGACGCTCGGTGGTGTGGTGTCCGGTACCGGCGGTCTGGTCAAGAACGGCGCCGGTGCACTGACGCTCAACAGCGCCAATACCTTCAGCGGTGGACTGGCGCTCAATGCGGGCAGCCTGACGCTGGGCAATGCAGGGGCGCTGGGTACCGGCTCGCTGAGTGTGGGGGGCAATGCATCGTTGGACGCTGGTGCCGCGCTCGCCCTCGGCAACAACATCGGGTTGGCATCGGGCGCCACGCTGGCGCTACAGGGCAGCAACGCGCTGACCCTGGCGGGGCTGCTGTCCGGCGCCGGCGCGCTGACCAAGAACGGAACGGCCACGCTTACTCTGAGCGGTGCCAATACCTATACCGGCGGCACTCTGGTCAATGCGGGCACGCTGGCACTGGGGGCGGGGGGCAGTCTTGCCGCGGGCGGCAACGTGACGCTCGGCGGCCTCGGCGCAGGTCTGGATATCTCCGGTGCCGGTGGCAACCAGGCCATCGGTGCGCTCGCGGGCGTGACCGGCAGCAGCCTTTCGCTGGGCGGAAATTCTCTGACCTTCGGTACGGCAGCCAATGCGGTGTTCGACGGCGTGATCAGCGGAGGCGGGGGGCTGGTCAAGGTGGGCGCAGGCGTGCAGACCCTGTCCGCTGCCAACACCTTCGGCGGCGGCGTCAGCCTCAATGCCGGTGGCCTGGTGCTCGGCAATGACGCGGCGCTGGGCAGCGGTGTGCTGACCGTGGGCGGTGCGGCGACGCTCGACACCAGCCTGGCAGCGACGCTGGTCAACAACATCACGCTCAACGCCGGCTTGACGGTGCTGGGCAGCAATGCGCTGACGCTCAACGGGGTGATCTCCGGCACCGGCGGCCTGACCAAGAACGGCGCTGCCACGCTCACCTTGAACGGCGTGAACACCTATACCGGCGGCACCAACGTCAATGCCGGCACGCTCGCGCTGGGCGCAGGTGCAAGCCTGGCCGCCAGCGGCATCGTCAACCTGGCCACCGGCGCCATCCTGGATCTCTCTGCGGGCAGTGGTGCCCAGACCTTCGGCACCCTGACCGGCAATGGCACGGTCAACCTGGGGGCGAACTCGATCACCGTCGGCGGACCGACCAACGGTGTCTTCAGCGGCTCCATCGCCGGCACCGGTGGCCTGATCAAGGAGGGGACCGGCACTGAAACGCTGACCGGTACCAACACCTTCACCGGTGGCACGCTGATCAATGCGGGCACGCTGGCGATCGGTGCCGGCGGCAGCCTGGCGGCAACAGGCGCGGTTACGCTGTCCGCGCCGGGCACCGGCTTCGATATCTCGGCCGCAGGCAACCAGGCGATCGGCGCGCTCAACGGCGTCGCCGGCAGCGCTGTGGCGCTGGGTGGCAACACGCTGACCTTTGGCGGCACCGACAACGGCACCTTCGATGGCGTGATCGGTGGTACCGGCGGGCTGGTCAAGAACGGTACCGGCATCCAGACCCTGGGCGGCGCCAACGTCTTCGGTGGTGGGGTTGCACTCAACGGTGGCGGCCTGGTGGTCGGCAACAATGCCGCGCTGGGTACCGGCGCGCTGACCGTGGGCGCCAACGCGTCGTTGGACAGCAGCATTGCCGCGACTCTCGGCAACGACATCGGCCTACTGGCCGGCGCCACGCTCAACCTGCTTGGCAGCAATGCATTGACGTTGGGCGGGGCGGTCACCGGCGATGGTGGCCTGATCAAGAACGGCGCGGCAACGGTGACCCTGACCGGCAGCAATACCTTCACCGGCAGTACGGTCATCAACAGCGGCACGCTGGCGATCGGCGCGGGCGGAAGCCTGTCGCCGACCGGTGCGGTGAACCTGGCCGGTACTGGCACGTTCGACATCTCCGCCGGTGGCAACCAGGGCATCGGTTCGCTGGCGGGCGTGGCCGGCAGCACGGTGTCGCTGGGCGGCAACAACCTGACCCTGGGAGGCACCACCGACGCGACCTTCAGCGGCGCCCTCACCGGCAGCGGTGGACTGGTCAAGAATGGCAGCGGCGTGCAGACGCTCAACGGTGCCAGCACCTTCGGTGGCGGCGTCACCCTCAATGCCGGCGGCCTGGTGGTGGGCAACAACACGGCGCTGGGTACGGGCACGCTGACGGTCGGCGGCGCTTCCACGCTTGATTCCAGCAGCGCGGTGACCTTGGCCAACAACATGGTGCTCAACGCTGGCCTGACCGTACTTGGCAGCAACGATCTCACGCTCAATGGCGATCTGTCGGGTACCGGCAGCCTGACCAAGGACGGCGTTGCTACTCTCACGTTGAACGGCACCAACACCTATACCGGCGGGACCAACATCAACGCGGGTACGCTCGCCCTCGGTGCCGGTGCCAGCCTCAGCGCAAGCGGCATCGTCAATCTCGCCACGGGTGCCACCTTCGATCTTTCAGCGGGCAGTGGCACGCAGGTGTTCGGCACGCTGATCGGCAATGGTACGGTCAACCTTGGTGCGAACACGTTGACCATCGGTGATTCCACCAACGGCGTGTTCAGTGGTTCGATCGGCGGCACCGGTGGCCTGATCAAGGCAGGCACGGGTACCGAGACATTGACCGGCACCAACACCTTCACTGGCGGCACCACCATCAACGCCGGCACGCTGGCGATCGGTGCCGGTGGCAGCCTGGCCGCAACCGGCGCGTTGAACCTGGCCAACGCCGGTACCGGTTTTGACATCTCCAGCGGTGGCAACCAGGCCATCGGTACGCTGTCCGGCGTTGCCGGCAGCACGATCAGCCTTGGCGGCAACACGCTGACCACCAACGCAGCGGGCAACAGCACGTTTGCCGGCGACATCGGCGGCACCGGTGGTCTGGTCAAGAACGGTGCGGGCGTGCTCGGCCTGACTGGCAGCAACACCTTCGGTGGCGGAGTGGCGCTCAATGCCGGTGGTCTGTCGCTGGGCAGCAATGGTGCCCTGGGCACCGGCGCGCTGACCGTCGGCGGTGATGCCACGCTGGATGGCAGTGTGCCGCTGACCCTGGGCAACAACGTGCAGCTGGCAAGCGGCACGCTGACCCTGCTGGGCGGTACGCCGCTGACGCTGGACGGCGACATCGCCGGCGCCGGCAACCTGCTGAAGGATGGCGCAGCGACGGTGACCCTGGGCGGTGCCAGCAGCTACACCGGTACCACGACGATCAACAGCGGCACCCTGGCCGTCGCGGCCGGTGGCAGCCTGTCCTCGGCCAGCACGGTGAATCTGGCCGGCGCCGGAACGCTGGATATCAGTGCGGCCGGCAACCAGAGCATCGGTGGCCTGGCCGGTGTTGCCAGCGGCAACGTGGTGCTGGGCGGTTCCACCCTGACCACCGGCGGCAGCAATGCCAGCACCACCTTCGGCGGCACCATCGGTGGAAGCGGTGGGCTGGTGCAGACCGGCACCGGCACGTTGACCCTGACCGGCAACAACACCTACACCGGTGGCACCACCATCAACGGGGGCAGCACGCTGCAGATCGGCAATGGCGGCGCGACCGGTGCGATCGTCGGCGACGTGACCAACAACGGCGCGCTGGTGGTCAACCTGTCGGCCAACACGACACTCGGTGGGACTGTCAGCGGCAGCGGTGGCCTGACCCAGGCCGGCAGCGGCACGCTGACCCTGACCGGCAACAACACCTATACCGGCGGCACCACCATCAACAGCGGTGGCACCCTGCAGGTGGGCAATGGTGGCGCCACGGGGGCGATCATCGGCGACGTCGGCAACAACGGCAGCCTGGTGTTCAACGTCGGTGGCAACACCACGCTGGGTGGTGTGGTCAGTGGCAGCGGCGGACTGACCCAGGCCGGTGCCGGCACGCTGACCTTGACCGGCAACAACACCTACACCGGCGGTACCACCATCAACACCGGCGCTACGCTGCAGGTCGGCAATGGTGGTGCCAGTGGTGCGATCGCCGGCAACGTCAGCAACAACGGCAGCCTGCTGTTCAACGTCGGTGGCAACACCACGCTTGGCGGCGTGGTCAGTGGCAGCGGCGGGTTGACCCAGGCCGGCAGCGGCACGCTGACCCTGACCGGCAACAACACCTATACCGGCGGCACCACCATCAACGCTGGCGGTACCGTGCAGATCGGCAACGGCGGCGCCAGCGGCGCGATCACCGGCAACATCACCAACAACGGTGGCCTGGTGGTCAACACCGGCGGCACCACGACACTGGGTGGCAGCATCAGTGGCACGGGCAGCATCGTGCAGGCCGGCCCGGGCCCGCTCAACCTGGGCGGCAACAGTGGCGGATTCACCGGTACCGGCCAGGTCACCGGCGGTGGCCTGAATGTCACCGGCACCATCGGAGGCCAATGGACCATCGGCAGCGGCACCACGTTGTCGGGTACCGGCACCATCGGTGGCAGCGCTGGCGGCGTCACCGTGAGCAATGGCGGCGTGCTGTCGCCGGGCAACGGCCCGGGCAATGGCAGCAGTGGTGGCAACGGTGCGGGCACGATCACCGTGGGTGGCAACCTGACCCTGGCACCGGGCAGCACGCTGTCGGTCGACCTGGGCGCTACCGGCAGCGACGTGGTGCAGGTGGGTGGCAGCGCGAACATCGGCGGTGCATCGGTGGTGGTCAATGCCATCAACCCGAACACCAGCTACCAGCAAGGCCAGCAGTACACGATCATCAACGCAGGCGGCGGTGTCAGCGGGCAGTTCGTGCCGCCCACCACCACCTCGGCCTTCCTCTCGCTGAGCCCGGTGTATACACCGAATGCTGCGCAGCTGAAGATCGATGTGAAGCAGACAGCGGCCTTCGTCACGGCGGCGCAGACCCGCAACCAGCTGGGCGTGGCATCGGCGCTGGACAGCCTGCCGCAGACCGGCGCGGCGCTGGGCCTGTACAACACGCTGCTGGCCTACGACACCGCCACCGCGCGCAACGCCTTCAACCAGCTCTCCGGTGAAGTGCATGCGGCCAGCCGTGCAGTGCTGCTGTACGACAACTACCTGGAAGAGGGCATCCGCCAGCGTCTGGGCAGCGAGCTGCCGACGGTGCGGGGCGAGCGTGCTTCGGCATGGCTGGCCGGTAGCGGCAAGGTGTTCAAGCAGGACGGCGATGGCAATGGTGACGAGATCCGTGCCAACCGCAATGCACTGATGGCCGGCGTCGACTGGAAGCTCGGCGAGCATGTGGTGCTGGGTGCGGCGGCGGGCAGCGAGCGGCTGGATACGCGGCTGTACGATCGCCAGTCGCGTGCACGCCTGCGTGGCAATACCTATGGGCTGTATGCACAGGGCGAGTGGAACAACGGGTTTGCGGTCGGTGGCAGCGTGTCGCGCGGCGATTACCGCACGCGCACCACGCGTGAAGTGCCGCTGCTGGCACAGACCCTGCACAGCCGCCAGGACTCGGATGTCACCATCGCCCAGATCGAAGGCAGCTGGACCTGGACCCATGGCCGGACGCAGCTGCAGCCGTACGTGCAGTTCACCAAGCACTGGGTGGACAGCGATCGGGCGGTGGAGCAGGGCGGTAGCGCGGCGCTGGTACTGGAGGGCGGCAAGGACACGCTCAATGTCAGCACCGTCGGCGTTCGCGGCCGCTGGGATGTGGGCAGCGGCGAGCGCTATCCGGCACAGCTGACGGTCGGGCTGGGCTGGCAGCACGCGTCCGGTGACACCGACGTAGCGAGCCGGCAGAGCTTCGCCGTCGGTGGCAATGCGTTCGATGCCTACAGTGCCGTGATGGCGCGCAATGCGCTGGTCAGCCAGGTCGGCGTAGCCGTGGGCCTGGGACGCAGCAGCCAGTTGTCGCTGTTCGTGCAGGGCCAGCATGGCGACGGTCGCAACGATGTTGGTGGCCAGTTGAACCTGCGCGTCGGCTTCTGAGCTGACGCATGCCAACGGTAGATCCACGCCCTGCGTGAATCCGTCGGGAGCGGGAAGCTACAGCACCCGCTCCATCTCCACGGCGTCGATCCCGGCGCCGTGGCCGTCGGCCACCACGCGTACCACCTGGAAGCCGAGGCCGGCATAGAAGCCCTGTGTGTGCTGGCTGGTACTGAGCGTGATGCGCTGGATCGACGGGTCTGTGTCAGCCTGATGCAGCCGGGCCACTGCCAGCGCGCGTCCCAGCCCCTGTCTGTGGCGACCTCGTTCAACCATCCCCCAGCAGAAGCTGACGCTGCCTTCGCCGCAGTTCCAGAGACCACCACAGGCCACCACCTGGCCATCGACCTCGATCACCTGGAATGCGCACTGTGCGGCGTGTTCGTGCAGGAAGCGCTCGAAGTCACCTCGCTCCTGGGGGGCGAAGTAGGTGGGCACGTTGCTGTCGAAGATCGACAGGCAGGCGCTGATGTCTGTGGGGCGGTAGAGGCGGAGGTTCACGAGGCCTCTATTCTCAAGATCAGGGTCATGCGCGTAAATCAGGTGTCATAGATCCCGCTATCCCAAGGCTCGAAGAACGCCATGTAGTTGCCCGGTTGCATCTCCACTGCCCAAACATCTTCATCGTCATAAGGCGGTCGCAGCACGAGTCCAAAGGTAGTGCCGAAGCGCTCCAGAGCGAATGGTGCGACATTGATTCTCTGATAGGTGACTTCGCCCAGTTCAAGAAGGCGTGCCTCGTAGAGACGCCTGCGCTCTGCCCGGTCCAAGGTTGCACGCTGGCCAAGCTCGTCGATGCGGGCCTCAAGCAGATTGCCAGCCGTATCGAACAGATAGAGAGCAATGTACTCGCCTCCGCCTCCGCCTCCGGTGGAGCTGGGGACGAAGGGCGTCGTCAGGAAGAACTGCTTTCCGTCAGCGGTCTGTCCGACATGTTCCGCATGATAGTCGTCGTGCTCGATTGCGATCAGGTCCGGGCGGCCCATGGCGGTTTCCTTCAGGGGAGCGCAATTGAATACCGGTCACTGATGTCTCTCAAGGCTATTGGCGACATTCAGGCCGAAATGCCCGCCAGCACGGCGTACATCACCACCAAGCTGACCAGGAGCGGGTAGACACCGCCAATGGCGAAACAGCGCAGCACGGTCAGCAGCCTTGCTGCCGCCATACACGCGCTGCAGCTTCCACAGCAGATACACCGGGACCGCCAGCCACAGCGGCGCATATAGCCAATGGCTGGCGGCGGTGAAGAGAGCGTCGTATGAAGGCTCCTACCTTAGCGAACTTCCAGGGTTCGTTCAGTTTTGTTTGAAGGCGGCATATCGCACGTGGGAAGCCGCCGAGAAGCCTCCACGCATGGCGTAGAGCAAATTGACGTATCTGGAGGAACAAGCCCCTCTGTTGAGGGGCTGCCCCGACAGGGGCGGGGAGAGGCAGGCGAAGGGAGGGGCCCTGACGTTGCGCAGCAACGTCTGGGGGCGAAGCGCGCGCAGCGCACTTCGCGTCCCCAGCCAGATAAATAAAAAAGGCCGCCCGAGGGGCAGCCTTTTTTATTTATCTGGCGGAGAGAGGGGGATTCGAACCCCCGAAGCGCGGTTTAGACGCTTACACACTTTCCAGGCGTGCTCCTTCAACCACTCGGACACCTCTCCGGATCCCTGCCATCGGCAAACGCCTCAGCAGGGGCGCAGATTCTAGCGGGCGCAGCGGCAGGACACAAGCACTGGTTTGCAGGGCGAGAGGGCTGGACAGGCGTGGCACAATGGAACATCCGATGGAAGACGGTGGCCTGATGTCCTATCTCGTCCTTGCCCGCAAGTGGCGTCCGAAGCGTTTTGCCGAGCTGGTGGGCCAGGAACACGTGGTCCGTGCGCTCAGCAATGCGCTGGACAGCGGCCGGGTCCACCACGCGTTCCTGTTTACCGGTACCCGCGGCGTGGGCAAGACCACGATCGCGCGCATCTTCGCCAAGTCGCTGAACTGCGAGCAGGGCACCAGTGCCGATCCCTGCGGCCAGTGTGCGGCCTGCCTGGACATCGACGCCGGTCGCTACATCGACCTGCTGGAAATCGATGCCGCGTCCAATACCGGCGTGGACGATGTGCGCGAGGTGATCGAGAACGCCCAGTACATGCCCTCGCGTGGCAAGTACAAGGTGTACCTGATCGACGAAGTGCACATGCTGTCCAAGGCCGCGTTCAATGCGCTGCTGAAGACGCTGGAAGAGCCGCCGGAGCATGTGAAGTTCCTGCTGGCCACCACCGACCCGCAGAAGCTGCCGGTCACCGTGCTCAGCCGCTGCCTGCAGTTCAACCTCAAGCGCCTGGATGAAGATCAGATCCAGGGGCAGATGACCCGCATCCTCACCGCCGAGGAGATCGAGTCGGACCCGACCGCCATCGTGCAGCTGGCCAAGGCCGCCGACGGCAGCCTGCGTGACGGCCTGTCGCTGCTCGACCAGGCCATTGCCTACGCCGGCGGTGCGCTGCGCGAGGACGTGGTGCGTACCATGCTGGGCACGGTCGACCGTACCCAGGTGGCGGCCATGCTCGATGCCCTGGCCGAGGGCGATGGCCCGCGCCTGCTGCAGGTGGTAGCGGCGCTGGCCGAGTTCTCGCCGGATTGGAGCGGCGTGCTTGATGCGCTGGCCGAGGGCCTGCACCGCATCCAGGTGCAGCAACTGGTGCCGGGCGCGTCCGCCGCTGCCGAAGGACTGGATGCCAGCGTGTTCGCCGAGCGCCTGCGCCCGGAAGTGGTCCAGCTCTGGTATCAGATGGCCCTGAACGGTCGTCGCGATCTGCCCTTGGCGCCCAGCCCGCGCGCCGGCTTTGAAATGGCCGTGCTGCGCATGCTGGCGTTCCGCCCAGCGGCTGCGGTGCCGTCGGTGCCGCGCACTCCGGAATCCTCCGGTGGCAGCGCACCGACCGGTACGGGCCAGACCGGGGGCGGCGTTGCTGGCAGCCACGAAGGCGCTGCCCCGGCGGCTGCTGCGGCGCCAGAAGCCGCAGCCGCAGCCGTCGCCCAGGCCGCGGCACCGGTGCTGGCAGAGGCTATTGCACAGACGCCGACCCCGGCACCACAGCGCGAACCCGAGCCGGAACCCGAGCCGACCCCGGAGCCGGATCCGACCCCTGAACCTGAACCGGTTCCGGTCGAAGAACCCGGGTCACCCCTGCCGATGAAGACGCAGCTGGCTGCCGAGGCAGCCACGCCCAAGACACCCGCCGAGCCGGACGACCTGCCGCCGTGGGCGACCGACGAGGCTGGCGCGCGCGATGAAGCGCTGGCGGCCGAGATGGCGACGCCCGACGCGGCCATGGTCGCCCCGTGGCACGAGCCGCCAGTGCCGGCGCCGCAGCCGGTTGCAGAGGCTGTTGCCGTGCCGGAGCGTCCGTTCCGTGCCGAAGGCATCCCGATCGCCCCGGCCGTCGCGGTTGTCGCTTCCGACCGCGCTGCGGCGGGCAGCATCAGCGAGCTTGCCTGTGCCGAGGACTGGCTCGACCTGGTTGCCAACAGTGGCCTGAGCGGTCCATCGCGACAGCTTGCAGCCAATGCGGCCTTCATCAGTTGCCAGCAGGGGGTCTTGAAACTGGGCCTTTCGCCCGGATTTGAGTACCTGCGTTCCGAGCGCGCGCTGGCAGCGCTGGGCGAGGTGCTGGAAAAGTCCCTCGGCCACGCGCTGAAGATCGTGGTCGAAACCGTGGAAACCGAGCAGGTCCCGGCCGAGACCCTGCACCAGCGTGCCGACCGCCAGCGTGGCGAGCGGCAGCAGGCTGCCGAGGCCATTTTCATGGACGATCCGGAAGTCCAGCTGCTGATCCAGCAGCACGGCGCCCGGGTTGTTTCCGATTCCATCCGTTCTTTTGACGAGTAAGACGACATGCGCGGCAATATCGCCCAACTGATGCAGCAGGCCCAGAAGATGCAGGAAAACCTGCAGAAGGCCCAGGAAGAAATCGCCAAGATCGAAGTGACCGGCAGCGCCGGTGGCGGCATGGTCAGCGTCACCCTGACCGGTGCCAAGGAGTGCCGCAAGGTGCGCATCGATCCGTCGCTGGCCAGCGATCCGGAGATGCTGGAAGACCTGATCGCCGCCGCCTTCAACGATGCGTCCAACAAGATCGACGCCGAGTCGAAGTCGAAGATGGGTTCGGCCACCGCCGGCATGCAGCTGCCACCGGGCATGAAGATGCCGTTCTGATGTCCTGCGTGGCACCCGCACCGCCGGGTGCCACCCACCGTGCAGCGTCGAGCGTGCTCGGCTGTCCGCAATTTCCAGTCGAGCGCGCTCGGCTCTACAGAACACACCGCCGTGTCCGCACCGCTGCTTGAACAACTGATCGATGCACTGCGGGTGCTGCCTGGCGTAGGCCAGAAGACGGCACAACGCATGGCCTACCACCTGCTCGAACGCGAGCGCGAAGGTGGCAAACGCCTTGCCGGGACGCTGGCAGAGGCGGTCGAACGCATCGGTCACTGTGCGCAGTGCCGCGACTTCAGTGAAACCGAGCTGTGCCCGACCTGCGCCAATGGCAGCCGCGAGCGCAGCCAGTTGTGCGTGGTGGAATCACCGGCTGACCGCCTGGCGATCGAGAACGCCACCGGCTATCGCGGCGTCTACTTCGTGCTGCAGGGGCGGCTGTCGCCGCTGGATGGCATCGGGCCGCGCGAGCTGGGTCTGGAGCAGCTGGAACAGCGTCTGGCCGAAGCGGAAGTGCAGGAGCTGATCATCGCCACCAGCGCCACCGTCGAAGGCGAAGCCACCGCGCACTACCTCGCGCAGCTGGCGCGCGCCCGCCAGGTGCGGCCGAGTCGACTGGCCCAGGGCCTGCCCCTCGGTGGTGAGCTGGAGTACGTCGATCGCGGCACGCTGTCGCACGCGTTCGGTACCCGCAGCGAAGTGCGCGATTGAGTCGATGCCGGGCATGCCCCGGCGTTACCGGCCTACAATGCGGGAAAACCCCCGCCGAGGCCGACCATGAGCAGCGAAACCCTCTTCAGCAAGATCATCCGTCGCGAGATCCCGGCCACCATCGTCTATGAAGACGAGGACGTGCTGGCGTTCAAGGACATCGCGCCGCAGGCGCCGGTGCACGTGCTGTTCATTCCGAAGAACGAGATCATCCCGACCCTGGATGACCTGCAGCCGTCGCAGGCGCACCTGATCGGCAAGCTGGCCCTGGCCGCCGCCGAGTACGCGCGGCAGGAAGGCTTCGCGCAGGACGGCTACCGCATCGTGATGAACTGCCGCGAAGATGCCGGGCAGACCGTGTTCCATATCCACATGCATCTGCTGGCGGGCGCGCCGCTGGGTCACTTCGGTACGCCGGGGCGTTGACGCAGCCGTCCACGCATGGCGTGGATAAAGTAGATCCACGCCATGCGTGGATAAAAATCGTCGCAATGCAACATCGCCCCGAGCAGACCCGCACCATGCATGGATGAAAAAAGGCCGCCCCATGGGGCGGCCTTCTGCATCATGCGTAGCGGGCCTGGACTACCACCAGCCCCAGCCGCGGTAACCGCCCCAGTACGGGCCATAGGGACCCGGGCCCCACGGTCCGTAAGGGTAGGGCACCACATCGACCTGGCGCTGCTCCGGCCACAGGTAGATCACGTCGGCCGCCAGCTTCGGCAGACGGTAGTCGTAATCACCGATGCGGGTGTTGGCGTAGCCGTCGATCTTGCCGATGAAGGTCACGTCGCGGCCGGCTTCGAACACGGCCGGGTCGTAGAAGCCGGCGCGGCAGGCGATGAAGCGGCCGTCACTGGCATCGGAGGAGGTGGTGTTCGGGCGGCCACTGCCGTTGAGCGGGCGCGAGATGATCTGGAAGCAGGTCTCGCCCTGGCCGGGCTTGGTTTCGATGATCCGGCCACCCCAGCGCACCGGCGTGCCGACCTGCTGGGTGGCAACCGAGTCGCGCGGGGAAACCAGGCTGAATTGTCCCTGCAGCGGCTTGGGGGCCGTGGCGCAGGCCGACAGGGCCAGGGCGGCCACGGCGGTGAGGAGGAACTTGGTATTCATGGGGAGGCTCCGGAAGTCGGGCGATGCCTGCGCAGGTCCCGCAATAATGGGGCGAGCTCGGTACAAGTGCCAGCGTAGCGTGCATCAGCGAAACGCTGGCTGAGTGTGATGAGGGCCGGGTCGGGGCGCTGCGCGTGGACCCGCCGCGCCCAGTGCAGGGCGGGCTCGTGCGGTTCGCGGCCCAGCCCCAGCCGCGCATAGCGCTGCCCCAGCCGGTGCCAGGCGCGCAGCAGCGGGTCGCGCTCGCGTTCGCCACGGGCCAGCAGCCACGCCATCCACCCCAGCGCCAGCGACACCGCCATCACGAAGCCAGCCAGCAGCTGTCCCGGCTGCAGGTCGTCCAGCCCGAACGGTTGCAGGAGCTGCTGCTGGCGGCGCGCGTCGAAGGACAGCACCAGTTCGTTCCAGCCCCTGCGCATCCAGTCGCCGACCTGGCCCAGCTGCAGCCAGCGCTGCTGCAGCCCGGTATCGGCGCCGGCCTGCAGGCGGTCGTCAAGCGTGTCCAGCATGCGCTCGGGTGCCACGGCCGCTGTCGGGTCGATGCGCACCCAGCCGCGTTGCGGCAGCCACACTTCGGCCCAGGCGTGGGCGTCCATCCGCCGCAGCACCCAGTAGTCGCCGATCCGGTTGCGCGTGCCGCCGGCGAACCCGGTGACCACCCGCGCCGGAATGCCGGCATTGCGCATCAGCACCACGAAGGCAGAGCTGAAATGCTGGCAGTAGCCGGCCTTGTAGTCGAACAGGAAGGCATCGACAGGATCACGCCCGGGAGCCGGTGTCGCCAGCGTGTACGAAAAATCCGCGGTGATCCACGCCAGGGCGCGACGGACCACTGCTGCATCATCGCTTCCCGCGTCCTGCCGCCACTGGCGGGCCAGGGTTGCCGTGCGCGGGTTGAAGCCTTCCGGCAGCTGCAGCGCAGCGCGGCGCTGGTACGTCGACAGCGTGGCATCGAAGCGCTGCGGTGGGGCCGAGTGCAGGCGCCAGCGGCTCAACGCGGACAACGGGCGGTCGCTGCTCAGGCTCAGGTCGGCATCAAGCCGGCTGCCTTCCGGTGCGGCGCTGGGCAGATCCAGCGCGACCAGCTGGCGACGGTCGGTGGGCTCGTAATCGATCTGGTAGTTCCAGCCCTCCGTGCCGTGTTCCACGACGGCAGGTGGCAAACGGTCGGTACGGCGGTCGCGTCGCCAGACATGCCCGTCGAACTGCGTCAGTACCGGCCCGCGCCAGTAGCGCTGCGCCGGCGCTGGAACCGCGCCGAAGAACTGCGCCCGCAGAGCCGGGGTGTCGTCGGCCATCAGATCCAGCCACTGGTCCGGCTGCATAGTGTCCGACAGCCCCGGCGTACCGACGGCGCGTTCGGGTATGCCCCACAGCGGCGTGGCCAATCGTGGGAACAGCCAGAAGCTGGCCAACGCCAGCGGCAGGCCGATCAGCAGCAGGCGACCGACGCCACGCAACTGCGCGGACAGCGGCGGTGGCGTACTGCGGCCTTCACCCTGCGCCAGCCGCTGCAGCGCAATCAGGGCGCTGACGCCGGCGAGCATGGCGAGCACGGTGGTCAGCGGCCCCTGGTCGAGCAGGAAGGCCGCAAACGGTGAAAACAGGGCAAAGCCGAGCAGGCTGCGTGCATCGCGCAGGGTGCGCAGCTCGCTGGACTTGATCGCCAGCATCGCCGCCAACAACGCGCAGCCGGTATCCCGGCCCGGGCGCACCGCTCCCATCTGCCAGACGATGGCGGCCAGCATGCCCAGCACCAGCAGCACGCGCACCGGCATCGGCAGCACGCCGCGCTGCGACAGTGCTGCAGTGCCGACCGCTGCCACGGCGATCAACGCGGCCAATATGGTGGGCAGCTGCAGCAGCAGTGGCAACAGGGCCAGTGCGGCGCTGGCCAGCGTCCACGTGCGGGTGTTGCGGTCCAGCAGCAGGGCAGGCTCAGTCATGGGGAAGCAACGCCAGCGCGCGCAGGCACAGATGGTGGTGGCTGGCGCCCTGGCCGGGGCCGATCGGCGGCTGCATCGGCAGCAGCAGCGTGTAGCGACGGCCTTCGCGCTCGGCGCTGTCCACCCAGCGTGCCAGCCGCGCGATGCGGGCCTCCTGGCCCAAGGGGGCCAGCGCGCGCCAGTCCAGCACCACTTCGATGCCTATCGGCTTCTCGTATTCGCGTACCAGCAGCGTGTCGCGGCGCGCGGAGTGTTTCCAGGCAATGCTGCGCGGTGGATCTCCCGCGCGATACGGACGCAGCTGATGCAGTTCCTCGCCATTGGCATGGGCGCGGGTGTGCAGGGGATCGCTGCCCTGCTGCGGCAACGGCGGCGCCTTCGCTTCGGCCAGCGGGTAGACCAGCAGGGGTTCTTCCGGCCACACCCATGACCACGCCCTGACCAGGCCCAGCGGTTGGGTGGTGGACAGGCGGATGCGCGGCAGTTCCAGCCAGCCACGGCGTTCGCTGGGCACTTCCAGCTCGGCTTCACCGCGGCCGTGTGCGGCCAGGTCGAGCCACGCCTCGCTGTCGCCCAGTTGCAGGTGCAGCCCATGGCGCGCTCGCGGGTCGCGCAGCGACAGGTCCACGCGCAGGCGCAGCGGTTGCCCGGCCGGCAGCGGTTCGGCGGAGATCGCGTCGATCTGCACGCCCGACAGCTGCAGGTGCGCGGCGATGGCGCTGGCGATCGCGGCCGCTGCCAACAGCAGCGCCAGCAACAGCGCAGGGTTGTTGTTGTAGTTCAGCGCACCCAGCAACATCGCCACCAGCAGGCAGGCCACAAACAGACCGAAGCGGGTGGGCAGCACGTAGATGCGCCTGCGGTCCAGCCGTTGCGGCAACGACTCCGGCATGCGCGGGCGTGCCAGCTGCAACAGTCGCCGGACATGCGATGCCATCTTCAATCGACCGCGACGGTCTGCAGGATCGCGTGTGCCAGCGTCGGCCCCGAGCTCGACTCGGCTTCACCCACCAGGCGATGGCCAGCCACCGCGACGAACAGGGTCTGCACGTCTTCCGGCACCACATGGCCGCGGCCGAGCAGCAGCGCATGTGCCTTGGCTGCGCGCAGCAGGGCCAGGCCGGCGCGCGGCGACAATCCCACGCGTACACCCGCATGCTGGCGGCTGCGGGTCAACAGTGCCTGCACGTAGTCCACCAGCGCATCGCTGACATGCACCTGGCCGACCGCCTCACGCAGTGCACGTACCTGGGTGTCATCCAGCTGCGGCAGCGCGCGGGCGATCAGGTCGCGGCGATCGCTGCCGCGCAGCAGCTCACGTTCCGCCTGTGCGCTGGGATAGCCCATCGCCAGCCGCAGCAGGAAACGATCCAGCTGCGAATCGGGCAGTGGGAACGTGCCCGACAGATCCACCGGGTTCTGCGTGGCGATCACGAAGAACGGATCAGGCAGGACATGGGTCTGACCGTCGAGGGTGACCTGCTGCTCGGCCATCGCTTCCAGCAGCGCGCTCTGCGTGCGCGGCGGCGCCCGGTTGATCTCGTCGGCCAGCAGCACGTGGGTGAAGACCGGCCCCGGATGGAACTGGAACTGGCGGCTGCCGGCGTCATACACCGATACGCCGAGTACGTCGGCCGGCAGCAGGTCGGAGGTGAACTGCACGCGCTGGAAGCTCAGCCCCAGGCTGCTGGCCAGGGCATGGGCCAGCGTGGTCTTGCCGAGGCCGGGCAGGTCTTCGATCAGCAGGTGACCGCCAGACAGCAGGGCCACAAACGCCAGTCGAACCTCCTGCACCTTGCCCAGCACCAGTGCATTGACCTGGTCCTGCGCATTGCGCAGGGACTGACGCAGTTGATCGGTTAGCATGCTGGGCATGGGGGACGAAGCTGTCATGGTCGTCTCAAGTTCGGTAACCGGTCGATTCTATCCATAGAGCAATGCAGGGCGAACAGCGCGCACGTACGATTTTTCTCTGGTTATGGACGCTCGTCACAGCGGCCAAGCTGGTCGTGGCCGCACGCCTGCCGTTGTTCGTCGATGAGGCGTTCTACTGGCAGGAAGGCCAGCATCTGGCTGCAGCCTATTCGGATCTGCCGGGGCTGACGGCCTGGTTGACCCGGTTGGGTGTGGAGCTTGGCGGCCAGCATGTGCTTGCGCTGCGCCTGCCGTTCCTGGCCATTGGCGCAGTGCTGCCGCTGCTGGTATCGCGCATTGCGGCGCGCTGGTTCGGCAATGTTGCGGGGTGGCAGGCCGGCAGCTTGACGCTGCTGATGCCGTTGTCGGCAACGCTGGGCCTGCTGGCCGTACCTGATGTGCCGATGGCGCTGGCAGCCGTGCTGTGCCTGGATGCTGGCGCACGCCTGCTGCGCAACGTCGACGCGTCTTCGGCGGTGAAACTGGCGTTGGGTCTGCTGATCGGCGCGCTCAGCCACTATCGCTTCATCGGTGTGATCGGCGTCGGCTTCATTGCCCTGCTGGCGCTGCCGCAGGGCCGGCGCATGCTGACCGATCCGCGCGTCTGGGTGGCCCTGGCTGTTGGCGTACTGGCATGGCTGCCGCTGCTGGCCTGGAATGCCGACAATCACGATGCCGGCCTGAAGTTCCAGGTGGTCGAGCGTCATCCGTGGGCGTTCGAGTGGCGCGGCCTGTGGTTCCTGGTGATCCAGCCGATGCTGGTCACGCCCATCCTGTGCATCGCGATGTGGAAGGTGGCGCTGGCCGGTACCCGCAGTGGCGGCGGTGCGCGCGTGCAGTGGCGCTATTTCGGCCTGGTCGGTGGTGTGTCGACGCTGGGCATCTTCGCACTGGGCTTCTTCACCGACGTCGAACGCATCAGCTTCCATTGGCCGCTGCCGGGCTACCTGGCCCTGCTGGTGGCGGTGCCGGTGATCCTCAACGGCTGGCCGCGCTGGTTGCGGCGTACCGGCTGGTGGCTGGCCGGGCTGGGCATGGTGCTGGCCTTCGGCTATTACCTGATGGCGTCCTCGTCATCGCTGCGCGAGCAGTTGGCCGGCGACAAGTACTACCCGCGCAACTTCGCCGGCTGGCAGCCGCTGGCAGCTGCGGTCCGCGAAGAACTGCAGCAGATGCCTGAAGGCAGCCGCGTGCTGGCCGGCAACTTCAAGGTGGGCGCCGAACTGGGCTTCCAGCTGGGCCGCGGTGACATCGACGTGCTGCCGCATCCGCTCAACGACAAGCACGGCCGTACCGCGCAGCTGGCGCAATGGAACCTGGTGCACGAGGGCGAGCGCGACGTGCCGATGCTGCTGGTGCTGTCGCCCAGTGATCAGCGTTTCCGCGATCTGCTCACCCGCTATCACGCGATCTGCGAACAGGTCGGGCCGCTGCCGCCACCGCGCGTGGTCAGCAACGACCACGGATTCCAGCGTTTCCTGTTGTTCCGCCTGCCGGTGCAGCGCGCGCAGGGTCCATGCGTGGCACCCGCACTGGCCTGGCTGGACGCCCCTTCCAATGGCGACGTGGTGAGCGGCACGCTGGCGATCAAGGGCTGGGCGTTCAAGGAAGGTGTCGGCCTGTCGCGGGTGGAAGTGCTGGTGGATGGTCGCTCGATCGGCGATGCCACCTACGGGCGGGTGTTCGATATCCGCCATGCCTGGCCGCACAGCACCGATCCGCAACATCCGGCTGTCGGCTTCGATGCAACGCTCGATACCACGACGCTGGCGCCGGGAAAGCACTGGCTGGGCCTGCGCCTGCATGGTCGCGACGGCAGTGTGGAGCCGTGGCAGGAGCAGCCGTTCGTGGTGGAAAAACGCTGAGGCAGCGTGCCCCGTGTCACGGGCCGGGGTTACGGCACCGAGAATCCGGCCTGGCGCAGCAATCCGCACAATGCGATCAATGGCAGCCCGATCAGCGCCGTCGGGTCGCGGTTGTCGATGGCCTCGAACAGGCTGATGCCCAGGCCTTCGCACTTGAAGCTGCCGGCGCAGTCCAGCGGCTGCTCGATGGCCACGTAGCGGGCGATCTCCGGCGCCTGCAGCGCGCGGAAGCGCACCTGGGTCAAGTCCATTGCCGTGAAGGATTCTCCGTCGCGGGTGAGACTGATGGCCGTGTGGAAGCGCACCGTCTGCCCGGACATGGCCGCCAGCTGCGCGCACGCCGCCTCGACCCTGCCCGGCTTGCCCAGCGGCTGACCGTTCAGGTCCGCCACCTGGTCCGAGCCGATCACCCAGCTGCCGGGATGGCGGACGGCCACCTCGGCCGCCTTGGCGCTGGCCAGGCGTGCCGCCAGCGCCAGCGGGGCCTCATTGGCTTGCGGGGTCTCATCCACCTGCGGGCGTGCGCAGTCGAAGGGCAACCCCAGCCGTTCCAGCAGGTCGCTGCGGTAGCGGGAGGTGGAGGCCAGGACCAGGGCAGGCATGCGGGAATTCCGGGAGCGGGGCGCGGCAGTCTGGCCCGGTACAGCCAGGCACAGCAAGCCTTGCATGGCAGTCATTTGACACGCGACCTGCCGATCCTTAATATTCGGCGGCTTATGTCCGCGAACGTACCCGAAACGCTGGATGCCTGGCGGATGGTCGTGGCGCGAAGGCGCTTCGACGGTCAGGTCTCCCTGGCTGAATTGACTCGCCTGCAGGGGCTTGTCGCAGATACCGAAGGCGAGTGTAATTACTCGCTCGAATTCGGTCGCGACGAGATCTTGCGGGTATCCTATGTGGAACTCAGCATCGATACCGCGTTGCCGCTGACCTGTCAGCGCAGCATGCAGCGCTTCCTGCTGCCGGTGAAGATGACCCAGAGGCTTGGCCTGATCCGCGACGAAGACGAGGAATCGTCCTTGCCGGAGGAATACGAGGCGTTGCTCGTGCCGGAAGATGGCCAGCTGCGTCCGTTGGACCTGGTCGAGGACGAACTGGTGCTGGCGGTACCGGTGGTACCCCTGTCGCCGGATGGTGAGGCAGTCGACAAGGACTGGGCACCGACCGAAGAAGAAATTGAAAAGGCCAACCCGTTTGCGGCGTTGGCGGCATTGAAGAAACAATAGCAGCCGGTTGTCGTCGGCGGCTGCGGCGAAAGTGAAAAGTGTGCTGGACGCTGGCGTCCTGTGCGACGAAACGACGAAGCAAAACGAACCGAGTTTGGAGCAATCCCATGGCTGTCCAGAAATCCCGTGTTACCCCGTCCCGTCGTGGCCAGCGTCGTTCGCATGACGCCCTGAGCGCCAAGCAGCTGTCGACCGACCCGACCACCGGCGAAGTGCATCTGCGTCACCACATCACTGCTGACGGTTTCTACCGCGGCAAGAAGGTCATCCAGACCAAGTCTTCCGCTGTCCAGGAAGACTGATGTGCCGGAAGGTCGCTGCCCGCTGGGCAGCGGCCTTCGCCTTCTTTCCCGGGCACGCCGGTGAACGGCGGCTCGTGCAACAGGAAACATGATGAGCAAGCGGATCTACTCGAGGATCGCGGGCACCGGCAGCTATTTGCCGGAAAAAGTCCTGACCAACGCCGACCTGGAAAAAATGGTCGAGACCTCGGACGAGTGGATCCAGACGCGCACCGGTATCCGTGAACGGCACATCGCTGCCGAAGGCGAAACCACCAGCGATCTCGGCTACCAGGCCGCGCTGCGTGCGATCGAAGCGGCCGGTATCGACGCCTCGCAGCTCGACATGATCGTGGTCGGCACGACCACTCCTGATCTGATCTTTCCCTCCACCGCGTGCCTGATCCAGGCCAAGCTCGGTGTGAGCGGCTGCCCCGCTTTCGACGTCAACGCGGCCTGCTCGGGGTTCGTGTTCGCGCTCAGCGTGGCTGACAAATTCATCCGTTCCGGTGATGCCCGCCATGTGCTGGTGATCGGCGCGGAAACCCTGACCCGCATCGTCGACTGGGAAGACCGCACCACCTGCGTGCTGTTCGGTGATGGCGCGGGCGCCGTCGTGCTCAAGGCCGACGAAGAAACCGGCATCCTCAGCACCCACCTGCATTCGGATGGCAGCAAGAAAGAGCTGCTGTGGAACCCGGTCGGCGTCTCGGTCGGTTTCGGTGAAGGCAACAACGGTGGCGGCACCATCAACATGAAGGGCAACGACGTGTTCAAGTACGCCGTCAAGGCGCTGGACTCGGTCGTGGACGAAACCCTGGACGCCAACGGTCTGACCAAGTCCGACCTGGACTGGCTGATCCCGCACCAGGCCAACCTGCGCATCATCGAGGCCACCGCCAAGCGGCTGGAGATGTCGATGGACCAGGTCGTGGTCACTGTCGACAAGCACGGCAATACCTCGTCCGCCTCGGTGCCGCTGGCGCTGGATGCGGCTGTGCGTTCCGGCAGGGTCGAGCGCGGCCAGCTGCTGCTGCTGGAAGCATTCGGTGGTGGCTTCACGTGGGGTTCGGCACTGCTGCGCTATTGATAGTGCGAGTTACGACAACGTGAAACCGTCGTTACGGCCCCTCTGGGGCCGTAATGCGTTAAAGGAGACTGTCATGGTTGAGCCCATCGTCATCGAAGGGCAACGCGCCTGGCTGAAGCAGTACGGCGAAGGAAGCCGAGCAGTGGCCCTGGGCCTGCTCAATTTTGTTGCCCGCCGGTTCCATCTCGATGCCCTGCGCCCGCCGCCGCACCGCGGTGGCGACGCCGCGCGCGAAACCGAGGCCCGCCGGCTGGCCGAACTGCAGGCGCAGGGGGTGAATGTTCCCGCGGTGATCGGCAGCGGCCATGCCGCGCTGGTGATCGGCGACAACGGCAGCTCGTTCAATACCTGCCTGCGCGAGGCCGACGATGCCGGCCGCGATCGCCTCGTGGCTGCAGCGATGCAGGCCATTGCCGAAGCGCACGCGCGTGGCGCCTATTTCGGCCAGCCGCTGCCGCGCAACCTCACCTGGGATGGCCAGAACGTCGGTTTCATCGACTTCGAAGAAGATCCGCTGGAAGTCATGGACCTGGCCGAGGCACAGGCGCGTGACTGGCTGATGTTCGGTTACGGCGTGGCCAAGTACTACGCCGACCGCCCCGAAAGCCTGCAGGCGATGATGGCCGAGGCGATGAACGGGGTGCAGGCACCGGTGCGTGCGCACGTGCATGCCGTCAGTGGCCGCCTGCAGCGCCTGGCGCGGGTGTGCATGAAGCTGGGGCGCTCGGCGCGTGCGCTGGCCCACTCCATTTTCATCACCCACGGCGCCACCACGCTGGGCCTGCTGATGGTGGTCGGCCTGTGCATGGACTGGTTTGCCGACGGCGAGCTGGACATCCTGCAGCTGCTCTGCTGATTGCGGACAGGGGTCAGAGCCCTTTTCCGCAGGGAAAGGGATCCGACCCCGCCCATGATCCATACGCCGTGCATACGCGCACGTACAGACGACACGGCATGTTCCCCCTTATCATGGCCCGCTTCGATTGCAACAAGCGGATGACCGCGTGACCCTATCCACCCTCGCTTTTGTCTTCCCCGGTCAGGGCTCGCAGTCTGTGGGCATGCTGGCCGAGCTGGCCGAACTGCACCCGCAGGTGCGTGAGGCCTTCACCGAGGCATCCGATGGTGCCGGCGTCGACCTGTGGGCGTTGTCCCAGGGTGGCCCGGAGGAAATGCTCAACCGTACCGAATACACCCAGCCGGCCCTGCTGGCCGCCAGCATCGGCGCGTGGCGCGCCTGGAACGCCGTGGGCGGTCCGCGTCCGTCGGTTCTGGCTGGCCACAGCCTGGGCGAGTACACCGCCCTGGTCGCCGCTGGCGCCCTCAGCCTGCACGACGGTGCGCACCTGGTGCGCCTGCGCGGCCAGCTGATGCAGGACGCCGCGCCGGCCGGTGTTGGTGCCATGGCCGCCGTGCTCGGCGCCGAAGACCAGCTGGTGCTGGACGTCTGCGCGGAAGCCGCCGGCAGCCAGGTGGTGGTTCCGGCCAACTTCAACTCGCCGGGCCAGATCGTGATCGGCGGCGACGCTGCCGCGGTCGACCGTGCGCTGGCGCTGCTGGCCGAGAAGGGCGTGCGCAAGGCGGTCAAGCTGGCCGTCAGCGTGCCCTCGCACACCCCGCTGATGCGCGAAGCCGCCAACCGCCTGGCCGAAGTGATGGCCGGCCTGTCCTGGCAGCTGCCGCAGCTGCCGGTGGTGCAGAACGTCGACGCCAAGGTGCACGACGGCGTGGACGCGATCCGCGCCGCGCTGGTGCAGCAGCTGTACCAGCCCGTGCAGTGGACCGGCTGCGTGCAGGCCCTGGCCGCCCGTGGCGTCACCCAGATCGCCGAGTGCGGTCCGGGCAAGGTGCTGACCGGCCTGGTCAAGCGCATCGACAAGGCCATCGACGGCCGTTCCCTGGCCACCCCGGGCGACTTCGAAACCGCCCGCGAGACGTGGTCGGCCTGATTGCCCCTGTTCCTGCCGACCGCGCCGGTGGCCGCTGCAAGCGGCACGTGTGCGGCGGCCGCCCCAGCCTGAGGAAAACATCATGAGCAAGCCCCTGCAGGGTGAAATCGCACTGGTTACCGGTGCCAGCCGTGGCATTGGTGCCGCCATCGCCGATCTGCTGGCCGCCCAGGGCGCCACCGTCATCGGCACCGCCACCACCGATTCCGGCGCCGCCGCGATCGGCGAGCGCCTGGCCGCCCACGGCGGTCACGGCCGTGCGCTGAACGTCACCGACGCTGCCGCGCTCGACGCCGTGCTTGACGGCATCGCCAAGGAATTCGGCCCGATCTCGATCCTGGTCAACAACGCCGGCATCACCCGCGACAACCTGCTGATGCGCATGAAGGAAGACGATTGGGCGTCGATCATCGACACCAACCTGACCAGCGTGTTCCGCACCAGCAAGGCCGTCATGCGCGGCATGATGAAGGCGCGCAAGGGGCGCATCATCAACATCGCCTCGGTGGTGGGCGTGACCGGCAACGCCGGCCAGGCCAACTACGCCGCCGCCAAGGCCGGCATCATCGGTTTCTCCAAGTCGCTGGCCAAGGAAATCGGCTCGCGCGGCGTCACCGTCAATGTGGTCGCGCCGGGCTTCATCGACACCGACATGACCAAGGCGCTGCCGGAAGAGGCGCGTACCGCGTTGATCGGCGACATCGCCCTCGAACGCCTGGGTTCGCCGGAGGACATCGCCCACGCGGTGGCCTTCCTGGCCAGCCCGGCTGCCGGCTACATCACCGGCGAAACTCTCCATGTGAACGGCGGCATGTACATGCCGTAAGCAAGGGGCGCAGGGATCGCGCCGCAAGTGGTTGATCTGCGAGGATTTTTGCTGCAATGCAAGGTCACGCCGGTTTCCACTACACTATCCCACGGCCATCGCCTTTGATGGCGACCACTTTTGAACCACTACTCCATCTGGAGCGATATCCCATGAGCACCATCGAAGAACGCGTCAAGAAAATCGTCATCGAACAGCTTGGCGTCAAGGAAGAAGAAGTCACCAACAGCGCATCGTTCGTCGATGACCTGGGCGCTGACTCGCTGGACACCGTCGAGCTGGTGATGGCGCTGGAAGAAGAATTCGAGTGCGAGATCCCGGACGAAGAAGCCGAGAAGATCAGCACCGTGCAGGCTGCGATCACCTACATCACGGCCCACGTCAAGGCCTGATGCAGGACGTCAGTGCGCGCGCGGGCGTCGAGCTCGCCGCGCACGACACCCCACGGGGCCGCTGTTTGCGGCCCCGTGTGTTTGCGTACCACACCGAAGTAAACCGCGTTACCCGCAAAGAACGTTCGGGTCAGGAGAATCAGCAATGAAGCGTCGCGTCGTCGTAACCGGCCTGGGTATGGTCTCGCCGTTGGGCAATGATCTGGCCAGCAGCTGGGAAGGCATCACCCACGGTCGTTCGGGCATCGGTCCGCTGACCAACGTTTCTGATGCCTACCTGGAACGGTTTACCACCAAGATCGCAGGTGAGGTCAAAGGCTTTGACATCACCGCCGACAACGAACTGTTCGGCAAGTACCGGGTCAGCGGCAAGGATGCCAAGAAGATGGACCCGTTCATCCATTACGGCCTCGGTGCCGCCTTCATGGCCCTGCATGATTCGGGCCTGGAGATCACCGACGCCAACGCCGACCGCATTGGCGCCATCGTTGGCGCCGGCATCGGCGGCCTGCTCGGCATCGAAGAGCAGACCATCGAGTTCCACGAGGGGAAGAAGATCTCTCCCTTCTACGTGCCCAAGACCATCATCAACATGCTGCCGGGCCAGCTGAGCATCATCAGCGGCCTGAAGGGCCCGTCGTTCTCGGCGGTCTCGGCGTGCGCCACCTCCAACCATTCCATCGGCACCGCCATGCGCATGATCCAGTACGGCGATGCGGACGTGATGGTGGCCGGCGGTGCCGAACGCGGTTCCTCGCCGACGGCGCTGGGCGGCTTCTGCGCGATGAAGGCGATGAGCACCCGCAACGACGCCCCGGAACAGGCCTCGCGCCCGTGGGACAAGGACCGTGACGGCTTCGTGCTGGGCGACGGCGCCGGCATCCTGATCCTGGAAGAGTACGAGCACGCCAAGGCCCGTGGCGCGAAGATCTACTGCGAGCTGGCCGGTTTCGGCGCCAGCTCCGACGCGTACCACATGACCGCGCCGAGCGAGAACGGCGAAGGCGCTGCGCGCTGCATGGCCATGGCCATGAAGGATGCGGGTGTCACCCCGGAGCAGGTCGGCTACCTCAACGCACATGGCACCTCGACCCCGCTGGGCGACCTCGGCGAGACCATGGCGATGAAGACCGCCTTCGGCGACCACGCCTACAAGATGATGGTCAGCTCCACCAAGTCGATGACCGGCCACCTGCTCGGCGCTGCCGGCGGCGTGGAAGCGATCTTCTCGGTGCTGGCAATGCGCGACAACGTGATTCCGCCGACCATCAACCTGCAGCAGCCGGGCGAAGGCTGCGATCTGGACTACGTGCCCAACGAAGCACGCCAGGCCAAGGTCGACGTGGTGATGTCCAATGGCTTCGGCTTCGGCGGCACCAACGGCACGCTGATCTTCAAGCGCGTCTGATCGCACCGGCAGCGTCGAGCCAGGCTCGACTCCGCCAACCACGAGGCCGCCGCAAGGCGGCTTCCGTGTATCCGTCTCCCGAACTGGCCGCCATGACCCACGCCCCGCTGATCCATCCGCTGCCACACCCGATCGACCTGCTGGCCCTGCAGCAGCGCGACCCGGCGCGTTTCCCGCTGCTGATGGAGTCCACCGCCTCGGGTACCGCCCAGGGCCGCTGGAGCCTGCTGCTGGCCGCGCAGGGTGACACCCTGCAGCTGGACGCCGATGGCCAGGTGCGCGACCAGCACGGTGCGGTGCAGCCCGGCAGTTTCCTGCAAGCGCTGGACCGCGCATGGCAGGCGCAGCGGCTGCCGCACGACGGCGGCCACGCGCTGCCGTTCCGGGGTGGCTGGGCGCTGATGCTGGACTACGAAGTGGCCAGCCAGGTCGAACCGGTGCTGCCGGCGCGCGCGCGCGATGACGGTCACCCGACCGCGCTCGCCCTGCGCTGCCCGGCCGCCGTGCTGCATGACCACCAGACCGACACCAGCTTCCTCATTGCCGAAGCGGGCGAGCAGGCGCTGCTGGACACGCTGGTCGCCTTGGTGGCCGGCGAACTGCCGCAGGCCGGGCAGGGCTGGCAACCGCCGCAATCGGTCAGCGAAGACGAGCCGCAGCGCTTCACCGATGGCGTGCGCCGGGTGATCGAGTACCTGCGCGCCGGCGATGTGTTCCAGGTGAACCTGTCGCGGCGCTGGAGCGCGC
The DNA here is from genome assembly GCF_056861525.1 of Stenotrophomonas sp. 82F1. Classification (NCBI taxonomy): domain Bacteria; kingdom Pseudomonadati; phylum Pseudomonadota; class Gammaproteobacteria; order Lysobacterales; family Lysobacteraceae; genus Stenotrophomonas; species Stenotrophomonas sp. 82F1. The sequence goes on from NZ_JBSPUD010000007.1 coordinate 69,459, forward strand.
AGTTCGCCACGGCGGTCAGTCCGCAGGCGCTGTACGCGCAGCTGCGACGCGCCAATCCGGCGCCGTTTGCCGGCCTGTTCAGTGCGCATGGCCGGCATGTGGTCAGCTCGTCGCCGGAACGGCTGGTCTCGGTGCACGGCGGCCACGCGCAGACCCGCCCGATCGCCGGCACCCGCCCGCGCTTCGAGGGCGACGACGATGCCGCACGCATCCAGGAGCTGGTCGGCCATCCCAAGGAGCGCGCCGAGCACGTGATGCTGATCGACCTGGAGCGCAACGACCTGGGCCGCATCTGCCTGCCCGGCACGGTCGTCGTGGACGAGCTGATGACCGTGGAAAGCTACGCGCACGTGCACCACATCGTCAGCAACGTCAGCGGCCATCTGCGCGCGGACGTGACCCCGGGCGAAGTGATCGCTGCCACCTTCCCTGGGGGCACCATCACCGGCTGTCCAAAGGTGCGCTGCATGCAGATCATCAGCGAGCTGGAGCAGGTGCCGCGCGGCGCGTACACCGGTGCGTTCGGCTGGCTGAACCGCGATGGCGACCTGGACCTGAACATCCTGATCCGTACCGCCGAAGTGGATGGCAACGAGGTCAGCTTCCGTACCGGTGCCGGCATCGTGGTCGACTCGGACCCGGACAAGGAGCTGGACGAAACCCGGGCCAAGGCGCGTGGCCTGCTGCGGGCGCTTGGGCAGCAGGGTTGATCGATTGCCGCCGCCGGGCATGGCCCGGCGCTACCGGGCCTGGTGGGAGCGGACCGTCGGTCGGCATGGATGCTTCCATGGTCGTTCATCCACGCATGGCGTGGATCTACGGGGTATCGCTCTTGGTGGGTGCCGACCGTTGGTCGGCACGGGTGTGTGGCCCCGGTCATGACCCCACACCGGCGGCACGGTATCCTGCACGACGGAATCGAGTTCAGAGGTAGTCCATGGCGGGAGCCAAGCGCGGGTGTCTGTGGGTGGTAACACTGCTGCTGGTGCTGGCCGCCATCGTGGCCGGTGCGGGCGCGTGGTTCTTCTACAAGCAGAGCCAGTTTGCCGACGTACCGTTGACCCCCAGTGCGGACAGCGTGGTCATCGCCAGCGGCGATGGCATGAACAGCGTGCTGCGCAAGCTGCGCGAGGCCGGCGTGGACGAGGGCCAGGACACCCAGTGGCAGCTGCTTGCCCGCCAGCTCGATGCCGCCGGCAAGCTGAAGGTGGGCGAGTACGCGCTGAGCACGGACCTCACCCCGCGCGAGCTGCTGCTGCGCATGCGCGCGGGCAAGGTGCTGCAGCACCGCGTCACCATCATCGAAGGCTGGAACATCCGCCAGCTGCGCGCCGCGCTCAAGCGTGCCGATCCGCTGCTGCACACCACCGACACCCTTGATGACGCCGCGCTGATGGACCGCCTCGGTTTCGCCGGCCAGCATCCGGAAGGCCGCTTCCTGCCGGAGACCTATGTCTACCAGCGCGGTGACAGCGACCTGGACGTGCTCAAGCGTGCCCACGGCGCGATGGAGAAGGCGCTGGACGAAGCCTGGGAAAGCCGCGCCCCGGATCTGCCGATCAATACGCCCTACGAGCTGCTGACGATGGCGTCGATCATCGAAAAGGAAACCGCGCTGGCCAGCGAGCGGCCGCAGATTGCCGGCGTGTTCATGCGCCGCCTGAAGATCGGCATGCGCCTGCAGACCGATCCGACCGTGATCTACGGCATCGGTGCGGCGTACGACGGCAACATCCGCCGCCGTGACCTGACCACCGATACGCCCTACAACACCTACACCCGGTCTGGCCTGACCCCGACTCCGATCGCCATGCCCAGCCGTGACGCGCTGATGGCTGCCGCGCAACCGGCACCGGGCGATGCGCTGTACTTCGTCGCCGTCGGCGATGGCAGTGGCGCACACGTGTTCTCGCCCAGCCTGGACAAACACAACGCCGCCGTGGCCCGCTACCTGCAGCAGCTGCGCCAGCAACGCACCAAGGAGACCCCGGCGCAATGAGTTCCGCGCTGCTTCGCCATCCCCGTTTCGTCAGCCTGGAAGGCGGCGAGGGCGCGGGCAAGACCACGGCCATCAACGCCATCCGCGAGTGCCTGCGCCGCCACGGCCATGAGGTCGTACTGACCCGCGAACCCGGTGGTACGCCGCTGGCCGAACGCATCCGCGGCCTGGTGCTGAAGCCCGATGCCGAGATCGCTGCCGAACCGCTCAGTGCCGAGGCCGAACTGCTGCTGGTGTTCGCCGCACGTGCGCAGCATGTGCGCCAAGTGATCCAGCCGGCGCTGCAGCGCGGCGCCTACGTGCTCAGCGATCGCTTCACCGATTCCAGCTACGCCTACCAGGGCGGTGGCCGCGGCCTCGACCCGCAGTGGATTGCAGACCTGGAACGCCGCGCCGTTGGCCTGCTGCCCGGTTTGACCCTGCTGCTGGACGTGGACGTGGCCGTTGGCCGCGCGCGTGCCAATGGCCGCGATCTGTGGCCGGACCGCATCGAAAGCGAGCAGGACGATTTCTTCCAGCGCGTGCGCGAGGTGTTCCGCAGTCGCGCACAGCAGGACCCGCAGCGCTTCGCGCTGGTCGATGCCGGCCAGGTGCAGGAACACGTGGCTGCCGATGTGGTCGCGCGTGTCGAACGCTGGCTGCAGCAAGGGGAGGGCGCATGAGTACGTTCTCGCCCTGGCAGCAGCGCGCGTTCGACCAGACCGTGGCCGCGTTGGATGCGGATCGGTTGGGCCACGGCCTGCTGATCTGTGGCCCGGCCGGACTGGGCAAGCGTGAGGTGGCGCTCGCGCTGGCCGACCATGTGCTGGCACGCGGCGATGCCGCGCACGCCACCCGCACGCGGCAGCTGATTGCCGCCGGCACCCATCCCGACCTGCAGCTGATCAGCTTCATTCCGAACAAGAGCGGCGACAAGCTGCGCACCGAGATCGTCATCGAGCAGGTGCGCGAGATCACCAACAAGCTGGCGCTGACCCCGCAGTACGGCGTGGCGCAGGTGGTGATCGTCGACCCGGCCGATGCCATCAACCGTTCGGCCGCCAATGCGCTGCTGAAGACCCTGGAAGAACCGCAACCCGGGCGCTACCTGTGGTTGATCAGCAGTGACCCGGCGCGCCTGCCGCAGACCGTACGCAGCCGCTGCCAGCGCCTGGAATTCAAGCTGCCGCCGCGCGAGGAAGCGCTGGCCTGGCTGCAGCAGCAGGGCCACAGCGAGGCCGCCGCGCGCGAGGCGCTGGAGGCAGCACGCGGCCATCCCGGGCAGGCCGACAACTGGCTGCGCGAAGATGGCCTGAGCCTGCGTCGCGACGTCGGCCGCGAGCTGGAACAACTGGCCGCTGGCAAGACCGGCGCGGTGGAGCTGGCGCAGAAGTGGTGCGCCGACGACAACGCGGCGCTGCGCCTGCGCTTCGCCGCCGACCTGGCGCTGGCCCAGGCCAGCACCGATGCCTTGACCACGCCGGAGCGATTGCACAAGCTTGCAGCCTGGTTCGATGCGGCCAACCGCACCCGCGACCTGCTGCGCACCACGGTGCGCGCAGACCTTGCGGTGGTCGAGTTGCTGCTGGCCTGGAACAAGGTGAACGAGCGGCCTGCCGCAAGGGGAAATCGATGAGTGCCAGCAACGCCCGCCAGGGCATCCTGTCCCTGGCTGTGAAGGACAAGGCCGCGCTGTACAGCGCGTACATGCCGTTCGTGAAGAATGGCGGCATCTTCGTGCCCACGCCCAAGCGTTATTTCCTGGGCGACGAGGTGTTCCTGCTGCTGACCTTGCCCGATTCCAGCGAGCGCCTGCCGGTGGCCGGCAAGGTGATCTGGGTGACGCCCGCTGGCGCGCAGGGCAACCGCGCGGCCGGCATCGGCGTGCAGCTGGCAGACGGGCAGGAGGGTGAGACCGTGCGGCACAAGATCGAGACGATCCTGGCCGGCCTGACCGGTTCGGACAAGCCGACGCATACGATGTGATGTGGCCGGATTGCCCCTCCCGGTAGAGCCAGGCCATGCCTGGCTGATTAGGGGAAATGGGCCGGGAAACACGATGTGAAAAGGTGTTGACGCCCTGAAAAACCGCCCTATAATGAGCGGCTCAGCAACACACCGGGCGGTTAGCTCAGCGGTAGAGCATTGCCTTCACACGGCAAGGGTCACAGGTTCGATCCCTGTACCGCCCACCATGTTGCAGAACGAAAGAAGCCTCCAGCAATGGGGGCTTTTTTGTTGCCCGTGATTCAACCGGGCTCCTTTCCCCCGGCTGTGATCGCATCGCCAAGTCCTGTGTGTGCGGCATGCGCGATCTGGCGTGCGGCCAGCAGCAGCCCGTTTCGATGGAAGTCGCCAATCTGCTCGTCGGCACCTCCGTCCACGCGCGTGCGCTCTGCCGCGTGCAGAAGATCGAGCACGGCATTCAGTGCGGACAGTGAACGGCCGAGGGAGGCGAGGGTGTGCGGGGTGAGGATCTGCGTGGTGCAGGGCTGGCCGTCTTCGCCATCTCCCTTGCGTATCGCATGAAGGAAGGTGAAGAACATCGGCTGTGAGGGCGGGAGCTGCTGCTCCTTGAGCGCGCACTCGATCTCGCGTGCAAGGTCTTCGGGAACATCGGTGGCGATGTCGCCGATCAGGGCGTGCAGACGGGGATGGATGGCGGTGCGGTCGGTCATGGCGGAACCCTCACTGGCGTAGGGCCACCTTCCGTAGTGAAGGTGGCGGACGGTGCGGGTTGGCGTGCCGGGGCAAACACAACGGAGTGAGAAATCACCCGGCGGATCGAGTGATCCCCACGCACCGCCCGCCATTGAGGGCAGTCGGTGCATTCTTGCGGTTACGCACTGCTGCGCAACCAATCCGTCAGGTTTGCTTTTTCGAGACGCCAATCCCGGCCCAGGCAATCTGCCTCGGCGTGGCGATCATCAAGTCGAACAATCACGTCGGTCTGTAAGGAAAGTTCTCAACTACCCCTAAGCAGGCCAAGCGTGCTCTGTTCTGTGCCGTCGAGCACCCGCCCGCTGTGCAGCCCATCACTGATGGCGCAAATCGCCACCCCTGCCGGGCGTGCAAATGACGACTCCGCAGGAGCGTCGCCACGGCGATCGCGTCACCTCGCGCAGTTCTGGTGGGAACATGTCACGGATGGAGGCAGAGGGTTCCATCCATGCGCTGTCTTACCGGCCGGGGCAGGCGTAGTCTCAGCGCGTCGCCCTGCCCATCCACTCTGGAGTGCCACCATGCCGCTCGCCCGCATCGATCTTCGCAAAGGTAAATCCGTCGAGTATCGCCAGCGCGTCGGCGAGGCGATCTATCAGGCCATGCGCGCGGTCGGCGTGCCGGAGAACGATCGCTTCCAGATCTTCCAAGAGCACGACGCCGGCACGCTCGTGTTCGACCCGGGTTACCTGGGCATCGCCCGCAGCGATGACTTCATCTGCATCCAGATCACCTGGAATGAGGGGCGCACGCTGGAGCAGAAAAAGGCGTTGTATCTGGGCATTGCCGATGGCCTGCATGCGGCAGTGGGTATCCGCCGCGAGGATGTGTTCATCAATCTGGTGGAAGTGAAGAAGGAGAACTGGTCGTTCGGTAATGGCCAGGCGCAGTACGTGAGTTGATGCGCGAAGCGCATCCACGCGTGGCGTGGATCTACTGGGAGCCCGGCAGGGGCTAAGAGGCCAATCCAGGCGTGGCGTGGATCTACACTTCGCTGCCCACCTGCGGGGTCTGCTTCACCGCTGCGCTGCTGGCGGCCTTCACTGATTCGGCGCTGTTGGGCTGTTCGCACTCGATGCTGGTGCGGTAACCGTCGCTGCCGATGCTGTGCTCGGCGCGCTTGACCAGCCACTCGCCGTCCACGCCATCGCGGAAGCCCTGCATCACCACCGTGGCTTCGGCCATCAGCGACTCGCGCCCTGGAAGGCTGTAGCTCAGCGTGCGCGTCTGCCGCGCCTGCTCGCGATGCTTGGCGCGCGCGGCGGCTTCGGCGGTTTCGCGGTCGGCATAGGCCATGCGCAGGCGCACGATCGGCTCGCCGCTGCCAACCTTCACTTCCTGGCGCTGCGCGCCACGCACATCGCGGTAGTAGGCGATGGTGGTGCCGGCATCGTCGCGGGCAGCGATGGTGACGCGGTAGCTGCTGCCATCGGCCGGGGTGAGGGTCACGTCCGGAATGCGTTCGCCGCTGGCGGTGGTCGATTCACCACGCTTGACCAGCACCAGCCGGCCGCCGCCCGGTTTGGCGATGGCATCGTGCTGCTTGGCCAGGCGCAGCAGCAGGTTCATGTCCGACTCCTGCGACTGCACGGTCAGCGGCAGCACGATGGATGCCAGCGACGCACTCACCGCCGCGGTCAGTCCGTGCTCGGCCGCCATCCGCTGGACCATGTCGCCGATCGTCGTTCCCTTCTTCCAGCTGCGCGTTTTCTGCGTCTGCAGATCGTTCTTGCCGCCTTTGCTGGTTTCGAACGGCGCGGCGCGGGCGCGCAGGGTCATGCTGCCGGGATAGCCGGAAATCTCCACCTCATCGCAGATGTACAGGCCCATGCGCCGCACTTCGCCGTCGTAGCCGATGAAGGCCTCCAGCTCCGCGCCCACCGGCGGCAGCTGGATCGGATCGCTCGGATCATGGTCGGCCAGCTGCAGTTCCAGCGTGTCGGCGCTGTTGCCGGTCTCGTCGGTGATGCGCAGCGACTTGAAGCGCGACATGATCTTGTCGGTGATGTCCTGGCTGTTGGCCACCACGCGGAACGCGGGTGCGATGTTCAATCCCACAGTGATACTCCCTTGCGTTCATTGGCGGGACGCTGCACGTCCGGCAGGACAATCGCCACGCCTGCAGTGAGCACCGGGCCGCGCGCGGCCAGGCCGGGGTTTGCATCGAACACCGCGCGCAGGATCGCCGGTGACTGTTCGCCATAATGCGCGTAGGCAATACGGTCGACGACGTCGCCGTCGCGGGTGTTATACGTTCGTGCCATCGCTGTATTTCCGCAGAGTGAGTGTGAAGTCCTGCTTCTGGATCTGGCTGTCGACGGTGAATTCGCTGGAGGTAACGTCGATTTTCTCGATGACCCACAGACCCAGGTTGCCGCCCTTGCCGGTCAGCAGACGCTGCGGTTTTCCCTGGCTGGCCAGCTTGCGCAGTTGCGACATCTCGTTGCCGGCGCCACGGAACAGCGGGTAGACAATGCCTGGCAGTGTCATGGTGGCCGAGCCCGGGCCGGTGTACTGCAGTGCAGCCATCTGCCCGACGCGATCCTGTGCCTGCCAGCGGAAATCGTTGGACTGCTGGATCTGCTGGAATACAGCCGTGTTGAGGCTGAACTTGAATCCACCCAGCATCAGCAGTACCGGTGCGTTTCCGGAATCGTTGCTCTTGAATTGCGACAGCAGCTTGTCCACTGCGCCGGTTACGAACTCGCGCTTCATGCTTAGTTCCTGTCTCCCAGAGTGGCGCGGGCCTGCACGGCCTGCTGGTGCTGCAGCGCGTTGGCGGTCCGCCGTGCCAGCGCCTCGCTGGATTCACCGGGTTGCTGGTGGATGGTGATGTTGTTGGTCTGTTGCTGTTGCACGGTGGTGGGTGCGCGTGCGGTGGCAGAGGAGGGCATCGGCGGTGCCGGGCGACCTTGCTGCGCGCCTCCCAGGTCTGTCATGCGGCGCTTGAGACCGTCGTTGTCATTGGTGCCGACCGCGTATGCCACGCGCGCCATGTCACCGATGCCACCACCGCCGTTGGCTGCCATGGAGCCGTAGACCGCCTTGCCCATGTTTGCCCGGTCCATGGCGATGCCGGCGCCTTCGACCGCCTTGTCCTTGAGGAAGCCCAGACCACCGCCCACCTTCTCCGACACCCAGCCGATGCCATCGAGCAACGGCTGCAGCTTGCCCATGATCCAGTCGATGGCCGTTCCTGCTGATGCCATGATCGCGTCCCAGGCCCCGCCCAACGTGACGGTGATCCAGCCGGCGGCGATGCCGAGCATTTCACCCAGCCAGACCACGGTCTGCACGACGCCACCGATGACCTGGATGACCATGCGGAAGTTGGTCAGCAACGCTTCGCCAACCAGCGAGCCGATCTCGGCGACGCGTGACAGTTCATTGCCGGTGTACTGCGCCGGTTCCAGCATCTTCGACAGCCAGTCCCAGGCCTGGCCGATCAGCCCGGCCATGACCTCCCAGGCGGGGCGCAGCGGCTCGACGGCGCGCATCAGTTCGCCCATGGCGGCGCTTCCGGCGCCGCTGAGGCCATCCCAGACGCCACCGAGGAAAGCCTTGATCGGCTCCCAGTACTTGCGCACCAGCAGTGCGCCGGCGGTGATGGCGGCGACCGCGATGGCGATGGGACCGCCACCAATCGCGCCCACGGCAGTCGCGACCACGCGGAAGCCCGATGCCAGGCGCATGGCGGTGGGGCCGAACTGCCCCATCTGCGCAAGCAGGCTGCCGCCGCGGAACAGCTCGAAGGCCTTCTGCACCGCCAGGATCGGGCCCTGCAGGAACGTCCAGGCGTAGCGCACGCCGAGCACGGCGGTACGCATGCCCATCAGGCCGACCACAACCTGGGTGGTATTGGCGATCAGCTTCGGGTTTTCCTGCACGAACGATGCAACACCGTTCAGCAGTTCGGTCAGCTTCATTGCTGCTTCGCCAACGGCTGGCAGCAGCGCGGTCCCGAAGGCCTTGGACAGGTTGTCCACGGCGATCTTCGCGCCTTCGATCTTCTCCGGGTCGGTCTGCAGCTTGGCCGCAAAGCCACTGTCGGTGGTGCCTGCAGATGAGTTCAGCGCCTTGTCGCGGATGCGGATGTACTCATCCCAGTTCTGGATCATCGGGCGCACGAAGTTCTGCGCCTGTGCATCGCCGAACAGTTTGCCGATCTTCGTCTGGTCGCCGGCGGTGGCCTGGATGATTGCCTGCATCGCCGCGTCGAAGGGATTGCCGCCGCTGCTCTGCGCTTCGTTGATGATCCTGCGCAGATCCAGCTTGAAGCCCTTCTTGGCGCGGGCCTGCAGGTCGGGCGAGAGGATGCTGGCCATGAAGCGCTGCATGTTGCCGGCCGCTTCGTCCGCACCGCCGGCCCCTTGCCGGGCGACATCCAGGGCTGCGCCCATGGTGGCCGCGGCCGCGTTGCCGTGCATCTGCAGCGACTGGAATGCGCCGCCGAGCACGGGGAGTGCAGCGGCCATGTCCTTCAGGCCCAGGCCGCCGTCCTTGCCCGCTACGACCAGCACATCCAGCGCCGACTGCAGGCCGGCCGGATTGATCTTCAATGCCTGCTGCAGGCCCGACGCCGCCAGCGTGACGTCGTCGATGCTCTGGCCGGTAGCGGTGGTGGTGCGGCCGATTGCGCCGAGGCTGGATTGCGCGGTCTGTGCATCGAGACCGGCAGCGACCAGCTGGCTGACCGCACGCTGCAGTTCGCCCGCGCCCTGGTGGGTGCGGCCGGATTCGGCAAGGATGGTCTGGCCCAGCGCCGCGACCTGCGCGCGGGTCAGGTTGGCGGCGTTGCCGATGGCCTGGTTCTCGCGCGCGAAGCCGGCGGCGTTCTCCACCGGTTTGGCCAGCGTGGTGATGGCGCTGCCGAGCATGCCGCGTGCATCGCCGAACGCCGAACCCAGCTTCTCGCGCTTCTCCAGATTCGCGGTGCGCTTGTCTTCGATCCGCTGCAGCGCTTCCTGCGAAGCGCGCAGCGCATCGGCCTCGGCACGCATGCGGACGAACTGGTTGCTCGATCTGCCCATGAAATTGAGCTTGCGCTCGAGCTTGTCGGCTTCCTCTCCGAGGCGTTTCAGGCCATCGTTGCTGAAGGACAGTGCGTCCTGCAACGACCGGGAAACCGAGCCGCCGATCGTGATCGTTGTCGTTTGAACGTTACTCGCCATGTACCGGCAATCCCTGTATCCACCAGATGAACTTCGACACCCGCAGCGTCATGATCTCGCGCAGGCCCCAGCCGGTATGGCCGGCCAGGGCGAGCGCTCCCTGCCTGATCTGCGGCAGGGTCAGGTGGTAAAAAGCGCGACGCCGGCCTGCAGGCGGGCGTAGTCGCGCAGCGGCATCTTGCGCACGTCATCCGGTGCGATCTCGCACAGGTTGGCAATCATGCGTACTTCGCGCTGGGCGTCGGTGCCCTTGTCGTCCTGGTAGCGCTCCATGTCTTCCACGGTCGGTTCGCGCATGCGCAGCACGGCAGTGTCCACGCCGTTGACCTGGCGCGGGCGGGAAAGGGTGATTTCGGCGTAGCCGTCGCGTTCGATGACGGTGTCGGCGCTGGTCTTGGTCTTGCTGGACATGGATGTATTCCCGGATGTCGATGGAGATGCGGTGGATCCGGGGGCGCTGTGCGCCCCCGTGTACGTCGAGGCGGTGCCGGGAATCAGATACCCAGTGCGCCGCGGATGCCGGCCAGTGCGTCCACGCCGCCCTGGCGGGCGATCATGTTGGTCACGTCGATCTCCTGCACGACCTGCACGCCATGGGTCAGCTTGTAGTAGCTCAGTGCCAGGGAGACCTTGACCGTGCCCTTTTCGCCGACCTTGGTCTCGCCGCGGTCGAGGGTCTTCACCTTGCCGCGCATGTTGTGCACGACCGAAGTGACCGAGCCATCGTCGGCTTCCAGCGCCTCGCGGGCGGTGAAGCCGTACTCCTTGCTCTCGATGACGTGGAACTTGGACATGATCTCCGCGTCATCGGAGGCGAAGGTGACCTCGGCGGTGAGCTTGTCGTGGCCCAGCACGATCTCCGTCGGGGCAAGCATGCCGCCGGCCTGGAAGTCCTCGGTCTTCAGCGACAGCTTGGGGGCGGTGAAGGACATCACGCTGCCGGCAAAACCCTTGCCGTCGACGTAGAAGTTGAAGTTCTTGCGGATCTTGCGCGCCATGCTTAGAAGATCTCCGAGACGTAGTTGTTGTTCATGTGCATGCGGAAGGTCAGCTGTTCACCCGGGTAGGTCGGGGTGAAGTCGAAGTCCCAGTAGAAGCGGCCCTGGGCCACGCTGTCCGCTGCGTTCAGTTCGGGGTCGATCCAGCAGTTGCCGCCGAGGATCGCGCCCTGCGTCTTCAGGCCACGCAGGAAGGCATTGACGCCCTCGCGCACGTCATCGACGTAGGTCTTGCTGATGCCGCGGTCGACGGCCCACAGGTGGGCAGCCTCCAGGCTGTCGGCGATGATGTCGGCGGTGCGCACCACGCACAGGAACTGCCACTTGGGATCGATGCTGGCGGTGCGGTTGCCCCACAGGCGGAAACCGCCTTCGCGGATGATGGTCGCCACGTTGGCCTGGTTCAGCAGGTTGGCGCGGCTGGTCGCATCGGACAGGCCGAAATCGATCGCACGCGCAGTGCCGACGATGCCGTACAGCTCCTGGTTGGACGGCGACGCCCACCAGCCGCGTTCGTTGTCGCTGCGGGCGATGGCACCGGCCACGGCACCGGAGGCATAGCGGCTGACGATCGCTTCACCCTGCTGCACCAGCACGGCCGGGTCAACCACGTAGACACGCTTGGAACCGGTCAGTGCGGTGGTGGTCTTGGCCGCGTCGTCGTTGCTGTTCGGGCCGTCCTTGATGATGATCGCGCGCAGCTTGTCGGCGATGCCGAGCAGCTCGGCGATGACCGGGTTGGCCAGCACGGTGTCCGGACTGGCCGGGTCGGCCGGGTGCACGTGGGTGAAGCCCGGTGCTACCAGGATGCGCGGCTTCACACCGACGATGGACTTGGCGGCGAGCAGTGCGTGCACGCCAGAGTAAGCGCCGGTCTGTGCGTTCACGCCGCCCAGGACGTTGGCCAGGGTGGCACTGTCGGAGGCGCCGCTCTCGACACGGATCACGACCACGACGGCCGACGACTGGTCGAAGATCGCGTCCAGTGCGCCCGGCAGGGTGCCGGCTTCGGTGCCGGTCTTGGCCGACAGCTTGGCCGCCTGCGATGGCGAGGTCACCAGGACGGGAGTGTTGATGGGGAATGCATCGGCGTCAGCCAGCGGTGCGGTGCCGACGATGCCGATCACGCTGGTGGAGGCGACGGCGATCGAGCGGGCACCGGTGTCGATGTTGACGACCTGTACGCCATGGAGAAATTCGGTCATTCGGAGAGGTTCCTCGGTGTGGTGGTGTGCCTGCAGATGCAGGCGACGTGTATATCTTCGGGAAGGGCGACGGCGGCGATAATTGCAGCCGTGGCCCGGTGATCGATCAGACCCAGCCGGAGGCGCTGACGCTTGCGCTGAAGCTGGAGACCTGCGCGTTGCCGCCGGCACGACGCAGGTGGACGTTGATGCTGGTGGAGGCGCTTTCAAAACTGGTGGACCTGGCGGGCACGCTGATGGAGACGCCTGCCGATTGCGAAGACGCCAGCGAGGCGAACGACGGTGCACTGTTACTGAAGTACGCCGCTCCCTGGTTGCTTACACTGAACTGCACGTCGTACTCGGAGGCATTCGCGCCTGCCGGAAGCCAACGACCGGAGGCAACGACCGTGTTGCTGTTGTTGCCACCGCCGGTGACACTTCGACGGATGCTGTAGTTGCCATCGGACAGCATGTCGATCGAGACCGATGCCGATGCCGATCCGGTCGAGTTGGTCTTGGCACCGTTGCTTGCCGAGTAGCCCTGGCCATGGAACGGCAGGCGATAGCTGGCGCTGCCACGCGCAGCCCACAGGTTCGATACGTCCATGCCACCGACGCGATAGCCGACGTCGGCACGCTTGCTGCCGTACTGGATGTGGGCGTAGCGACGGCTGAGGTCAGTGCCGCCCACGCGCAGGCCGCAATCCTGCGCGACGGGGCCCTCCACGTAGGGATCGAACAGGTCGTCGAAGTCGACGCCTGCCGAGCGATATCCGCTGGCCATGTCAGCGCTCCGCCTTCAGTGCGCGCACTTCAGCGGCCAGTTCCTGGATGGCTTTGGCCATGACCGGCAGCAGTTGGTCCAGCTTGATCGAGGCAACGCGTTCGCCGTTGAACTCGACGCCTTCCAGGTCGACAGCTTCGGGTACCAGCTCCGCGAGCTGCTCGGCGACGAAGAACAGGCGGCGACGGCCGTCGCTGTTGTACTCCGGTTTGTAATGGCCCGTAGCCAGTTCCATGCGCTCGACGGCGGCCAGGCCATAGGGCACGGGGCCATCGATAGCCTTCAGTTTGCGCGAGGAGCCGAAGTCGTAGCCACCGCTCGTTATGAGGACTCCGCTGTCGGTCAGCGTCAAACGATCGACCCCCTGAGCGGTTGACGACCAAACGCGGAATGCGTTCCCGGCGCAGTAGAGGTGATATTCGATGCCGTTATTTAGACGATCTTGCACCACCAGTGCAGAAGCCCCGCCTGTGGAGCAAATGCCGCCATCTACCGCGAGTGTGCGATATGGGTCGTTGCTGATGTTTGCCTTGCGTGTTGGAGTGCCGCCGTTTGCGTCGTACCCGTAAAGAGACAGCGATGCACTGGATTCCATCGCGAAGGCAAAGCGCTGGATATTGTTGTTCCAGCCAAATCGCAGTGGAACGTTCTGGGTGTTTACCGCTCCGGTGTAGATGCTGAGCGTGCCGGACATGGTGTCCCCGGCTTTGGAGACCTTTGAGCTCGGATTGAAACTATCACTGGTCCAGATCGAGCCTCCCGAGTTCAGGTTGGCGACGAAGGCTCCTTCGCTGTTGCGGAAGCTGAATGCTGGTCCGCTCTTGAATAGATAGCTGTCACCCGAGCCAAAGTAGACAACGCCGTCGGTTGCAATGCTCCCCCACCCTGAAACGCGCAGGGAATTGTTCTTGACGGAGACCGCGCCGGTGAACGTACCGCCCGCTACATCCATCTTCGACTCCGGCGCAAAGTTGCCGGCATGCCACATCGCCGAGCCGTTCCAGCGTGGGGTGTCGCCGTGCTTGATGGTGATCTCACTGCTGGCCGCGCGATCATTGCTCCATACCCGCCACAGGCCCGCGTTGGCCCAGCCGCCGATGAACGACTGCTCTGCCCCCTGGGCGCCAAAGCCCACCAGCGGATACGTTCCGCCGACAAACTGCTGGTCGGTGAAGCTGTTCGTGCCTTTGGATGCCTTGCCGTCCAAGGCAGTCTGCAGCCCGGTCACATCTGCGATGACATGCTTGTGGCCGACCGTAGCGAAGTCACCCGCCAGGGCGAACGCGGATGCGTGCTTGCCATCCAAGGTATCGGCATCCAGGCCATTGCCATGGCCGGTGTCCTTCAGCGCGGCCCCCTTCAGCTCCAACGCGGTGCGTGCGGCGGCCGTGGTTGCGGCAGACAGCAGGGTCCTGGCCAGTGCCGTCGGTGCGGCCGCGCCAAAGCGCTTGTCGGTGAATGCACGCAGGCCGCGCGGAGTCACCGCGCGCTGGGTGTCGGCCGCGTCTTCCGCCTCGGTGTTGGTGGCCAGCTCGACCACGCCCAGCACCTCGGTGGTTGCCGGCGGGTAGACAAATTCGGCGTTGCCGAACTGGATCTGGGTGATGTCCACGTCGGTGAAGCGTGCATCCGTGGCCAGCAACAGCATCGAGGCCGCCGTCTTTTCCATGATCGGATCGGTCTGGCCGTAAGTGGCGAACAGCGTGCCATCGGCCAGGTACAGGCCGAAGCCGCGCAGCGAATAGGCGGTCGTGCTGTCATCGCGGATGGTCACGTGCAGCGTGTCATCGCCCACGGCCTGGCCGCCGAAGGTGGCGACGCGTTTGATCTCGCCTGGCAGCGCGGTCAGGCCGGCCGAAGGCGTGAACGCAGTGGACGTCAGGCCGATCTGGGTAACCAGAACGGCATTGGTGCCGGTATTCGGCGGATTGACCAGCTTGGCGAAGCCGGCGTCGGTGATTTTCAAGCGCATGCGGGGTTTACTCTCCGATCAGTTGGATGCGGCGGAAGGCCGTGGCGTGTGCGGCTGCAAGCGCGCCGATTGCTGCGTCGGCCTGCATGCCCTGGGTGAAGGTGAAATGCGAGCGCACCGGCTTGGTGCGAGTGATCTCTCCGATGACGTCGTCGACGAACATGGCGGTTGCCGCGGTGCCGCCCTGGTTGGCAATTGTCATCACGGCTTCAAAGGTGTGCGGCGGTCCCTTCGGCTGCAGCTGCCACCATTCGCGGATCAGTACCGAACCCCCGAATGCAGCGACCACGTCGCGCACGCTGCCGGCCGTGCCCTTGCGCCGCTGGATGGCGATCGCTGCGCGTACCCGCGCGCGTTTCACCGGTTCGGGCCAGTACGCCTTCCATTCGTCCACCGAGAGCGCCCATGCCAGCCAGGGCAGCAACGCGGCCGGACAGCGATCGGCGTCCCACAGGGCAGTGATGTCCACCGGCAGCGGGCGGGCAACGATCGCCTGCGACAGTGCGCGCTCGGCCTGGGTGGCATTGGGCGGCAGCAGGTTGGCTGACGACGGCACCCGGACCTGTGCGTCGGCGTCGATGGTCACGCCGGGCACAGGCGCGGCTGCGAGGGTGACCACGCCACCGTTGATGGACACATCGTTCAGGCGTCGGCGTCCCTGCCCATCCGTGCGATACACCGCCTCCACCGTTGCCAGCATGCCGCCGGGATGGCGGAACACCTGGTTCTTCCCATCAACCGCGCCACGCAGACGCGCATTGACAAGCCGCGTCGCGAGGTCACTCATCGTTGCCACCGTGGGCCAGCGTCACGGCGGTGCAGTACGTGGCCTGGGTACGGTCCACCACTACGTCCGCGGCGGGGCTTTCGATCACCACGCGTTGTACGCCCTCGGCATGCAATGCAGCGAACAGCCCGGAGCGGGTCACGTCGCGGCCGAGGCGATGCGATTCGACGATGTAGCGATCCAGGCGCGTGCGTGCTTCAGCCAACACGACCTGCGAGTCGGGACCGGCGAAGGTGTACAGCGTGGCGGCGACGGCGTAGTTGATGATGCTGGCCGCTTTCACCAGCACGTGATCGGTCAACGGGCGAACGTCATCTGCGCTCAGCTTCGCCTCGACCACGTCAAGCAGGCCCTGGGTGGCGGTGCCGTCGGCTTCACGCGACAGCACCGACACCACGACCTCACCGGGCGTGCTGCTGGTGGCGCTGGCATCCAGCACGCGCGGATCCGCGCTCAGTGCATGGAAGACGTAGGCGCCCTCCGGCCCCGCCACGCTGAAGCCTTCCGGTCCCAGCTGGATGCGGCGACGGAAGTCCTCGTCGTTTTCATAGCGAGGAAGGATGCCCTCCTGTGGCTTGCCGGGATCGAGTACCAGGCGTGCGATGCCAAAGATCGCCGCCAGCTGATCCAGATCGCTGCCCACGGCGTAGGCCAGCATGACGCCGCGCGCGGCATCGTTGACGCGCTGTCGGTCGAGCAGGCGCAGGTAGGTGCAGACTTCGAGGATCTTGAAGGCGGGATCCGACGGCAGCAGCGCGTCGAACGTGGGGTCCAGCGCCTGCAATGCAGTCAGCGACTCATCGAACATGGCTTCGAAATCGAGCACTTCGATGACCGCCGGGGCCGGCAGCTGGGAGAGATTGACACTGGTGAACGAGCCGGATGCCACGGTTAGCGAACCTCGATTCCTTCGATGGTGATGGCCTCGCCGTCCGGCAGGTGGATCCCGGTCACTGCCAGGATCATCACGCCGGGGGCGGGGAGGGAGACGTCGACGTTCTCGACGTGCAGTCGCGGTTCCCATCGCGCGAGTGCGTCGACGGTGGCCGCGATCAGGTCCATGCGCAGCGAGCGGTTGGTTGGCGCATCGATCAGTTCGAAGATGCGCGAGCCGTACTCGCGACGCAGGGCCCGGGAGCCAAGGGGCGTGGTGAGAACGTCACGCACGGACTGGTGCAGATGGGCCAGCCCATCCAGTGATTTGCCGGTGTTGGCGTCGATTCCTCGCATGGTCTCTATCGTCGTGGAGTACGGGTTTCCAGGGCATTGCAGCGATGGCCCATCACGCCTGTGCCGGCGTGGTGGGAGCCGTCGGGCCCTGGGCGGTGTGTTTGTGTGACTTCAGGCTGATGGCACCGGCCTTGACGTCTGCCGACGTACTGATGTCCTTGCCCGCGGTGATCGCACCCGCGACGTCCAGGTTGCCGGTGGCCTTGATCGCCGGCGTGTCGAGCAGTACCGATTCGCTGGCATGCACTTCTGCATTGGCGCAGTTGACGATGACCTTGCCGGCTCCGACGGTGATCGTCAGCGTGGTGGTTTGGCGGTCGTACTCGACGAGACTGCCGTCGGCGTACTGCGTGCGCTGCAGCTGGCGTGTGTCGGCCGGTGCGGGAAAGCGATCCTGGTAAAGGCTGCCGAGCACCAGCGCCTGGCCGGGGTCGCCATACGGACACGCCAGCACCACCTGTTCGCCGGGCTCCGGTGCGCACCAGCTGCGAATGCCCGGTCCGGCACGGCGTTCCAGCCAGGGGATCCAGTCGGTGAGCATGCCGTCGGCATCCACGCGCACGCGGCTGCCGGCTTCATCGAGCTCGCGCACCACGCCGATCATCAACAGATTGCCGATCAACCGGGCATGTTCAGCGCTCATGGTGCGTCATCCGCGAGCGGTTGGTAGCGCGACTCATGGGCCCGGCCGATCTCTGGTGCGAAGCTGTAGGACGCCTGCGGCACCACGCCATCGGCGTCCTCCCAGGCATTGCCGCCCAGCGCGATGGGCAGTGACCATTCGACGATCCAGGTGCGCAGATCTGGCTGCGCGGCTGCGGCATCCTCGGGTAGCGCGGCGATCACCTCGATCGCGCCACTGGGTACGCCGGGAAAACGGCCGAGCTGATGCAGCCAGGTGGCCAGGGTCACGGCGGCCCTGCGCAGCTGCAGGGCAGAGCCGGCTACTGCGGACTGCACGGAGATGCGTGCTTCAAAGCGCAGCACGGCCTGCAGTTGGCCGCTGCCATCATCGCTGTCCTTGCCACGGTCACAGCGGGTCATCGCCAGCAGGCACGCGGGTGTGGCCAGACTGCCGCTGTCAGCGTCGCGATAGAACTCGACGGTCGCGAAGTCGGCGAAGCGTGCTCGGATCGCCGCTTCGATGGCGGCGTGCAGCGCGTCCAGGGTGGAGGAGGGGGTGTCGGTTGCCATGTCAGCTCATGCGATGAATGGAAGGAAGAACGCGGCGGGCCGCGGCACGCGCTTTCTGCATGCAGTGTTGCCATTGGCAGGGGCGCGGGGCATTGCACGCGTGGCCGTGACTGGCTCGATCAGGGCCGGCGCGGTCCGTGAGCGCTGGCACTGTCATCAGCGATGCAGCCCGCAGGCCTCGGTGGTGGTGCACCATTGACGGTGAAACCTTGCTGGCTGCCGAGGCTGCACAGCAGCGCGCGCATCTGGTCGGCCAGTTCGTGGTACTGGCGCGCCACGGCAACGTGGTTGCGCAGCAGCGCATCGTCATCGGCGGCCTGCAGATCGGGCAGTTCCTGCGGCGCGCGCAGTTGTGCCGGTGCAATACTGATGTCAGGGATGACGAGGGCGGCCGGCATTGGCTTCGCGCCAGATGCGCACGAACTCAGCATCAGCATCGCCGCGGTCGCGGCCAGGAGTCTTGGCATGGGTGTCGATGTCCTGTTGCAGCGTGACGAACTGCCGGGTGCGCGCGGACTGCATGGCCAGGCGCTGTGATTCGGCCTGTGCACCAGCCTGTGCGTTGGTGTGGTCCTGCTGGCGCGCGACGAGTGCGGTGTCGGCACGTCTGGTCTGCTGCGCGACCTGTGCGCTGGCGGCAGCGAGATCCGCGCTGCGGTCACGCAGCTCCCAGGCCAGCCAGGCGCAGCCCACGTGGCTGGCAACCAGGCCCAGCAAGGCGATGCGAAGCCTCACGGGAATCGGCATCACTGCAGAAGCCCCCCAGCAGCGCGATAGGCGGTGCGCAGCGTTTCCAGTGCATGCTCCTTCTGCCCGTAGCCGGCGCCCGGCAGCGACGCCCAGATGCGGCGGGCGGCGGCGACCGCGGCATCGAAGCGGCCCAGGCGGATCAGATCGTAGGCACCGCATTGTTTGAGCAGCGCCACCGCCGCGCGGTCCTGCGAGACCGGGCCGAAGTCCGGCAGGTCCAGGCGCGCGCGCAGGTCGTCCCAGGTGCTGCGCAGGAACTGGTAGCGGCCGGCGGCACTGGACGTGATGCCGTAGCGTGGCAGCGACACCAGTACGCGCGGATGGTCGCGGGAATCGTTGAAAAGCTGGCCGCCGACGATCACGTCGTAGCCGCGATTGCGGGAGCGCTGGCCGGGAATATCGGTGCCTTCGGATACGGCCAGCATGTCCAGGAACGCGGCCACGTTGGCGCCACCGAGGGCGCTGGCTGCGGCGGCGGTCATGCAGTCGCTCCCGAACGCTTGCGCACCAGGTCCAGCAGCGCATCGATCTGCACGCTCTGCTGGGCAATCTGCGCGCGCAGGGCGCTGACTTCACCGCGTAGCTGGCCAATCTCCTGGGCCATGGCCTCGCGTTCGTGCATCAGTCCATCGGCGCGTGTGCGTTCGGCGGCCAGCTGTTCCTGCAGGGTGCGCAGGGTGTTGCTGGTGGCTTCATCGGCGGTGCGGTCGACCTTGGCGGACGACAGCCATTGCCGCAGCCACAACGACACTGCGATCAGTACCCCGGAGGTGCCGCCCAGGTACTTGGCCCAGTCCGGCACACCGGCCAGCAGGTCGCTCTCGTTCATGCGCGTGCGTACCCCTTCAGCAGGGCCGGATGGACGGCAGGGGCCGGGGCAGAGCGCGCACCGCGGAGTGCGCGCTTGATGGTGGTCTGCGATACGCCGAATTCCTGCGCCACGTGCTCGCGGGGCATGCCGCTGGCCACCGCGCGCGCGATCTGCTCGCGACGCTCATGTGCGCTGGCGGCGAAGCAGGACGCCAGGAACAGCAGTTCACCGCCGAAGTGGGCGACCAGCCGCTGGGCCATCTCTAGGCCAAGAATGTCGATCAGTCGATGCTGATCGGGCAGGGTTGAGGGGACGTAGACGATGACGCGGTGGCGTCCGGTGGTGCTGGAGGTGGTCGGCGGCCACGCATGCACCAGCGTGAGGGCTGCGGATTCGCCGATGACCTCGGCAAGGGTCTGGATGCTGTCGGGCAGGGCGTTCATGGCGAGGTTGGTCAGTGGCATTGGTATCCACTGTTGCCATCCCGTCGATCACGTCAACACCTTTCATCTACTTCTGGATCTGTCGACTGAAGGCCTTCAGATGCGTGCGCGAGGATCGGCGAGGACCTGCATGCGCAGGTTTGCGAGTCGCCATGCTTTGCCGTCCAGCCTTGCCCGCCCTTTTTGCTGGTTCTGTAGTACTCCTTGTCCTCATGTGCTGGAAACAGACGCAGGACAAGGGAAGGTGGCAGGTACAGGGTGAGGACGGCCACAGGGTAGATCCTCGTGCCGGGCGCGCCGGGCTCTGAAACGAAAAAGCCCCGGACGATGCCGGGGCTTCAGGACTGCAGGTGGCGCTGGGTCAAAGGTCAAACACCAGGTTGCCGCCGGTCTTGCGCGGGATATAGCCGGCATCTCGCAGCCAGCGGGCTGCATTGACCTGGTCCATGCGCTTGACCGGGAAACGGTTGGCGAACATCAGGAAGCGTGCCACGGTGATCGACTCGCCCTTGCCCTTGAGCGCGGCCAGCGTCTCGATGAACCACGGTGCGGGGGGCTGCTGGTTGCCGGGGCGGGCGGCGGTACGCGCCTGTTTGGCGGCAGCGGCCTCGGGCTGGGCGCCGGCCAGCGAGCACAGCGAAATGAAGATCGCATCCAGACTCACGATGTCCTTGCCACCCTTGGGCTGCGACTTGAACAATGCGATGGCCTTCTGGCGTGTCGACGTGAACTGTTCGACCTCCATGACATTTCCTCTCTGCGAAAGCGGTTGGGGATGCAGGGTGACGGCAGGTGCCGTCATTGATGGGGAACGACCTTACATCATTTTCGCCGATGATGGGCCGGAACCTGCGTTATGGATGAAAAAAGCAACGGACCGGCCCGTCGCGCGGCGGCGGTTCCGGCAGGCCGTTCAGATCACGCCACGGCACATCAACTGGTCCAGTGCCGTGCGCACCAGATCGGCCGCGCTGCGGTCGTTGTGCAGCTCGATATCGATCAGCGCGGCGGGCAGCGGCTGGCCGCCGGCATGCAGGTCCACGCTGTCGTGGCCGGGGCGGGTGATGCGGATGACAACGCCGCCCTGGCGACGGATGGCGCGTGCCTCGTCATCGAAATGGACATCGGGAACCAGGCCACCTGCGGGCAGGCGCGAGAACAGTGAGCGTACCCACAGCTCCGGATGAACGTGTTCCCGGCCCCTTTCGGCGCCGTTGCTTTGCCGTAGCCGGGAAGCGAATGTGTCACAGGGCAGTGCCAGCGCAGAGGCCAGCCCGTTGGCGAGGGTGTCCTTGCCAACGCCCTTGCCACCGGCGATGCCGATGTAGAGCGGTGGCCGCGTCAACGGCACCGAGTGCAGCGGCACGCTGGCAAAGGCGGATCCGCAGCGGAATGCGGCCAGTGTGTCGGCGATCATGCGCTGGCTGCTGTCGAGCGAGGCGGGGATCATGCGGTGTCTACTCCTGGGGGAATGCACAGGTGCGGCGGCAGTCAACAGTCGCTGCCGGTGCTGCTGCGGGCGCGCAGGATGCGCTGGGTGATGCGGCCACCGCGTGCTGCGGCGGCGATGGGGTCGAAGCACAGCATCGCCGTGGACGTGCGGCGGCCGGCGGCGAGGTGGTCGCGGATGGTCCGTTGCGACAGAACGGGTACGCGTTGATGGATCTGCTGCACGGTCAACTGTTCGCCTTCAAAGGCGTGCAGGCGGGCGCGAGGCATGGCTGGGCTCCTGGGAGGTGGCGTGGCCGTTGCCGGTATCTTGCCTTTGCCTGCCTCTTCAGTCAACACCTTTCATCTACTTGCATCCAATCTTCGACGCGCGGGGCTGTTGCGTCCCATAGCCGCAGCGCCGCCGCTGCCAGCCGATCGCGCTCGGCATGGCCGCGTGCCACCTGCACGCGCTGGAGGTACTGCTGGCGGTGTCGGCGCGGACCGATCCTGATCCTGCGTCCGCGCGCATCGATGCAGTGGTAGCCGTCCAGCCCCAGCAAATGCCGTGCCTCGCAGTCCAAACGCCACTCGACACTGCCGCTGCAGACATCACGTCCGTCGTGGGTTCGCGGCATCAGAACGGTCCGGCGGCGTGCTCGGCGATGCTGCGGCTGCGCGGTGGCATCAGCCACACCTTCGCCCGTTCCTTGCCGATCAGCCTGGTGCGCACCTCATGGCGCTTGACCACGTAGGCCGCCGCCTCGTTGACGTCACGCCGATTAGGCTTGTCGATGCCCACGGCAATGGCGATCTCGGTGGCGCGATAAGGCACGCTGCGCTGCTCGGCAGGCAGCGACCAGTCGAAGTGACGGTCGATCAGCTCGGCAATCGGCGAGATCGGTTCATGTTCGCTGTTGGTGGCGTTCAGCGCGTCCAGCTCATCGCTGGCCAGATGCCAGGTTTCGCCGCTGCAATACAGCGCATGGGCCTCGGCCCAGACCTGCTGCATGTCGATCCGTGCCGGTTCGCCCAGCGCCACCGCGTGCACGGTCCACCAGCGTGTATTGCCGGTGGCATCGCGCAGGAAGCGTTCGTCGTTGACACTGGCAAACAGGATCGTGCGCCGCGCGTAGCGTGATTCGGTGCGCGCATAGGGGCGCCGGATCTCATCATGGCTGCGGGAGATGAACGATTTCAACGCGGCGATATCGGTGCGGCGGAACGTGGCATCGACCTCGCCCAGCTCGACGATCCATTTGGAGATGACCTGCTTGACGCTGTCCTTGTTGGCGGGATCGAGCACCACGCCATCGGCGATCAGCTGCAGCTCGGCCGGCGCCAGCTGCCGCGCCCAGCGCGTCTTGCCCAGGTTCTGCTTCGACACGAAGGTCAGTACGCCGCGGGCGACCACGCCATCGGGCTCGAATGCGGCGGCAACGCCGGAGATCAACCAGCGTCGCATCAGGATCTCCTTCAGGATGCGGCCGTCGGCCATGCGAGTGGGCTGGGCTTCCTGCACCGTATCGAAGAACGCCTGCAGGCGTGATTGCCCATCCCATGGCCGCGAGCCGATCCAGCTGGCGACCGGGTTGTACGGATTGGCTTCGGCCACCTGGCACAGGTTGGTCTCGAAGCTGGCGATGGCCATGCCGGCGCGATGCATGCAGTCCATCACCTCGCCGGCGGCGACCTCCTTGGCGTTGTCCACCGTGGTCTGCAGGCCGGGGACGAGGATTTCCAGATCCTTGCGGATGACGTTGTAGCGCACGGTCACGCCGGTGCGTCGGCACAGTTCGGCCAGATTGCGTGCAGTCGGCAATGGTCGGCCACGCGCGCTGCAGTCGGGGAACGGGGTAAAGGTGTCAAAGGCGGAGAGATTGCCAGGCACCAGATAGCGCGCGGCGGCCGTTGCCGGTGCGTCATCCTCTGTGGCGGCTTCATCCCCGGTGGCGGCAGCAGCGGGCATCAACTGCGCACGCAGAACTTCCAGTCCCTCGCGCAGATGCAGATCGTTGAAGTCGGTGGGGCGGTCCTCCTCGTCGTGCAGAATGGCGAACTCGGGCCATACCACGCGTGCGTCGATCTCCGCAGCGGCATGCGTGGCGTGGGTGACGCCGGGATTGTCCAGCGGCTGCCGGGTCCATTGGTCGTTGTCGGCACAGATCACGAAGCTTGCCTCGGGCATGGCGGTTCGCCATGCCCGCGCGACCGATGCCAGGTTGCCGGCGTCCCAGGCCACCACCACGCACCAGCCGGTCGCCTGATGGATGGACTCCGCGGTGGCATAGCCCTCGGCGATGGCGATGGGCTCGCTGGACAGCGGCTTGCCGAGCACATGGAAGCAGCCCTGTTTGCGGCCGCCAGCCAGGAAGTCCTTGTCGCGACCAAGCGCCAGATCCATGCGTGGAAAGATCGCCTGCAGCGAGACGATGCGGCCTGTGGCATTCATCACCGGCACCAGCAGTGCGTTGTCGATGTGCCGGAACACCAGGCCATCGCCGTTGCGCACCGGCCACGCCGCCACGCGCAGTCCGTGCGGCTGGATGCCCTTGCGCACAAGATACGGATGGCTGGCATCGGCAGGCACGGCACGGCTCCATAGGACATTGGCCGCCTTGGCTGCCGCGTCCTCGCGCTCGCGCTGCAGTCTTTCCCGGTCGGCGCGGGCCGCTTCCTGGCGCTGCCGGATCGCACGCTGCTCGGCGGCGGTCAACGAGGTTGGCGACTTCGCGCACCACCCATGGCGCAGGCCGGTACGCCAGCTGCCGAACTCGCCGGCCGGCACGTCGTCGCCGAACAGCACGGCCCAGCCATTGCGGGTGCCGCGCCGATCCCCCTCGACGTGGAAGCGCACCAGCGTGCCGTCCGCATTGAGTGCATCGCGGCCACGCGCATCCGGCACGATGCCGTGTGCGTGCATGGCCTGCAGGAATGCCGGAACGATGTCCTGCACTGGGTGCGGTGTCTGCATTCGGCGGGGCCCCCTTGAAGCATGGTTCGGTTCACCGCGGCCGGTTGCGGCCATGGTGCTGTCTGCTGCCCGCAGTACGCGGGACATGCGGCGGCTGCCCGACGCAACGTGGTCAGTGGGTGATGGAAGGTGGTGACGCCGTCATGGTGTCGGAATGAACTTGCTTTTGCAACACCTTTTGACACCTTGCATCCCTGGCCTTGCAGCGTCTGTTTGTCCGCGAGGGATCTGCGATGTCAGTCGCAGATCGCGGTCATTGCGACGATGCGTCGCAGCCAGCGAGAACGCATTTTCCGATGATGGCGGTGCCGTTCGACACGGCCCTTCGCTCTCTCTCATTGCCCGCCCCGGGCGCCATGCACAAGGAGTCCGCATGCCTGAAAACGAACCCGATGAAATACGCCTGTCCGACGCCGCGCGCATGCCGCGCATGATCGTCGCGACGTTCTCAATCGGTGCGACCACCTCCCGATAAAATACGACTGGCATGACGGACACCATCGACGAAGCGCAGGAACTGCAAGCGCGCCACCTGCAACGCGCCTTGGCCCAGCACGCAGTGCGGGCCAGCAACGTTGCCCCTCTCACACCCACTGGGGAGTGCCACAACCCGGACTGCAGCGAAGACTTCGAAAACGATCCGGCCAGGCTGTTCTGTGGGCCTGCCTGCGCCGAGCGTTTCGAAGCCATCCATCAACACCGCAACGCATAGGAACAGGGGACATGTCTCTGAACAGCAACGACGCTGGCTTCACCGAACGCATCGCCGTGGTATCGGCCGAGCTCGCTGTATTGATGAGCCTGGTGGAGCATCACATCCATCTGCAGCTGGCCGACCTGGCTGACTCCGGGGATGTGGATGCACAGGAGCGATTCGCGGTAGCCGATCCGGAGCGCTGGTTGGAGAACGCCCGCAACAGCCTGCAGGCGGGCGTCATGTTCTTGGAACGCGCTGTGCAGCAACCGGCGCGATTCTAACGTTGCCGCCAGGGACGGAAGGGGGCTGTCACATCGGTCGCTCCTCCGTCCCCTCCGGCGGATATCCGCGCATGGTGTGGATCTGCAGGGGGCCAGCCCCTGCGTCACGATGTCGCAGGTCCGCACCAGCAACCCTGAACGTGGTCCAAGGTTGGCCGCACCCTCGTAGAATGGCCGGGTGCGTCGCTCCGTTCTCCACCGCCGGTTCCAGACCCTGGCATGGCTTGCCATGCTGCTGGTGCTGCTTGCCCCGCTGGTGAGCCGCTGGCTGGCGCATGCGCACGTTGCTGTTGCTGCACCGGTGGCGGTCATGGACCACACCCTGCACGCGCAGCACGCGATGGAAGGGCACCACGACCATCACACGATGGCAATGCAGCATGGCGAAGCGGCCCCGAAGCCGCCGGCCGATCCACACGCCGACCACGAGATGGGCGTGGACTGCGACTACTGCCTGATTGCCGCACGGCTGATCACCCTGCTGGTGGCGGCGCTGCTGTTGATGATGCCGCTGGCACCGGTATGCCGCGCGCTGCGTGGTGCGGTGCAGACCTTGCCGCAACGGATCAGCGGCACGTTGGGAGCGCGCGGGCCACCGGTGCTGCTGGCTGCTTGAGCCCTGCGCGTGCGCCCTTGGATTGATTCTCCCGAGCTGCCAGGCATGGCCTGGCACTACTGCGTGCGCGTTTCCCGAACTCCTTGAGCTTCCCTGCTACTGCGGGGTGGCCTTGCATGCCGTGAAACAATGAAAACAATCCCCAACTCCGCGCGCCAGCGCCGGGCGGCGCTGTCTGTCGCTTGTGCGCTGCTGCTGCACTCTGCTTCTGCCCTTGCTGCCGACGCGGCACCACCGACCACCCTGGATACCGTCCGCGTGGTGGATACCCGCAGCGGTTCGCTGTCCTCCACTGCGAGCACCGGCTCGGCCCTCGGCCTGAGCGTGCTGCAGACCCCGGCAAGCCTGACCGTGATTTCGCGCGCGCAACTGGAGCAGCGCGGTGATTCCACTCTCAACGACGCGATCACCCGCGCCGGTGCGATCAGTGCACTTCCCCATCCGGGCAACGGCCTGAGTGCGCTGTCCAGCCGTGGCTTCACCGATGGCGCCTCGGTGATGCGCCTGTACGATGGCCTGCGCCAGTACGGCGGCGTGGGCGTCACCTTTCCGTTCGATACCTGGTCGATCGAGCGCATCGAAGTGCTGCGCGGGCCGGCCTCGGTCATCCATGGTGATGGCGCCATCGGCGGCGTGGTCAACATCGTGCCGAAGAAGCCTTCGCGCGGTGCCATCGAGAACGAGGTAAGCGTCACCCTGGGTAGCGAAGACACTGCGCGACTCGGATTCGGTAGTGGCGGTGCGCTCACGCCGGCGCTGGCCTACCGCGTGGACGTCAGCGGCAACTACAGCAGCGGGTGGGTCGACCGCGGCCACAACGGCGATGCCACGTTTTCCGGTGCGTTGCTGTGGCAGCTAGGGGCGGATCTGCAGTTCACGCTGACCCATGCGCAGGGCTACCAGAAGCCGATGCGCTACTTCGGTACGCCGTTGATCGATGGGCGGCAGCTGGATGCACTGCGGCACGAGAACTACAACGTGGCCGACAGCGTGATCCGTTTCCGCGACCGTTGGACCCAGCTTGATGCGCTGTGGACGCCTAGCGAGAACGTGGAATGGCGCACGCGCGTCTACCAGATCGACAGCCAGCGCGACTGGCGCAACGCCGAGGCCTATGTCTACAACGAGCGCACCGGCCTGATCGACCGCTCCGGCAACACCCAGATCACCCACAACCAGGACCAGACCGGCCTCACTTCCACGCTGCGCCTGCTGGGAAATGCGGGTGGTCTGCCCAACAGTTTCGCCGTCGGCCTCGATGCCAACCGTGCGCATTTCAAGCACACCAACAACACCTATGCGGGAAGCTCGGGGCCTGTGGATCCCTTCAACCCGGTGCCCGGCGGGTTCGTCAGCGATGCACCCAACCTGCCGCGCTACCGCAACAGCGCCGAGCAGGTCGCGCTGTTCGTGGAGGACCGGCTGGAACTGAGCGAGCGCTGGTCGGTGCTTGCTGGCCTGCGCCACGATCGCGCCACGATCGACCGCAACGACCTGGTCAGCGGCCAGCGGGCGTTCTCGAAGACCTACAACAGCACCGGCTGGCGCGCGGGCACAGTGTTCGCGATACAACCGTCGATGACCCTCTATGCGCAGTACTCGCAGGCGGCGGACCCGGTCAGCGGTCTGTTGATGATCAGCCCGGCCAACGGCGTGTTCGATCTGGCCAAGGGCAAGCAGATCGAGGTCGGCATGAAGCAGGCCTTCGATGGGGGTGAGTGGACGCTGGCGGCCTATCGCATCCGCAAGACCGGTCTGCTCAGCCGTGACCCGATGCAACCGGACCGTCGCGTGCAGGTGGGTGCACAGGCCTCGAAGGGAATCGAAGCCTCGTTGAACTGGGCCTTCGCGCCGCAGTGGTCGCTGGATGCCAACGCGACCGTGCTCAAGGCCGAGTTCGAGGACTTCCTGGAAGCCACCGGCACGCCGGCGGTGATCGTCTCGCGTGATGGCAACGTGCCGCCGAACGTGGCCGAGCGCCTGGCCAACGTCTGGTTGAGCTGGCAGTTCCTGCCCGACTGGAGCGTGGCCAGCGGCGTGCGCTACGTGGGCAAGCGCTATGCCGACAACGCCAACACGCTGCAGCTGCCGGGCTACACCACCAGCGATCTGGCACTGACCTGGCAGGCCGCGCCGCGTACACGGGTGACCGCACGCATGTTCAACGTGTTCGACAAGGCGTACTACGCCACGGCGTACTACACCAGTACGCAGTGGCTGCTGGGCGCCGACCGGCGCGTCGAATTCACCTTCGACCATCGCTTCTGAGGAAGGCCGCCATGTCGCTGCGATCCACTGCCAAGCGCTGGACCTACCTGGTGCACCGTTGGCTGGGCATCGGTGGGTGCCTGCTGATGGTGCTGTGGTTCGTCAGCGGCATGGTGATGCTGTTCATCGGGTACCCGAAGCTGACGCCGGGAGAACGCTTGGCTGCGCTGCCCGCTTTGGCCGATACGCGCGGCTGGCAGGGGCTTTCCGTGCTGCCGGACGCCGTGCGACAGGAGCCTGAGCGGGTCGTGCTGACGACGCTGCGTGGCGAGCCCGCCTACGTGGTGCGCTCCGGGGCGAACATGGGCGCGTGGTCGACGCTTACCGGTCAGGCTTTGCCGCCAGTATCGGCGCAGCTGGCCGAAGTCTCCGCCGCGCAGTTCGCCGGTGGGCCGGCTTTCGTTGGTGCCATCCCGCTGGACGAGGATCGCTGGACGCATTCGCGCGGCCTTGATCCGCATCGGCCGCTGTACCGTGTCGGCGTCGGTGGTGCACAGCCCGGTGATGTCTACGTGTCCTCGCGTACCGGCGAAGTGGTGCTGGATGCACCGCGCCTGCAGCAGCGCTGGAACTATGTGGGTGCGTGGCTGCACTGGCTGTACTTCCTGCGCATGCAGTCGGTGGACCCGGTGTGGACCTGGACGGTGATCGTGCTGTCGGCGCTGTGCACGCTGGCCGCGATCAGCGGGATCGTGGTCGGCATCTGGCGCTGGCGGTTTCGCGGGAAGTACCGATCAGGGTCGAAGACGCCGTATCAGGAACCGTGGATGCGCTGGCATCACCTGATCGGGTTGATGGCGAGCGCATTCGTGTTCACCTGGATCTTCAGTGGATTGATGTCGATGAACCCCTTGGGGGTGTTCAGCAGCGCACGCGCCTCGCTCGACGTTGCGCGCTATCAGGGTGAGGTTCCGGCGGATGCAGGCGCCATCGCGCAACCGGCGGCGGTACTGGCTGCCGTGCACACGCCGCAGTTCGTGCCGGTGGAGATCCAGTGGCGACGGATCGGCGGTGACTTGTTCGCGGTAGCACTGGATGGCAATGCCAATTCACGCGTGGTCACGGAGCGTGACGGCGCACTGCAGGTGTCCACTGCATTCGGTGCAGACTGGTTGCAGGGCAGGGTAGAGGCGATGTCCGACGCACGCCTGCGCAGATTCACCATTCTGCAGGCGCCCGATGCCTACTTCTACCCGCGCGCTGCGGAGGCGATGAATGGCGCCGCGGTACGTCGCTTTCCGGTGGCGGTGGCCGACTTCGATGATGCTGAGGCTACCCGCGTCTATGTCGACCTGGCTACCGGCGATCCGCTGTTGACGATGGGCAGGCGCGAGCGGGTTGGGCGCTGGCTGTTTTCCTTCCTGCACAGCTGGGATCTGCCCGCGCTGCTGCGGCAGCCGAACAGCCGCCTGGTCGTGCTGCTGTTGCTCAGCCTGGCGGGTACCGCGCTGTGCGCGACGGCGACCGTCATCGGCTATCGGCGCTTGCGGATGACACTCCGGCGCAAGCGTCATCGGCATGCTCCGTTCTCTGAGCGCAGTCGCAGGGATCTGCCTCGCCTCTGATGGCGTACGCCCGCGCCGTCCATGGCATGACAAGGACGTCAGCCGCGCTCGGGTGCATGAAGGCGTGCAGTTGCCGATCGGGCCGGACCGCTGGAGAGCCCGCCTTGGCGCTGTACACATCCCGACTGCAGCAGCCATGAACCGCGATGGCCACGCTCTACCGCCGCTCGGCCGGACGCGGCATCATGGCGAGGCACCCGGCACGGAACCCCGCATGTCCTCCACCGTTCACCACAAGCTGCGCATTGGCGTCGATCAGTTCACCGGCCAGAAGGTGGTCGACCAGCAGTTCTACGAGTGCGATTTCTCCGGCGCGGACCTCACCGCCACCGAGTTCGTGAACTGCGGCTTCTACGACGCCGACACCCGCACCGGGTGCCGTTTCAGTGGCGCCACGTTGAAGGAAGCCAGCTTCCGCCAGTGCGACATCAGCATGTGCAACTTCAACTTCATCAAGGCGCTGGGGCTGGAAATCAGCGAGTGCCGCGCGCAGGGCGCCGATTTCAGCAACGCCAGTTTCATGAACCAGATCACCACGCGCAGCTGGTTCTGCAGCGCCTTCATCAAGAAATCCAACCTGCGCTATGCCAACTTCTCGCGGGTGACGCTGGAGAAGTGCGAGCTGTGGGAAAACCGTTGGGACGGGGCCAACATCAGCGGCGCCAGTTTCGCAGGATCGGACCTGTCCGGCGGCCAGTTCGATGGCATCGACTGGAACACGGCCAACTTCACCGATTGCGACCTGACCAACTCCGAACTGGGCGAGCTGGATGTGCGCAGCACCAACCTGCGTGGCGCCACGCTCGATGTGCAGCAGGTCGCGCTGCTGATGCAGCGGATCGGCATCACCGTGGTGCCATGAGCGTGCGTCGCGGGCCTATACCGGCGTCGCCGGCGCGTAGGCTACCCATCCCTTGAAGCTGAAGCCGGCATAGAACAATTCCACGTTGTCGAAGCCGGCCGCCTGCAGCAACGCCACTTCCTGTTCGGGCGACAGCAGCGGCAGGCGCTCGGTGACGGCGGCGACCGCGCGCTGCGCATCGGCACGTGGAATGCCGGAGGCCTCCCCGAATGCGGCGTAGCGTTGCAGCCAGCGATGCTTGCCGGCCGCGTCCTGCGGCACGCTGTGGTGGGCCACCACCAGCGGCGCACCCGGCCGCAGCCGTTGCCGCAGTTCGCGCAGGGTGTGCAGGCGCTGTTCAACGGTGAGGAAATGCAGGGTCAGCAGGCAGGTGGCGCCGTCGAAGACGGTGTGCGGGGCATCGTCGATGTAGCCTTCCAGCAGCGTGACCTGTGCCATCAATGGCCCCAGGGTCTGTTCGGCCAGCGCGAGCATGGGTGCGGCCGGGTCGATACCGAGCATCCGCCAGTGCGGGTGCGCTTCGGCGAAGGCCTTGAGCTCCAGGCCGCCACCTGCGCCGAGCACCAGCACCTGGCCATCGTCGGGCACATGTTCGGCCAGCAGCAGGTGGGTCATCTGCTGCAGTCCGAGGAAACCCGGTACCTGCCGCAGCGGGCCGTCGGCGTAGCGGGCGACGGCGTGGGGATCGGAGAAGGACATCGGAAGCATTCCTGCAGCAATGGCGAGCATCCACTTTACCGCGCTGCGCAAGTGTCGATTGCAGGGATGCCCGCCTTTGATTAAGGTCTGCGCCTGCCTGTATTCCAGAGATCGCGAATGAACCCTCGCACGCCCCCGATGTCATCGGCGGAAGCCTTCGAACTGGCGCTGACATTGCTTGGACGCGAGGACGTGGATGAGGAGCACGCCGAGCAGGCACTGCTCGCGCTTGGCAGCGAACACGGGCAGATGCGCCGCCTGTTGGTGTGGCTGCCTGAAGCATTCGCCATGGCCCTGATCGGGCACATGGAACTGGACGTGCTGCTGCCGCGTACATTCACCGCCTCTGACGCGCAGGGTGAGCGGCATGAACTGCCGCTCGAGCGCGAACCGGTATTCGTCGATGGCCTGAAGCGCGCCCTGGCCATGTACCACGAAGGCCCGCGCGCTGCGTTCAAGGCGATCTGCCAGCGGAGTTCGCTGCTCAATGCGATCGACAATGTCTTGAACGCCGGCGCCGATCTGCAGGGCGCGACGCTTTCAGGTCCGGAGCTGCTGGACATTCCCGCAGAGACCTACCTCGCCGATTGAGTCCGAGGTATTCAGAGCGCCGGCTTCATTCCGTCTGCTTCCAGTCGATACAGGCCGGTCAATCGCCAGTCATCCTGCACGCGTTGCAGCCGGTACTCATGGATGAGGACGCTGGAGCGGCGCTGTTGTGCGGTACGTATCGACGCTGCGTCGCCGAGGATCTGCACGGCCATTACCTGTTCCAGTGCCGGATCATGCGGTGACTCAACGCTGGGCCGTTGCATGACGTTGCGCGGGGTGCCAGGCAAGGCGTAGTGCTCCACCAGCGTTGCGTACGTCGCACTGGCCAACGCCAGTCCGTGTGACGAGCCGTGTTCTGTCACCTCTGCAAGCGAGGCATTGTTCCAGTCCAGAAAATCGGACTGGAAAGCACGTATGCGTGCCACCGGTGTGCTGCCGCCCAGATCGAGCGCGCTGCGCTCGAAAACAAGGAGCGGTAGAACCTCGCCGAACCTCACGTCGCGGCCGTAACGGAAGTTGCGTTCGGCCTGCAGCCTGCCATTGCACAGCAGCGCGACGCGACCGGGCCTGCTGGAATGAACCATCAGCTGCCGTTGAAAATACCCCTGCACCGGCGCGGCATCCGCGTTGGATGCCCCCGGCGCGGTGATCTGCAGTTGGCAGTTCCCGTCCGTGGGTGCATAGCCAATGACCTGCAGCGAGCCGTCGCGGGGCCCGAACGTGATGCAGCCACCGGTCAGGCTGCAGGCCAAGGCGATGACGATCCATCGACGCATGCGGGCGCTCCTTGCTTGGATGGCCGGCAGGATAACGCACTGTAATGCTCCAGCTGTTCTATTGCAGCGCCTTCCCCAGTACCTGCCAGATCTTCGGGTCCTGGCACTGCGACACATTGAAGCGCACGTAGTCGGCAGCCCGCTGCGACTGGCTGAAGGCATTGCCGGGCGCCAGCACCATGCCCTCGCGCAGGCACTGCCGTGCCACTGCCGATGCATCGCGGCCATCGGGCAGCTGGCACCACAGGAACAGTCCTGCTTCCGGTTGCAGCCATGGCGTGATGCCCAGCTTCTGCACCTGCCGCAGCGTGTGCTTGCGCGCATCGGCCAGGCGCGTGCGCACCGCCTGCATGTGCCGTCGGTAGCCGCTGTCGGTCAGTGCGATCTGCATGAGGTGCGCGGCCAGGTGCCCACCGCCGAAGCTGGTGGCCAGCTTCAGATCGGTCAGTGCCTCGATCCAGTCAGGGCGTGCGGCGATGTAGCCGCAGCGCGATGCCGCCGAGATGGCCTTGGAGAAACTGCCGACATGGATCACCCGAGACAGTCCATCCAGCGCCGCCAGCCGCGGCGCCGGGCGCAGCTCGAAGTCGGCGAAGATGTCATCCTCGATGATGATCAGCTCGCTGCGGTCGGCCAGGCCCAGCAGGCGATGTGCGGTGGTCGCCGACAGCACCGCGCCCGTCGGGTTGTGCAGCCCGGCGTTGGTGATGTACAGGCGCGGCGCGTATTCCTGCAGCGCGCTGGCAAACACCTGCAGATCCGGCCCGGTATGTGTGTACGGTATGCCGATGGCCTGCACCTGATGGGCCTTCAACATCGCGTGGTAATTGAAATAGCTGGGGTCGTCGACCAGCACGCAGTCGCCGGGCTTCAGCAGGAAGCGGCAGATCAGGTCGATCGCGTGCGTCCCCGATTCGGCCAGCAGCAACTGCTCCATCGATGCTTCGATGCCCAGCGTGGCCGCGCGTCGCTGCAGCGTCTGTCGCAATGCCGGCAGGCCGAGCGGCCCCGCGTAGTCGACCAGGTGCGCGGCGTCGGCGCGCGCCATGCGGCGCAGGCCACGGCGCAGGCCATCGTGGTACAGCCAGTCGCTGGGCATCCAGCCGCAGCCCGGCTTGAGGTGGCCGGACGGGGTTTCCAGCGATTGTCGCGACACCCACAGCGGGTCCACCGCGCGATCAAGGCGCGGCTCCATCTCGGCCAGTGCCAGCGGCGCTGCCGGACCAGCCACGTAGAAGCCGGAGCCGGCGCGCGCGGCGATCACGCCTTCTGCCGCCAGACGTTCGTAGGCCTCGACCACGGTGGACACGGAAACGCCCATCGCCGCCGCCTGCGCGCGCACCGAAGGCAGGCGGCTGCCCGGGCCATCAAGGCGCGAGCTGATGCGGGTGCGGACGGCGTGGATGACGCTGTCGATGCGGCTGGGCGGTCGGGACATGCGCGTGACTGTAAGGGGATTGTGGGCAGTACAGTTACTTGTGACTGTACTGGATTGTAGCTGTGTATCGCCGATGCCCGATGGCCCAATGACGGGCATAGCCGGCCATCGCCCGGCACTTCTGGAGCAGGGTGTGGAACGGTCGGCAAGCGGGTGGATCAATGGCTTCATCGGTGTGGTGATCTTCGCCGGCTCATTGCCGGCCACCCGTCTGGCGGTGATGGAGCTGGACGCCAGCTTCGTGACCGCCGCACGCGCCAGCATCGCCGCGTTGCTGGGGCTGGTGCTGCTGCTGGCATTGCGCCAGCCGCGCCCGGTCAGAAGCGATCTGCCAGGCCTGGCGCTGGTCAGCCTGGGTGTGGTGGTGGGCTTTCCGTTGCTGACCGCGCTCGCCCTGCGCCACGCCTCGTCGGCACACACCATCGTGTTCCTCGGCCTGCTGCCGCTGAGCACGGCGGTGTTCGGCGTCCTGCGCGGCGGCGACCGGCCACGGCCGGCATTCTGGGTGTTCTCGCTGCTGGGCAGCGCCTGTGTGGTCGGCTACGCCGCACGCAACGGCATCGAGGCTTCCCTGCAGGCCGACCTGCTGATGCTGGCGGCAATCGTGGTGTGCGGGCTCGGCTACGCCGAAGGCGGCCGCCTGGCCCGGCACCTGGGTGGCTGGCAGGTGATCAGCTGGGCATTGCTGCTGGCCTTGCCGCTGATGCTGCCGCTGATGGTGGCGATGCGCCCGGTCTCGTTCACGGCGGTCGCTGCTTCCGCATGGTGGGCGCTGGGGTATGTAGCGGTGTTCAGCATGCTGATCGGGTTCCTGTTCTGGTATCGCGGCCTGGCCCAGGGCGGCATTGCCGCGGTCGGCCAGCTGCAGTTGCTGCAACCGTTCTTCGGCCTGGCACTGGCGGCGATGCTGCTGCACGAGACCGTCAGCGCGGGCATGCTGCTGGTGACCGTGGCGGCGGTGATCTGCGTGGCCGGAGCCCGTCGCTTCAGCCGCTGACCGCGCAGGGCCATCGCCGCGCGATACCGTTGGCGTATCACGCGGGTGTGCAAACAGTATTGGCCGAGGACGATGGCGCTCGCCGATGCTGGCCGGATGAAACCCAATTCCAGTATCTCGTTCGAAGGCCAGGTGGGCCTGGTGACCGGTGCCGCCGGTGGCCTGGGCCTGGCCTACAGCCGCCTGCTGGCCCAGCGTGGCGCGCATGTAGTGATGCATGACGTGGGCGCTGCAACGGATGGCACGGGCGCCGATCCGCAGCGCATCGCCACGGCGGTGGCGGCACTGCGTGCCCAGAGCCTGCCGGTCGAGGCCGCCAGCGGCCCCATCAACCAGCGCCGCGGTTGCCATGCGCTCGTGCAGGACATCCTGCAGCGCCATGGTCGCCTGGACTTCATCATCCACAACGCCGGCTGGGTGGCCTACGCCGCTATCGAAGCGGTGGAGGATGATGCGCTGGAGCAGATGTTGTGCCTGGCCGCGAAGACACCGCTGTGGCTGGCACAGGCGGCATGGCCGGCGATGCGTGCTGCCGGCGGCGGCCGCATCGTGCTGACCACCTCCGATCGCGCGCTGTACCCGCAGTATGCGCAGCGCGGCCTGTGCGGCTACGCGATGGCCAAGCTGGCCGCGCAGGGGCTGGTCAATGTGCTGGCGTTGGAAGGCGCCGAGCACGGCATCGTGGTCAACGCGGTATCGCCGGTGGCCAAGACCCGCATGTGGGGCATCGACGGAGAGCCGGATGAACTGCATCCCGATGCCGTGGCTACCGGGGTGGCTTTCCTGGTTTCCACGCGCTGCCGGCAGGGGGGATGGATTCTGCGCGCCAGCAATGGCCAGTTCCATGCACTGCGGCTGCAGGAAGCAGAGAACGTGGACTATCCACGCGACCTGCGCGCCGTGGCCGCCGACAGCATCGAATCGGTGGCCCTGCAGTGGCCGGTCATTGCACGGCCGAGTGTCGACGCGCGCGGCTGAGCGCGTACCCTAGGCGGGTCTCCACCTGCCTGCGATGAAATGATCGATCTGCGCCTGCTCCGCCAGTTCGTGGCGGTGGCCGAAGAACTGCACTTCCATCGCGCCGCTGCGCGCCTGCACATGTCGCAGCCGCCATTGACGGCGGCGATGCGGCGCCTGGAAGACGAAGTGGGCACGGGCTTGATCGTGCGTGGCAACCGTACGCTGGGCCTGACCGCGGCGGGGCAGACGCTGCTGGTGGAGGCGCGCGCGACGCTGCAGCAGGCCGAGCAGGCGCTGCAGCGCACGCGCGAATCGGCGGCAGGGCAGACCGGCAGCCTGCGCGTAGGCTACGTCGGCAGCGCACTGTATGGGCGGCTGCCGGCACTGATCCGCCAGTTCCGCCATGCGTTTGCGCAGGTGCAGCTGCATCTGCACGAAGCCACCTCGCGGCAGCAGCAACAGTGGCTGCGCGAGGGGCGCATCGACCTGGGCATCCTGATTCCACCGATCATTTCCGCAGAACTGCATCTGCAGGCGTTCGACCATGATCGACTGGCCATTGCCCTGCCACGCGCGCATCGGCTGGTCGCATGGCAACGGCTGGACGTCGCAGACCTGATGGACGAGCCCTTCGTTTCATGGCCATCGGCGGAAGGTGTCGGCTTCCATGCGCAGGTACTGGGCCTGTGTACGGCCGCCGGCTTCACGCCACGGGTCGTGCAGGAAGCGCAGGGCATGCACGCGGTGT
Organism: Stenotrophomonas sp. 82F1; assembly: GCF_056861525.1. Taxonomy (NCBI): domain Bacteria; kingdom Pseudomonadati; phylum Pseudomonadota; class Gammaproteobacteria; order Lysobacterales; family Lysobacteraceae; genus Stenotrophomonas; species Stenotrophomonas sp. 82F1. The sequence continues at coordinate 106,346 of NZ_JBSPUD010000007.1, forward strand.
TGTCGCTGGTGGCCGTGGAAGCGGGCGTGGCAATCGTGCCGGCCAGCATGAGCGGGTTCCGTCCCGAAGAAATCGTCTATCGGCCATTGGACGGCGGCAATGCGGCGTTCGAACTGCAGTTCTGCATGCGCCCGGAATCGCCTACGCCGGTGCTGCAGAATTTCCTGGCGATGGCTGCACAACCGGCAGTGTCGTGATTGCCGGTTGAGTATCCGTGCTGCAGGCGCGGGAAGGGAGTTGGCCCGCGTCGTGCGCGCCTCTGGAATGTGATTCGGCTCGCAGTTCAGTGCTGGGGAATCGCGCCTGCAGCAAGCCTGAGGCACAGGCGCGGGGAAGCCCTACATATCGCCTCGGCGGCAACGACCAGCATGTCCCGTCGGCCATCATCGGTCGGCTGGGATTGGCGTCCCACAATCAACTCTGGCACGTGATCGGTAGGCGCACGGATGGCGCTTTCGGATCACGTGATCCGCTGTCCGTGGTTGGCGATGTGTGGGGATCACCATGATCCGCCGGTCAGTCCCAGAGTTGTCCGGTACGCCAACCCGCATCGCCCGCCGCCTGTGCGTGGTCAGCCACGAATGCGTTGATCGCGCTTGCCTCGGGGGTGGCAATGCGCGTCGTGCATGGGGAGCGGCGGCGGGCGGTGCATCTGTGTGCTCAACAAGGACGGGCGAACAGATGGTCGGCCATGTAATCGATGAACACCCGCAGGCGCGCGCTGGGATGACGATTGCCGGGCCAGAGCAGTGAGAATTGCCCGCGCTGCTGCTCCATCATCGGCAACATCTGCTGCAACCGGCCATCGGCCAGTGCTTCGGCCGCCAGGAAGTCGGGCATCCAGGCGACGCCCATGGCGCCGATTGCAGCGGCCAGCAGCGCTTCCATGTTGTTGCAGGTCATTGCTGTAGCCAGAGCGGCGCCGGCGTCGCCATCGACGCCGGGCAGGCTCCAGGGTTGCAGCATGCCGGTGGTCGGGAAGCGGAAACGCACCGCCTGCAGCGTACGCAGTTCCGGCAGCGACTGTGGCCAGCCGTGTGTTCGCAGGTACACCGGCGCTGCGCACAGCACGAAGTGGAAGCTGCCGAGGCGCCGCGACATCAGGCTGGAATCGGCCAGTTCACCGCTGCGTATCACCGCATCCAGTCCTTCGCTGACGACATCGACCAGGCGGTCATTGAAATCAAGTTCCAACTGCACCTGCGGATAGCGCTGCTGGAAGCCGGGCAGCACCGGCAGCAGAAAACGGTAGCCGATGGTGGGCAGGCCAATCCGCAGCAGCCCGCGGGGAGCGAGTTGACGCTGCGCAAGGTCGGCCTGGGCCTCGGACAGTTCATCCAATGCACGGCGGCAGCGCTGCAGCAGCAGGTCGCCTTCGTCGGTGAGGTGCATGCGGCGCGTGGTGCGGTGGAACAGTCGCGTACCCAGGTCCTGTTCCAGGCGGGCGATCCGCTTGCCCACCGCCGAAGCGGACAGGCCCAGCACGCGCGCGGCGCCGACAATGCTGCCGGCCTCGGCGGTGCGGACGAAAGCCAGTAGTGCGGAAATGGAATCCATGGCGGGATGATTGCGGAACATCTGGCCGTAATCAAACGCATGTGAGCCGGTTTTTACCCGATCGCGGCCTGTTCATCATCAATGCCCCGATTGCAGGAGTCCACGATGGCCCGTTTCTTGATGGATTCCCAGCCCGTGCAAGGGCGTTGGGCCCTGGTGTCGGTGTGCCTGGCGGCGCTCGCGTTGCCGTTGTCGTTCTCGGCCGGCGCGGTAGCGGTGCCGGTGCTGGCCATCCAGTTGGCCAGCTCGCCCGCTTCGTTGGCCTGGGTGACCAACGCCTTCATGCTCAGCTTCGGCAGCCTGCTGCTGGCGGCAGGGGGACTGGCGGACCGCTATGGGCGACGCCGGCTGTTCCTGCTGGGCAGCGGCGGTTTCGCGTTGGCGACGTTCTTCGTCTGCATGGCGCCGGATCTGTTCTGGCTGGACCTGGCGCGCGGTCTGCAAGGCGTGGGCGCTGCCGCGGCATTGGCATCGGGCAGCGCGGCGCTGGCTCAGGCGTGGCACGGCCAGGCCCGTATGCGTGTGTTTGCCCTGCTGGGCACCACCTTTGGCGCCGGCCTGGCGCTGGGGCCGCTGCTTGCGGGCGCGCTGCTTGAGGCGATGGGTTGGCGAAGCGTGTTTGCCGCCGGTGGTGTGCTGGCTCTGCTGGCATGCATGCTGGCAGTGCGCGTGCTGCCAGAGAGCCGCGGGCAGGCCGGGCGGCTGGACGTGCCGGGCATGCTGGCTTTCAGCCTGATGCTGAGCATGCTGACCCTGGCGCTGTTGTGGTTGGGCGAATTCGGCCTGCCCGCAGCGCGGGTACGGTGGGCGTCGCTGGCGACCGTGCTGCTGGCGGCATCGTTCGTACTGATCGAGCGCAGGCAGCCGGCGCCGTTGCTGGATCTTTCGCTGTTCGCGCAGCGGGCATTCGTCGGTGTGCAGCTGCTGCCGGTGGCAACCTGCTTCGGCTACGTGGTGCTGCTGGTGCTGCTGCCGCTGCAGCTGCTGGGCGTGCATGGCCAGGGCGTCGCCACCGTCGGCGTGCAGATGCTGGCGCTGTCCGCGCCGATGCTGGTGCTGCCACTGCTGGCCGCGCGCTGGGCCGGCCGGATGGGAAGCACGCGCCTGTGCGTGGCTGGGTTGCTGCTCTGCGCGTTGGGGCTGTATCTGCTGTCGCGGCAGGCGGTACATCCGCTGCCTGCGCAATGGATACCGCCGCTGCTGCTGATCGGTGCAGGCACCGCATTGCCCTGGGGGCTGATGGACGGGTTGTCGGTCAGTGTGGTGCCGGTGCAACGCGCGGGCATGGCAGCGGGGATCTTCGGCACGGTGCGGGTAGCGGGCGAGGGCATCGCACTGGCGGCAGTGACCGCAGTGCTGGCGACGCTCATCGGCCACCGCCTGCAGGGCACATCTGCTCCAGCACTGGGCAGGGCGGCGGCCTATCTGGCTACCGGTGCGTTGCATTCGGCCCAACCGCTGCTGCCCGGAGCAACGGCCCTGCAGTTGCAGCGCGCCAGCGGCGAGGCGCTGGCGCAACTGCTGCACATGCTGTCAGCGCTGACCGCCGGCAGCGCCCTGCTGCTGCATGTGCTGCTGCGGCGCTCAACGGCCGTTGCCGTGCCAGGAGCCGGTAGCTGATGGTGGCGGTGACCGCACGGGGGGAGCCGGCGAAACAATCGCCGAAGGCGCGGCAAGGTGTGGCAGCTCGTCATTCAGGTGTTCGCCCACTTCCAATGTTGCTGCGCTGACTTCAGCTTCGTTGCGCGTGAAAGCCGCAGTGACGGTGAGGTGCGCGGCCGCCACATGGACAATGTGTCTGGCGGTCACCTGCCTGCCGCAGCGCCGTCACCCGGTCTTGGCCTGGGCGTCGGTAGGGTAGAGCGTCCCCGTCCCCCACGGAGACCTGCCATGTGGTTGCTCGACCGACTCTGGCCCTCGCGCCCTGCGCTGCCTGCTGAGACGCTGCCGCCTGCGGCGGACGCGCCCTTGCGTCGAACGCCGCTGAAGCGCCCGTTGCGCGTCGGCCGGGCCAGCATGGCGCCGTGGCAGAAGATCGCGCCGCCGCCCCGGCGCAGCCGGCACTAACCGGTACGGTCGGCGGGGTGGTTCACTCCGTCATTGACCGGAATCGTTCCCAGCGCGAACGGATCGATGCCTTCCAGGCAGGCCACGTTGTAGCCGTACTGGTCCGGGTTGGAGCGGCGGCGGTGGTGCGTGTAGATGCCACAGATCCCGCAGAAGTAGTGCTCGGCGACGTGGGTGTTGAACTGGTACAGGCGCAGATGGTCCTGCCCGCGCACGATCTGCAGCCCGTGCCGCGCCACGCTGGCGGCGATGGCGCCGCGGCGCCGGCACATCGAACAATCGCAGCGGCGCGGGTCGACGATGCCCTCGGGCAGGTCCAGCAGCAGCTCGACCGTGCCGCAATGACAGCTGGCCCGATGCTGCGCCTGCACGGCGACGCCGGCCACGGTGGTGATGCCCATCTCTGCTCCCTGCGCGCCCTTGGTGGGTGCCAGTATGCCCCCGGCGGCGCCAGCCTGAACCGATTGTAGATGTCGCCGTGAGGCGGCTTGTGGCTAACTATGCCGCCCCGGGACCCCGACAGGACGCCAGTGAAAGCCGCAGGACGATGGATGACAGGATGTGTGATGGTGCTGCTGGCGCTGTGGGTGGCCGGTCTGTTGACCTACCAGATGCCCGGGCCGGGCTGGCTGGGCGGTGCTGTGGCGTTGCTGTGGTTGCTGGGGGCCGGTTGGGCGGCCTGGCAGGTGGCGCGCGGCCGTGGCACGCGCCGGCTGTGGGCGGCCTTTGCCGGCGCTCTGGCGCTGGCGGGGCTGTGGTGGCTGCTGCTGACCCCGCGCCAGGACCGCGACTGGGCCGATGACGTGGCGCAGCGCCTGCACGTGCAATCCTTCGATGGCCGCCACGTGGTGCTGGACAACGTGCGCGATTTCACCTGGCGCACCGAGACCGACTACGACGCGCGCTGGGTGCGCCGCAGCTACGACCTGGACCAGCTGCGTTCGGCCGATCTGGTGCTGTCGTACTGGATGGGGCCGGCGATCGCCCACACCCTGGTCTCGTTCGGATTCGAGGACGGGCGCCACCTGGTGTTCTCGCTGGAAATCCGCAAGGAGCGCGGTGAATCGTTCTCGGCGCTGGGCGGCTTCTTCCGCAAGTTCGAGATGACGCTGGTCGCCTCTGAAGAAACCGACATCATCCGCACCCGCACCAACGCGCGCGGCGAGGATGTCTACCTGTACCGCCTGCACGGCATGGACCGCAACCAGCTCAAGACCCTGTTCGCTGCCTACATCGACCAGGCGCGGCAGCTCGATGCCGCGCCCGGTTTCTACAACACGCTGACCAGCAACTGCACCACGATCGTCTTCGATCTGGCACGGCATATCGCTCCGCGCCTGCCGCTGGACTACCGGTTGCTGGCTTCGGGCTACCTGGCCGAGTACGCGCAGGAGGTGGGCGCGCTCACGCCTGGCGTGGCGTACGCCGAACTGCATGCCAAGGGCCGCATCACTGAGCGCGCGCTGAAGATGGCATCCGACGATGATTTCTCCACCGTGATCCGCCAGGGCATCCCGGGCACCGAGCAGGACCCGCAGCAATGACCCCGATGATCCTGTTCCGCTGGCAGCGCGTGCTGCCGGCGCTGTTTGCTGCCTTCCTGCTGCTGGGTGGCAGCGGCTGCGCGATGGTCACCGTCAAGCAGGTGGCGTCCAGCGATTACCTGGTCAACAAGCGTGCCGACGTGCTCAACACCGGCAAGCTCAGCCCCGCCTCGCGCGAGACGCTGAGTGCGGCCGGGCTGGACGAATCGCAGTGCGAGAAGGACTTCCTGGTCTGCCGCAGCACGCTGTTGATGACCGATGACCTCAACGTCGAGCAGCGCTTGTCGACGTTGTCCGAGCTGTGGGTGAAGGCGGCGCTGGCACTGACGCCGAAGAAGCAGGCAGCCAACGAACCACCGATGAGCGATGCGGCGCTGGATGCGTGGCTGGAGGCGGCGCGCTATGGCTACGCCTATCTGTTCTACAGCGGACGCTCGCCCTCCGATCGCGCGTTCGAGGACCGGCAGACGCAGGTGCGCGATTACTACAACTACGCTGCGGAGAAGGCCGCCGTGGTGCTGTTCGCGCGCGCCCGCGCCGCCGCATTGGCCGGCGAGGACTACACCAAGCCGGTGTCGGCAGGCAGCTGGACGCTGGCGTCCGATTTCCAGCGGCTGTCGCTGAAGAGCATTCCCAAGCAGCTGGTGCCGGCCGGTACCGTCAGCTTCGTCGGCATGCGCAGCACCTATCGCCGCGATGGTTTCGGTGCCGAGCTGGTGATGGTGATGGACCCGCCGAAACTGGTGGTGCCGGCAGTCGCCGCGGAGGGGGCCAAGGCCGAAACGGCACAGGCGCAGGCCATCAAGGACGAGCAGGAGGAGGGCGTCCGTCGCGGACGCCGCCACCAGCACGACGATTCGGTGCCCGAGTACAGCGAGATGTCCTCGATCAACGTCACCGCATTGCTGCGTTTTGAAGGCAACACGCTGGAAGACGTGATGCGCACCCGCCAGGTGCTGCTGGATGGCTATTCGCCTGAGGCGACCGAGCGCATCAGCCTGCATGGCGAAGAGGTGCCGCTGGCGGGCAACTTCACTGCCGCCTACGGCCTGTGGCTGGCGCAGAGCGGGTTCGCCACGCAGTCGCTGCGTACCCTGTTCGGCATGAGCGAGGGCATCGGAGAGCCGCACATCTACCTCATGCAGCCGTGGGATCCGAACCGCCGCATCATCTTCATGCTGCATGGCCTGGGCAGCAGCCCGGAAGCGTGGGTGAACCTGGCCAACGAGATCATGGGTGACCCCGAACTGCGCCAGCAGTTCCAGGTGTGGCAGGTGTACTACCCGACCAATGCGCCGATCGCGCTGAACCGCTATGAGATCGCCAACGCATTCAACGACACGCTGAAGCATTTCGACCCGAACGGCAGCACGCGTGCCTCCAGGGACATGGTCTACATCGGCCACAGCATGGGCGGCGTGCTGGCGCGGCTGCTGGTCAGCGACTCCGGCGACGTGCTGTGGAACGATCTGCTGGCCAACTACAACCTGAAGGGCGAACGCCTGAAGCGGGTGCAGTCCAAGCTGGGGCCGCTGCTGCACTTCAAGGCCGAACCGAACGTGGAGCGTGCGATCTTCATCGCTGCCCCGCACCAGGGCACGGACATCGCCGGCAACAAGGTCGGCCGCCTGATCGGCCGCCTCGTTCGCCTGCCGCTGACCATTCTCGGCAAGTTCGAGGATGTGTTCCTGGCGCTGGCGCAGGCCGAGCAGCAGGTGGACGGCACGGCCAAGCCGAAGATCCCCAACAGCATCGACAACCTCAAGGCCAGCGACCCGTTCGTGAAAGCCGCTGCACAGCTGCCGATCACGCCGGGCCTGAAGTACCACTCGATCATCGCCCAGCGCAAACCGGAACTGCCGGTGGAGAAGTCCGACGATGGGCTGGTGCCGTACTGGAGTTCGCACCTGCCCGGCGCGCTGTCGGAGAAGGTGATCATCTCCGGCCACAGCGTGCAGGAAACCCCGCAGGCGGTGCTGGAAGTACGCCGCATCCTGCACCAGGACATCGATGAAGTGGGCACGGTGGCGCGGCCATAACGGGATGCTCTCCGCGGCGCCTACACCCGCCTGGCGATCACCGTGGCGAACGCGGCCAGGCCCAGGGTGATGGCCAGGCACAGGATGTAACCGGTATGCGGAGCGCGTTCCACGAACAAGGCGAACAGCGCGCCGGATACCGCCAGTGCGGTGGTCACCGACAGCGCTTCGCTCAACTGCAGGGCCGAGGTATTCGCGCCCTGTTCGTGCGGCGGTGACAGTGACAACGTAAGCACCGACAGGCTGGCGTAGATCATGCCCATGCCGAAACCGGTCAGCGTCCAGCCGACCAGGGCGACCGGCAGTGGCACCGCAGTGAACAGCACCGCCAGCGTCGCGGCGATGCCCACGGTCATCAGCGGCGTGCCCACGCGCAGCAGTTGCTGGCGCGACCAGCCGCGCTGTTGGTGACCCTGCAGCCACGAGCCGGTGAACCAGCCCAGTGCACCCAGGCTCAGCACCGCACCGGCCCAGCTGGGCGACAGCCCGCGCTCGCGCTGCAGCAGCAGGGGCAGGTAGGCCTCGCAGGCGAAGAATGCAGCAGCGGCCACACCGCGCAATGCGATCACGCTGGGCAGGCCGCGGCGCAGGCGCAGGGTGCCGGCGGGCAACAGGCGATGTACGCAGAACAACAGCGCCAGCATCGCCACGCCGATGCACAGCAGCGCCGGCACGCCCTGTTGCTGCCCACCCAGATACAGCAGCAGGGCAGCAAGGGACGCGCCGGTGGCCCAGCGCACGATGCTGCCGCGGCCATCATCGGCAACACCGGTCGCTGCAGCCTGCATGCGCGCCAGCGCCGGTCGCAGCAGCAGACCGGCCGGTATCGCCAGCAGCGGCACCGCCAGAAACACCCAGCGCCAGCCCAGGTGCTGCACGATTACCCCGCTCAGTGCTGGGCCGATCATCGAGGGCACCACCCAACCGGCAGAGAACGCGGCGAATACCTTCGGCCGCAGATGCTCGGGATAGGTGCGGCCGACCATCACATACAGCGAGACCGAGATGGCACCGGCGCCGAGGCCCTGCAGCAGACGGCCGGCCACCAGCATGCCCATGCGCATCGCGAAGCCGGCCAGCAGCAGGCCCAGCACGAAGCAGGCCAGGCCCCACCACAGCGGCCGTGCCGGCCCGTGGCGGTCGGCCCAGCGGCCGGCCAGGGTCATGCCGATCACGCTGGTGGCCAAGGTGCCACCGAAGGCAAGCGCATACAGGCGCAGGCCGTCCAGTGCCTCGGCCACGGTGGGCATCGCGGCGGCTACCGCCAGCGCCTCGAAGGCATGCAGGCAGACCAGGGCGACCATGCCCGCGGTGGTGGCGCGGTAGCGCGCGGACAGGATGGAGGAGTCGACCGGATGGGCCGTGGCAGCGGGGGAGGGCATCGGGTTCCTGCGGGTGGCGGACGGGCCGCGCTTGTCATCTGGCGGCGATGGTAGCAGCATGCCACCTCAACCAAAGTTGAGGTCAATCGATGCTGGCACAGGACATGAGCGTCGGCGATGTCGCCCGCCGCAGTGGCGTGGCGGTCTCTGCGCTGCATTTCTACGAGCGCAAGGGGTTGATCAGCAGCCTGCGCACATCGGGCAACCAGCGCCGCTACGCCCGCGACGTGCTGCGGCGGCTGGCGGTGATCCGCGTGGCGCAACGCGTGGGCATGCCGCTGGAAGCGGTGGCGCGTGCGTTCGAGAGCCTGCCGCAGGGACGGGCGCCGACCAAGGCCGACTGGGCCAAGCTGTCGGCACGTTGGCAGGTGGAACTGGAGGAACGCATCCACACGCTGCAGCTGCTGCGCGACGAGCTGACCGGCTGCATCGGCTGCGGCTGCCTGTCACTGAAGCGTTGCCGCCTGGCCAACCCGGATGATGTGCTCGGCGAGCGCGGCGACGGCCCGATGCGCTGGGGCTGACCGTGCTGGTGGGTGCCGACCCTGGTCGGCACGCCCGTCACCAGACCGTGATCGTTTCGCCGCTCTGGATGCCTTCCACCGCGCGCTGGAAGGCCAGCGCCGCGCGCTGTGCGGTGACTGCTTCAAAGCCGGGGAAGTACGGAGCGTAGGCTTCCATCGATTCCACCAGCACGTTCGGGCTGACCACGTTGATGCGCAGCCCGCGCGGCAGTAGTTCCAGCGCCGCCGCGCGCACGAAACCTTCCAGCGCATGGTTGACGGCGGTGGCGTTGGCACCATCGCGGATCGGCTGCGCGCTGACGATGCCACTGGTCAGGGTGATCGAACCGCCCACGTTGAGATGGTGCTGCGCGGCCAGTGCAAGGCGCACCTGACCGAGCAGTTTGTCCTGCAGGCCGACGTTGAACTGTTCGGGTGTCATCTGCTGCAGCGGGCCGAAATGCAGCTTGCCGGTGGTGGAGATCACTGCATCGACCGGGCCGGTCTGCGCGAACAGCTCGCGCACGCTGGCGTCGTCGGTGAGGTCCACGCGCAGGCTGCCGCTGCGGCGGCCGGCAGCGAGGATGTCGTGCTGCTGGCCCAGGTGGCGGGCAACGGCCTGGCCGAGGGTGCCGCTGGCACCGACGAGAAGAATCTTCATGACAGCTCCTTGCGAGAGGGAATGGACGCAGTCTGCGCCGTCACTGGGTAGTTTGGTAAGGGGCGTATGATTCGCATATTCCTAACCATGGGTTTGCAATGGATACCTTGCGCTGCATGCAGGCCTTCGTCGCCGTGGCCGAACACGGCAGTTTTTCCGCCGCCGCCAGCCAGCTGCAGGTCTCGGCGGTGATGGTCGGCAAGTACATCCAGCAGCTGGAAACGCACCTGGGCACCGCGCTGCTGCAGCGGAACACCCGGCGCCAACGCCTGACCGAGGCCGGCAACGCCTATCTGGCCGGGTGCCGGCAGGTGCTGGAACAGGTGCAGCAGGCCGAGGCGGACGTGGCCGGGCTGCAGGTGCAGCCACGCGGACTGTTGCGGGTCAGTGCGCCGACCACCTGGGGCAGCTGTGTACTCGCACCGCTGCTGGCCGAACTGCTGCGGGCACAGCCGCTGCTGAACCTCGAACTGGACCTGAGCAATCGCCGCATCGACCTGATCGAGGATGGCTTCGATGCAGCGATCCGCGTCGGTCCACTGCCGTCGCAGGAACTGGTGGCGCGGCCGCTGCCGCCGTACGCGATGAGCCTGTGCGCATCACCGTCGTACCTGCGCCGCCGCGGCACGCCGCGCACGCCTGCCGATCTTGAAGGACATGATTGCCTGAGCCACCTGGCCTGGCGCGGTGGTCACGGTTGGCAGTTGGCCAACGGCGAACAGGTGGACTGGGAAGCGCGGCTGACCAGCAATGACGGTTACGCGCTGCGTGAAGCAGCCGTGGCGGGTGCGGGCCTGGTGCTGCAGCCGACCGCGCTGCTTGCCGGTGAAATCGCGGCAGGACGATTGAAGCCACTATTGCGCGATCATCTGCCCGAGCCACGGCCGATGCACCTGATCTATCTGCCCGATCGTCGACCTCGACCGCGGTTGCAGTGTTTCGTCGATTTCGTCATGGCCACATTGGGGCAATGAGCATCCACGCATGGCGTGGATCTACTGAAGAGCACCATGCATTCCAGCGGCGACAGGTGTCAGTAGATCCACGCCATGCGTGGATGGCGGTGGGTGCCGACCGTTGCTCGGCACACCTGTTTCAATCATTGGCCGCTGACAGTTCCTGCCCGCGCACCTGCGCCGCACGCAGTGCCTTTTCCACCAGCGCTTCAAACCCGCCTGCCTGGAAGCTCTCGATTGCCGCCTGCGTGGTGCCATTGGGCGAGGTCACCCGGCGACGCAGTTCGGCCGGGCTTTCACCCGCTTCGTCCAGCATGCGCGAGGCGCCCAGCAGCGTCTGCACCACCAGCGTGCGCGCCGCCTCTGCAGGCAGGCCCTGTGCGATCCCCGCCGCTTCCATCGCTTCGGCCAGCAGGAACACATAGGCCGGGCCACTACCGGATACGGCGGTGACCGAATCCATCTGCGCTTCGTCGTCGATCCACACCGTGCGTCCCGCGCTGGCCAGCACACGTTCGGCCTGCGCGTGCTGCTGCGCATCCACCGACGACGTTGCATACAGGCCGGTGACACCGGCACCGAGCAGGGCGGGGGTGTTGGGCATCGCGCGCACCACCGGCAGCGAGCCTCCCAACCAGCGCTGCAGCTGCGCGCTGGTGATGCCGGCGGCGATCGAGATCAGCAAGGGCTTCTTCGCCTGCGCCAGCCCCTGCAGTGACTGGCAGACATCGCGCAGCACCTGCGGTTTCACTGCCAGCAGCCAGGTGTCGCCGTGTGCCGCCGCGTCGGCCGCGTTGTCATGGGTCTGCACGCCGAAGTCGGCAGCCAGTGCTTCCCGCAGTCCGGCCACCGGTTCGGCCACGTGGATGTGCGTGGCCGGCACGCCCTGCCGGATCAGGCCAGCGATCAGGCTGCGGGCCATGTTGCCGCCGCCGATGAAGGTGATGGAATCAGCTGCCATGGGAATCTCCTTGGAATCAGGCCGGGCGCGGACGCGCGCCGAACAGGGCGGTGCCGATGCGCACCAGGGTGGCACCTTCGGCAATGGCGTCAGCGTAGTCGCTGCTCATGCCCATCGACAGGGTGTCCACCTGCGGATGACGGGCCGCCAGCGCCTCGAAAAGTGTGCGCATGCGCACGAACGCATCGCGTCGGCGCTCGGCTTCGGGCCACGGCGCAGGAATCGCCATCAGGCCACGCAAGCGCAGCTTGGGTTCGGCGGCGATGGCTGCGGCCAGTGCCTCCACGTCCTCCGGCACGCAGCCGTGCTTGCTCGATTCGTCATCGATGTTGACCTGGATGAGCACGTTCAGCGGGCCACGTTCAGCGGGGCGGTAGCGGGCCAGGGCGGTGACCAGCTTGGGCCGGTCCACGCTCTGCACCCAGTCGAAGTGCGTGGCCACCGGCTCGGCCTTGTTCGACTGCAGGTGGCCGATCAGATGCCATTCCAGGCCCAGCTGCTGCAGTTCCTGCATCTTGGCCAGCGCTTCCTGCACGTAGTTCTCGCCGAAGGCGGTCTGGCCCTGCGCGGCAAGGGCCGCGACAGCCTCGGCCGGCTGGGTCTTGGACACCGCCACCAGGCGCGGCGGTGGCCGCCCGGCGGCATCGGCGGCGTTGTGCAGGTTGCTCAGGATCTGGGGCAGGGGAGTGGCCACGTAACGCGTTCCGTTCAATCAGGAGGCTATACTGCCGCCCGGGGAAAGATCCTTCCAGTCGAAGCCGTTATTGGGGAGTAGCCGCTCATGGATATCGCCGAGCTGTTGGCGTTTTCCGTAAAGAACAAAGCGTCCGACCTGCATCTGTCTGCAGGCCTGCCGCCGATGATCCGCGTGGACGGCGATGTTCGCCGGATCAACATTCCAGCCCTGGACCACAAGCAGGTCCATGCGCTGGTGTACGACATCATGTCCGACAAGCAGCGCCGCGATTACGAGGAATTCCTCGAAGTCGACTTCTCCTTCGAGATCCCGTCGCTGGCGCGCTTCCGTGTCAATGCGTTCAACCAGAACCGTGGCGCCGGTGCGGTGTTCCGTACCATTCCGTCCGAAGTGCTGACCTTGGAAGACCTGGCCTGCCCGCCGCTGTTCCGCGAGGTGATCCAGCAGCCGCAGGGTCTGATCCTGGTGACCGGCCCGACCGGTTCGGGCAAGTCGACCACGCTGGCGGCGATGATCGACTACATCAACAAGAACGAATACGGCCACATCCTCACTGTCGAGGATCCGATCGAATTCGTGCACACCTCGCAGAAGTGCCTGATCAACCAGCGCGAAGTGCATCGCGATACGCACGGCTTCAACGAGGCGCTGCGCTCGGCACTGCGCGAAGACCCGGACATCATCCTGGTCGGCGAACTGCGCGACCTGGAAACCATCCGCCTGGCGCTCACCGCGGCGGAAACCGGCCACCTGGTGTTCGGCACCCTGCACACCAGTTCGGCGGCCAAGACCATCGACCGCATCATCGACGTGTTCCCGGCCGGCGAAAAGCCGATGGTGCGCTCGATGCTGTCCGAATCACTGCGCGCGGTCATTTCGCAGGCGCTGCTGAAGAAGGTCGGTGGCGGTCGTACCGCCGCGTGGGAAATCATGGTCGGCACCCCGGCCATCCGCAACCTGATCCGCGAAGACAAGGTAGCGCAGATGTATTCGGCCATCCAGACCGGTCAGCAGTACGGCATGATGACCCTTGACCAGCACCTGCAGGACCTGGTCAAGCGCAGCCTGATCACCCGCAACCAGGCCCGCGAATACGCCAAGGACAAGCGTCTGTTCGAGTAAGGCGAGGCAATGGCGGGGCAGGGCGCAGCACTACGCCATCGGCCCCGCGCTGTTTCCTCCACCGACCGATTCCTGGTACATGCCCCATTGGGAGCCCGCCGTGAACACCACCGCGACCACCATCGATTTCACCTCGTTCCTCAAGCTGATGGCGCACCAGCGCGCCTCGGACCTGTTCATCACCGCTGGCATGCCGCCGGCGATCAAGGTCAACGGCAAGATCTCGCCGATCACCCAGACTCCGCTGACCCCGCAGCAGAGCCGCGACCTGGTGCTGAACGTGATGACGCCGGCGCAGCGCGAGGAATTCGAAAAGACCCACGAATGCAACTTCGCCATCGGCCTGTCCGGTGTCGGCCGCTTCCGTGTGAGCTGCTTCTACCAGCGCAACCAGGTCGGCATGGTGCTGCGTCGCATCGAGACGCGCATCCCGACCGTGGAAGAGCTGAGTCTGCCGCCGATCATCAAGACGCTGGCGATGACCAAGCGCGGCATCATCCTGTTCGTCGGCGCTACCGGTACCGGTAAATCCACGTCGCTGGCCGCGATGATCGGCTACCGCAACCAGAATTCGACCGGGCACATCATCACCATCGAAGACCCGATCGAATTCGTGCACAAGCACGAGGGCTGCATCATCACCCAGCGCGAAGTCGGCATCGATACCGACAGCTGGGAAGCCGCGCTGAAGAACACCCTGCGCCAGGCCCCGGACGTGATCATGATCGGCGAGGTGCGTACCCGCGAGGGCATGGACCACGCCATCGCCTTCGCCGAAACCGGCCACCTGGTGCTGTGCACACTGCACGCCAACAACGCCAACCAGGCGATGGACCGCATCGTCAACTTCTTCCCGGAAGATCGCCGCAACCAGCTGCTGATGGATCTGTCGCTGAACCTCAAGGGCGTGGTCGCGCAGCAGTTGATTCCGTCGCCGGATGGCCGCTCGCGCAAGGTCGCGATGGAGATCCTGCTGGGCACGCCGCTGGTGCAGGATTACATCCGCGACGGCGAGATCCACAAGTTGAAGGAGCTGATGAAAGATTCGGTCCAGCTCGGCATGAAGACCTTCGACCAGAGCCTGTTCGAGCTGTACCAGGCCGGTGAGATCAGCTACGAGGACGCACTGCGCTACGCCGATTCGCAGAACGAAGTGCGCCTGCGCATCAAGCTCAGCCAGGGCGGCGATGCCCGTACCCTGTCGCAGGGGCTGGATGGGGTGGAGATTTCAGAGGTCCGGTGAGGGGCCGCTGCCGCTGGTTGACTCTCGTAAATGGGGTGCATATGGATATGCCGCTTGCTCGCAATGTTGTCCTCATCGATTACGAGAATGTGCAGCCTCCGTCTCTCAGGGAGTTGGTTGCCCCTGGTTTCACCGTGCTGATTTTTGTTGGCGCATCGCAGTCGCGGATCAGCATGGATGTCGCCGAGGCAGTCCAGGCATTGGGCAGCAACGGCCGCTATGTGCGTTGCAATGGGAGCGGGTCCAACGCGCTGGATTTCCATATAGCCTTCTACATTGGCGAAATGGCGGCAGCCGATCCCAGCGCCTTCTTCCAGATCGTTTCGAGGGACACCGGCTTCGATCCGCTGGTTGCGCACCTGCAATCGCGTCATCTCAACGTCTTGCGGTGCGCTTCCGTGGCCGATCTGCCGATGCTCCGTGGCACGCAGCGGGCTCCGGCCAAGGCTCCGGCGCCGATCGTATCGAAGCCCAAGCCGCCAGCACTGGGCGTCGATGCGCGTCTGCAGCGCGTACATGCGGTGTTGGTGAAGCAGGGCAAGGCGCGGCCGGCTTCAATGAAGTCGCTCACCTGTGCGATCCACAGCCTGTTTCAGAAAGCACTGCCGGCAAAGGATGTCACTGCGCTCATTCAGCAACTCCAGCAGAAGAAATGGATCACGCTGGAGGGCACCAAAGTGCGTTATCAGCTGCCGTCCAAGGTCGCGTAGGTACCTCGACCAGCGGATGCCGGATTGTGTGTGGCACGACGGCATTCATGAAATCCAGTCATGACCGACTGCCATCCATGTCGTTCAATCCGCCGGCCCTGCAGGCGTATCGTCATCGCTCCCCTACTGGAGCACGACGATGCAGACACGTGAACTCGGCCGCAGCGGCCTGAAAGTCTCCGCCCTGGGCCTGGGCTGCATGGGCCTGAGCCACGGCTATGGTCCCGCCGTCGAGCAGAGCCAGGGCATCGCCCTGCTGCATGCGGCGGTCGAACGCGGGGTGACCTTCTTCGACACGGCCGAAGTCTATGGGCCGTATACCAACGAAGATCTGCTCGGCAAAGCGCTGGCACCGCACCGCGACAAGCTGGTGATCGCCACCAAGTTCGGCTTCAAGGACGCACAGGTCGACACCGGCCTGGACAGTCGCCCGGAGAACATCCGCGCAGTGGCCGAAGCCAGCCTCAAGCGTCTGCGCACGGACCATATCGACCTGTTCTACCAGCACCGCGTTGATCCGAACGTGCCGATCGAGGACGTCGCCGGTACCGTGCGTGACCTGATCGCCGAGGGCAAAGTGCGCCACTTCGGTTTGTCCGAAGCCAGTGCCGCCACGGTGCGTCGCGCCCATGCCGTGCAGCCGGTGGCTGCAGTGCAGAGCGAGTACTCGCTGTGGTGGCGTGAGCCGGAACGCGAACTGCTGCCGGCGCTGCAGGAACTGGGCATCGGCTTCGTCCCGTTCAGTCCGCTGGGTCGCGGCTTCCTGACCGGCGCGATCAACGCCGACACCACTTTCGCCGACAACGATTTCCGCAACACCGTGCCCCGCTTCGAAGTGGAAGCACGCCGCGCCAATCAAGCGCTGGTTGATCGCATCACCACGATCGCGGCGGCGCGGGGTGCCACCCCGGCACAGGTCGCGCTGGCCTGGCTGCTGGCGCAGGCACCGTGGATCGTGCCGATTCCGGGTACGACCAAGATCCATCGGCTGGAAGAGAACCTGGCCGCCGCCGAACTGCAGCTGTCGCCGGCCGAGCTGGAGCGCATCGCGCAGACGCTGCAGGAGATCGCCATCGTTGGCGAGCGCTATAACGCGCAGCGTGCGGCACAGGCCAAGGGCTGATCGCAGTGGGTGCGTTCTGTGGTGGGTGCGGACTCTCGGCCTGTGGTGGGTGCGGACCGTTGGTCCGCACTCCTCAATCCATCATCGGCCCACGCAGCGCATCAAGCACCGTGCGCATCGCCACGGTGACATGCCGGCGCGACGGGTAGTACGCGTAGTAGCCGTCGAAGTGCGGGCACCAGTCATCCAGTGTTGATTGCAGCTGGCCCTCCTGCAGGGCCACCTGCACCTGGTCCTCGGGCAGCCAGGCCAGGCCACTGCCAGCCAGCGCTGCTGCCCGCGTCATGCCCATGGTGTTGAAGGTCCACTGGCCAGAGACGCGGATGCTCAGCTCGTTGCCGTCCTGGCCGAAATCCCACGGCATCAGGCCGCCATGGGTGGGCAGGCGCAGGGTGATGCAGTTGTGCCCGGCCAGATCGTGCGGATGCACCGGCGCCACGTGCTGGCGGAAGTACGACGGCGCGCCCACCACGCGCATGCGCAGCGGCGGGCTGATCGGCAGCGCCACCATGTCGCGTGCCAGGCGCTCACCGAGACGGATGCCGATGTCATAGCGCTCGGCGACGATGTCGGCCAGGCCGTAATCGGTGGTCAGCTCGACCTTCAGGTCCGGGTACTGCTGCAGCAGCGGCTGCAGCCTTGGCCAGGCCAGGTATTCGGCGGCGTGGCCGGTGGCATTGATGCGGATGGTACCTGCGGGTCGCTCGCGGTATTCGGCCAGTGCGGCCAGTTCGTCTTCGATCTCGGCCAGGCGCGGGGCCAGGGTCTCCAGCAGACGGGCACCGGCCTCGGTGGTGGCGACGCTGCGGGTGGTGCGGGTCAGCAGGCGCACGCCCAGCCGTTCTTCCAGCCCACGCATGGCATGGCTGAGGGCGGACTGGGACACGCCCAACTGGGCGGCGGCCTTGGTGAAGCTGCCTTCGCGGGCGACGTGGACGAAGGCTTGCAGGTCGTTGAGGTTTTCACGCGGCATGAGGGGGATGATACGGCCGGGCTGCGCCCGGCGCCCGCCGTCGACAGGTTCCCGAGGCGGTTGGTAGGTGTCGACCTTGGTCGACACGTAGATCCACGCCATGCGTGGATAGGTGCCGGGTTGTGCCGGTACTGGTTTGTAAATCCGCCATGTCGATTTGTGGTTCCGTGGTTCGTCGAATGGGTACTTTCCAAACAACAGGGAGCAGCACATGAGCAGCGACAGCAAACCCAAGGGCCCGGCGTCCTACTTTCCTTCCATCGAGAAGACCTACGGGCAGCCGGTGGCGCTTTGGCTGGGGCTGCTGGCCAAACGGCCAGGGCTGAGGCACATGGAGCTGGTCAGCTTCCTGAAATCCGAGCATGGGCTGGGCCATGGCCACGCAAATGCCCTGGTCGCCCACCACCTGGCCACCCAGCGCTGAGACAACCGCTCCACCGAGCGCAGCGACGCGCTTCTGCTCTTCTTTTCTCATTACGTGGCTGGACGCGCACGGAAATTGTCCAAGGCCGGGCGGGTGGGCTGTGCAGGGGCGTGAGCCGCATGGATGCGGCGACCGAGCTTACATGGACGTACTTGCAGCGCCCCCTGCACAGCCCACCCGCCCGGCCCACTGCCAGATTTGGAGGCAGTATGCCGCCCAGCCACGAGGGGCTGCGCCGTTCGCCGGAACTCCCAACTGAACGATTTCATCTGCAACTGTCATGCAGATCGTGTCTAATACCGCTCCCCACCCGTAGTGCCCCCACCTGTATGTCCCTCCAATCCCATGGCCCGGCGCCGTGCGACGACGCTGACGGCCACCTGGTCACCGCTGGTCCGCTGACCCCGCCGCCCGATGTTGCCGGCACCCCCGCCGACGAGAAGGCACTGCGCCACTCGGTCGCCGAGGACGTGCAGGGCATGGTGCTGGCGATGCTGGTGGCCTCGCTGGGCCTGGCCATCTTCGCCAAGGGCGGGCTGATGATCGGCGGCATGGCCGGCATGGCCTTCCTGCTGCACTACGCCATGGGCTGGAACTTCGGCCTGGTGTTCGTGCTGGTCAACCTGCCGTTCTACTGGGTGGCCGTGCGCCGCATGGGATGGGAATTCACCCTGAAGACGTTCGCGGCGGTCACCGCCTGCGGCCTGCTGACCGACATCCTGCCGCGCTGGGCCGACTTCTCGCATATCGCGCCGTTGTACTCGGCGCTGGTCGGTGGCGCGCTGTCCGGCCTGGGCATCCTGTTCTTCATCCGCCATCGCGCCAGCCTCGGCGGCATCGGCATCCTGGCGGTGTACCTGCAGCGCACCCGCGGCTGGAGTGCCGGCAAGGTGCAGATGTCCTTCGATGCATGCCTGATGGTGGCCGCATTCTTCGTGCTGTCGCCGTCGAAGGTGATGTACTCGGCCATCGGTGCGGTGGTGCTCAGCCTGGTGCTGATGTTCAACCACCGCCCGGGCCGCTACATGGGCGTCTGACGGCTCAAGGGCAATGCCGGCCAGTCGCCGGCATTAGCGGGGCGATGACTGCACCCACGGTGGCGCCAGCTTCAGCAGCGTGGCATGCACCGGGCAGTCCTCGGCATGCGCGCCCGGCAGGTAGCCCAGGCTCATCAGGAACTCGCCGGTGATCTCGCCGCCGGTGAAGCGGAACGTCTTCTTGAACAGCTTCACCCAGTCGGCCTTGCTGCGAGGGTGATGCGCGTCCAGCCACGCGGCGAAGCTGCCGTGGCTCTGGCGCAGCTGCTGGATCACCTGCGCGTTGTGGATCGCCGCCAGCACCTTCAAGCGGTTGCGGATGATGCCGGGGTCCGACAGCAGGCGCTCGATGTCCTGCTCGGCATAGGCGGCGACGCGATCGACGTCGAAGGCGTCATAGGCCGCGCGGAACCCCTCGCGCTTCTTCAGGATGGTTTCCCAGCTCAGGCCAGCCTGATTGATCTCCAGCAGCAGGCGCTCGAACAGCTCGCGCTCATCGCGCTGCGGGAAACCATATTCGTTGGCGTGGTAGTACTCGTGCACCGGGTGGCCCGGGGCGATGCGGCAGTATCCGCTCATGGTGTGGCCGCCTCCGCGCGGTCGTTGCTGCGATCAATCTCCAGCTGGCCCGCCGCGCCGTCAAGCAGCAGCGTCGGCCAGCGTGGCGGCTGCACGGTCAGGCGGCCATCGCGCAGGGCCTGTGGGGCCTCGTCCGAAGTGCGCTGGTCAACGTCCTGGAAGGAAACATCACCCTCCTTTCTCCAGCCAGCCGATTCACGCACGTGCAGCTGGCAGCGCGGACCGCTGTACAGACTGGTCATGCACAGCAGCACGTCGTCTTGGCCATCGCCGTCCAGGTCACGGCGAAGGGTGACGCAGCGGTTGTTGCCGGTCTTGTCGTCGTCCAGGCAATCGCCCGCGTTCAGGCGGCGGTCCAGTACTGCCTGCCACCAGTCATCGGCTGGCGATGCGGTGCCCTTGGCCTGCACGATCCGTGCCTTCAGGCCGGCCAAGTCGCGCACGCCATCGTCGATGTCGTTGTCCCAGCGCGACTCGCGCTTCTGCCGGGCCAGTGCCTGCACGATGATGCTGGAGGCGCGGGTGTCGGCCGCCAAGGACGGTGCCTTCTGGAGCGTGCGCAGCGCCTGCACACCACGGCGGCCCAACTCGAAACGCAGCTGGTTTGCCGCGTCTGCGGTCATCAATGCCGGATCGGCGCGCAGGCGCTTCATCTGGCTGGCCAGGGTGATGCGCACCGGGTCGATCACCGGCGAGATGGCCAGCAGTGCCGTGGCCAGCACGGTCCAGCACATCCAGCGGTTGACCGGCTCAAGCCGATGCAGCCAACGCCCCTGCCGGCGCAGCGCGGCGAAGGCGTAGCCGATGGCATAGCCGGCGATCAGCACCGCAACCGCAAAGCCCCAGAAGCGCGAGAGGGTCCAGCCGTACTGGCTGACCCGCAGCGTCATTGCGTACAGCGCCAGGCCGGCGTAGATCGGCAATGCCAGCAGGCTGGCCTCGACCAGCCGGCGCAGCCATGCCGGGTAGGGCGGGGTGCCGTCGTCGTGCTGGTAGACCGCATTGGCGAGGCTGATCAGCAGCACCGCCAGTACCAGCAGCAGGCTGGCGGCCGAGCGCGTGGCCCACAGCGGCGCCAGCCCGGTGAACGGCAGCGACAGCACGAACAGCACCGCGATGAACGACAGCAACGGCAGCAGGCCGCGGCAGATGGCGAACAGCACCTGACGGGTGATCTGCATCGCGCGATGCTGGGTGCGCCCGATCAGCACGCCGAAGCCCGCCAGCATGCCGGTGGCCAAGGCGATGAAGGCATCGCTGCCGAACAGCTCGTGGAAGAAGTCGACCTTGACCATCCGGAACAGCGCTGCCCACAACCACAGCAGCAGCCAGGTCAAGCCGGTGAACACCGCCGCCAGCACCAGCGTGAGTCCGTTCTGCCAGGCACGTTCGAACAGTGCGCCGTAGTCGGCCCGCCAATGTCCGGCATGCAGGCGGAACTGCCACCACGGCAGCGCAATGAACGTGGCAACGGCCAGGCAGACCGAGAGCGGAACCTGCAGCACGGCGGCATACAGCGCGGTTTCTCCGCTCAGGTTCCAGGCGGCCCAGGCGGCCAGCGCGAGGACGAGCACCGAGGCCAGGCCGGCGTGCAGCCACAGGCGCCAGGTCTTCATATCAACCAGCGTCAAGGCCACCGCGGTGGGCACGGTCAATACCCAGGCATACCAGCAGTAGCGCCAGCCAATGTCCCGGAACGGCCATTGATCGGCCAGTTCCTGGGCGGCGAAAAGCATCAGCCCCTGCAGCAATGCGATCAACACGATCATGCTGCGGGTGGGCCATGACAGCGTTGCGTCCTGCTGCATCGGGTCGTCCTCCTTGCAAGAGCACCATCCTAGCCCATCCCTTCGCGCCCGCATCCGGCCGCAGCGGTTAGAATGACGCCCATGCCAGTAACGCCGACTTCCCTCGCCAATCACCTGCTCGTGGCGCTGCCGTCGCTGATCGACGCCACCTTCGCCCGCACCGTTGCGCTGATCTGCCAGCACGACGAGAACGGGGCAATGGGGGTGCTGGTCAACCAGCCGTCCGAGTACACCCTGGGCGAAGTGCTGGCGCAGATGGACATCGCCACCGTCGATGGCGTCCTGCAGGCGCGTCCGGTGCTCAATGGCGGGCCGGTGCATCCCGAACGTGGCTTCGTCATCCATGACGATGCGCGCGCGTGGGATTCCAGCCTCGTCGTCGGTGACGGCCTGTACCTGACCACCTCGCGTGACATCCTCGAGGCGATGGCGCGCGGCGAAGGCCCGGCCAATGCCGTGGTCACCCTGGGCTGCGCGGGCTGGAGTGCCGGCCAGCTGGAAAGCGAACTGTCCGAAAACAGCTGGCTGACCGTGCCGGCCGACGCCGAGCTGGTGTTCCAGCTGCCGCTGGAACAGCGCTGGCAGGGTGCCGCTTCGCGCATTGGCGTCGATCTGTTCCGGCTGACCGATTACAGCGGCCATGTCTGAGCCGGCCCTCATCCGCCGCGATGGCACCGTGCTCGGCTTCGATGTCGGCTCGCGCCGGATCGGTGTGGCGATCGGCAGTGCGTTCGCCGCGCATGCGCGCGCGGTGGCCGTGGTCGATGTGCACGGCAATGGTCCCGACTGGGCGGCGATCGAACGCCTGCTCAAGGAATGGAAGCCCGATGGCCTGGTGGTTGGCGATCCGCTGACCCTGGACGGCCAGGACCAGCCCAACCGCAAGCGCGCGCAGGGCTTTGCCCGCCAGCTGCGGGAACGTTTCAAACTGCCGGTGGTGATGATCGACGAGCGTTCCAGCTCGGTCGAGGCCGCCCGCCGCTTCGCCGTCGAGCGCGCCGAAGGGCGCAAGCGCCGCCGCGATGCGGCCGCCCTCGATGCCGTGGCTGCGGCGGTGATCATCGACCGCTGGTTGTCGTCGCCGGACGACGCCATTCCCATTCCCTGACGATACGAACCCCGCCATGACCGCCCAGCAACTCGATGACTCCGGCCGCCTGCGCCACCTGTTGACGCTTGAAGGTCTGCCCCGCGACACCCTGGTGCAACTGCTCGACCGCGCCGGCCAGATCCGCGATGCCGCGGTCGGCCGTGTCGGCAACAAGCGCCACGTGCTGGGCGGATCGGCGGTGTGCACCTTGTTCTTCGAACCCTCCACCCGTACCCGCAGTTCGTTCCATCTGGCGGCGCAGCGGTTGGGTGCGGACGTGCTCAACTTCGACGCCTCCACCTCGTCCACGCGCAAGGGCGAAACCGCGTGCGACACGCTGAAGAACCTGGAAGCGATGGGCGTGCGTGGTTTCGTCGTACGCCACCCGGATGACGGCGCCGTGGCCGCGCTGGCCGCTGTGGCGGGCGAGGGCACCGCGCTGATCAATGCCGGCGACGGCCGCAGCTCGCACCCGACCCAGGGCCTGCTGGACATGCTGACCCTGCGCCAGGCCAAGGGCCCGGACTTCTCGAAGATGAAGGTGGTGATCGTCGGCGACGTCAAGCACTCGCGCGTGGCCCGCACCGACCTGCATGCGCTGCGTACGCTGGGCGTGGGCGAGATCCGCGTGTGTGGCCCGCAGTCGCTGCTGCCGGACGACGACACCCTGAAGGGCTGCGTGGTCGGTGATGATTTCGACGCGATGCTGGAAGGCGTCGACGCGCTGATGATGCTGCGCCTGCAGCGTGAGCGCATGGAAGAAGGGCTGGTGCCGTCGCTGGAGCAGTATCACGCACAGTACGGGCTGAACACCGCACGCCTGGCCCGCGCCGGCAAGGACGCAGCCGTGCTGCATCCGGGCCCGATCAACCGCGGCGTGGAAGTGACCGACGACGTGGCCGACGGCCCGCAGTCGTGGGTGCTGCGCCAGGTCGCCAACGGCGTCGCCGTACGCATGGCCGTGCTGGAAACCCTGCTGGGTTGAGCCCCCGCGTCCCGATTGGGTGGGTGCCGACCGTTGGTCGGCACAAAGGGGGGGCACCTTGAACTGCCTCGGTGAGGGCCGACCGTTGGTCGGCGCAGAGCAATCAGTCCCGTGGTGCTGGGCGCAACCATTGATTGGCCACAGCCCTACCTGCATCGGAGGGGTTGCCCGATAGAAGGGGACTGCCGGTAGGCACACGCTTGGGCCCATGAACCGTGCACGCCTATGCCTTGGCCGCCATTCCCGGATCGGGCAATCCTACATCCTGACCACCGTCACTCAAGGGCGTCGACGCTACTTCGACGATGCCACTGCGGCGCAGGTGGTGATGGACGTGGTCCGCCGCATTGATGCTGAAGGTCTGACGCACTCACTTGCCTATGTGGTCATGCCGGACCACATCCATTGGCTTTTGGAGCTCCGCGCGTTCTCGCTGGACTACATCATGCAACGCTTCAAATCGAGCAGTGCATTGCGGATCAACCGCATGTCCGGCCGGTCAGGACGATTCTGGCAATCGAGCTATCACGATCACGCGATCCGCTCCGATGAATCTCTGTTCCGTC
Organism: Stenotrophomonas sp. 82F1; assembly: GCF_056861525.1. Classification (NCBI taxonomy): domain Bacteria; kingdom Pseudomonadati; phylum Pseudomonadota; class Gammaproteobacteria; order Lysobacterales; family Lysobacteraceae; genus Stenotrophomonas; species Stenotrophomonas sp. 82F1. Next base: position 130,373 of record NZ_JBSPUD010000007.1, read on the forward strand.
ATGCAATGTACGTGTTGGGAAATCCGATCAGGGCAGGGCTGACCGCGCAGCTTGGTGAATATCCCCATGCGTGGTGTCGATGGGAAGTTGAAGGGAGGTTCCAGTCAATTGAACATATGGGATCGGAGAGATAGTGCCGACCAACGGTCGGCACCCACCGCGGAGGTTTTCAAGCAGGAGCTGTAGTTCAGCGCTTCTGCTGGAACAACCACGCCCACATCGCCGCATCGGCGTAGGTGGCATCCCAGGCGTTGTGGTTGCCGTCCGGGTACTCGGTATAGCGCACATCACGCGCGCCTGCGGTCTGGAAGGCGGCATGCAGCCGGCGATCATCCTCCGGCGGCACCACATCATCCAGCGCGCCGTGGAAGATCCAGATCGGGGTGCGCTGCAGGCGCTGGGCGATCACCGTGTAGGGATCGGTCTCACGCGCCACCTGTTCGACGAACAGGGTGGGGCGGACCGCGCGCGGCGCCAGCACCGCGCCGCAGACCGGCACGATCGCGGCAAAGCGCTGCGGATCGTCCAGGGCGATGTTCCAGCTGCCGTAGCCGCCCATCGACATCCCGGTCAGGTACTGCCGTGCCGGATCGGCGCCGAATTCTGCAATCGTGGCGTCCAGTGCCGCGATCGCCACACGGTTGTTGCGGCCGCTCCATTCTTCTCGGCCGGGTGCCTGCGGAAACACCGCCAGTGCGGGGAAATCGGCGGCGTGCCGACGCAGGTACGGGCCCAGGCCTGCGTGGGTCTGCTTCACGCCATCGCCGCCGCGCTCGCCGGAACCGTGCAGGAACAGCACCACCGGCAGCGGCCCAGACGCGCGCGCGGTTTCGGCTGGAATGAACACCTGGTAGTAGGCAGTCTCGCCGTCCACCTTCACCGCGCGTGCCTCGAAGTGGCCGCGCGCACCGGGCGGCGTACTGGCACACCCGGTCATCATCAGCAGGGCCAGCAGTGGCAGCCAGCGCGAGAACGATCGAAGCATGGCGATTCCCATGAGGGCGAGGTCGCTTCGATGGTAGTGCGCTGCGGCCAGCCCGGCATCGTGCGCCGCATCACTGCGGGCGCGGGAAGCTGGCGATGATCTGCAGCTGCTCCTGCGCCTCGGCATTGCCGCCTGCGGCTGCGGCCTGCACCTGCGCCATGTCCGGATGCAGCACCACCAGCAGCGGGTTCTCGCACACCGGGCACACGTACTCGGTGGCGTCCTCGTCCAGCTCCATCACCATTGCCCGCGAACTGCCTTTCCATTCGCAGGCCGCACAGGTATGCAGCTGGTCGCGCCAACCCGGCGCAAAATAGTTTTCGATCGTCGTTGCCATGGCAGTTCCAGTCAGTGCAGCAGGACCATGGTGGCCAGGCCGAGGAAGGTGAAGAAGCCCATCGAATCGGTCACCGCGGTCAGGAAGATGCCGCTGGCCAAAGCCGGATCGAAGCCGAAGCGCTTCAGGCCCAGGGGCACCAGCACGCCGGCCAGTGCCGCGAACAACAGGTTGCAGGTCAGCGCGATGGCGATCACCGCCGAGAGTCCGGGCGAGTGGAACCAGGCGAGCACGATCAGGCCCAGTACCGAGCCGAGCACCACGCCATTGAGCAGGGCGACCCGCACTTCCTTCCACAGCAGCGTGCGTGCGTTGGAACTGCCGACCTGGCCCAGCGCCAGGCCGCGCACCATCAGCGCCAGCACCTGGGTGCCGGCATTGCCGCCGAGCCCGGCGACGATCGGCATCAGCACGGCCAGCGCGACCAGCTTGTCGATGGTGCCTTCAAAGTGGCCGACCACGCTGGAGGCCAGGAACGCGGTGCACAGGTTCACCGACAGCCACATCAGGCGGCGCCGCATCGCGCGCCAGACCGGGCTGAACAGATCCTCGTCCTCGTCCAGGCCGGCGGCGCCCAGCGCCTGGTGCTCGGCCTGGCCCCGGATGATGTCGACCACGTCATCGATGGTGATGCGGCCGATCAGGATGTTGTTGTCATCCACTACCGGCGCGGAGATCCAGTCATGGTCGGAGAACTGCCGTGCCACTTCCTGGTCGCTTTCGCCGACATCGATGGCAGGCTGCTCATCGTCGATCAGGCGGTTGATCGGCGTGGTGTCTTCATGGGTCACCAGCGAGGCCAGCGACACGCGGCCGAGATACTGGTGACGGCGGCTGACCACGAACAGGTGATCGGTATGGTCGGGCAGTTCGCCGCGCAGGCGCAGGTAGCGCAGCACCACGTCGACATTGACGTCGGCGCGCACCGTCACCACGTCCGGGTTCATCAGGCGGCCGGCGCTGTCCTCGGGGTAGGACAGCACCTGTTCCAGGCGCTCGCGGTTCTCGCGGTCCATCGACTTGAGAACTTCGTCGATGACCGTGTCCGGCAGGTCTTCGACCAGGTCGGCCAGATCGTCGATGTCGAGGTCTTCGACCGCGGCGATGATCTCGTCCGGGTCCATGTCCGCGAGCAGGCTCTCGCGCACGTCGTCGCCGACGTGGACCAGCACCTCGCCGTCGTCTTCCGGATCGACCAGACCCCAGACGATCTCGCGTTTGCCCGGTGGCAGCGATTCGAGCAGGTTGCCGATCTCGGCCGGCGCCAGGGTATTGACCAGACGGCGTACCGGGCCCAGCCGACCGCTGTCCAGTGCGTCGGACAGCATCCGCAACTGGCGCGCAGTCTTGTCGTGGCGTACAGCCTCAGCCATCGCAGCTCCCGCGGGGATAAGAAAAGCCGCGATCCTGGCAAGGATGCGGCAACAGGGGTGTTCAGCGCGTCATTATCGCAAGGGGATGTTTCAGCGCATACCCCGCTGGCCTGCGGCCACCGGGGCCCACACATTCCGCCGGGCATGGCCCGGCGCTACCAAGGGTGGCACGCGGCGGTAGCGCCGGGCCATGCCCGGCGAGCGCGTAGCGCGGGAATCAGGACGCGTCCGCCACCAACGACAGCCAGCGCTCGATGCCGCGGCGGTCACGCATGCCCAGCAGCTTCGGTGCGCGGGCGCGCAGGGCACCGAGGTCGGCATCACGGACAGCCCGGCGTACTTCCAGCAAGGTGCCCGGGTGCAGGCTGAACTCGGTCAGGCCCAGCGCCAGCAGCAGCGGGGTCATCCGTGCGTCGCCGGCGATCTCGCCACATACCGCCACCGGAATGCGATGGCGCGCGCCGGTCTCGATCACCATCTGCAGCAGGCGCAGCACGGCCGGGTGCAGTGGCGAATACAGTTCGCCCAGTGCTTCGTTGTTGCGGTCGGCGGCCAGCAGGTACTGCACCAGATCGTTGGTGCCGATCGACAGGAAGTCGACCAGGTCGATGAAACTCTCCAGCGCCAGCGCGGCGGCGGGCACTTCGATCATCGCGCCCAGTGGCACATGCTCGGCCACCATGTGGCCCTCGGCGCGCAGCTGCTCGCCCAGTTTCAGCATGCGCCGGCGTACCGCCAGCAGTTCGTCGCGGGTGCTGACCATGGGCACCAGTACGCGCAGCTTGCCGTAGGCCGAGGCGCGCAGGATCGCGCGCATCTGGGTGTCGGCCACCTTGGGCCGGGCCAGCGACAGGCGCACGCCGCGCAGGCCCAGCGCCGGGTTTTCCTCGTTGCTCAGGGTCAGGCCGGTGCGGTCGGCCTTGTCTGCACCCAGGTCCAAGGTACGGATGGTCACCGGGCGGCCACTCATGCCCAGTGCCGCATCGCGGTAGGTCTGGAATTGTTCTTCTTCGTCCGGCAGTTCGTTGCGCTGCAGGAACAGGAATTCGGTGCGGTACAGGCCCAGGCCGTGGGCGCCCAGCGCATGCGCCTGGGTCACATCTTCCAGCGATTCGGCATTGGCCAGCAGGGCGATGTCGACCTGGTCGCGGGTACGGCTGGGTTTGCTGCGCAGGCGGCCGAGCTCGCGCTGCTCGCGCGCGTGCTCCTTCAGGCGTGCGCGGTAGTCACGCAGGTTGTCGGCCTGCGGGTTGACGGTGATGCTGCCGTCGGCGCCATCGATGATCAGCACGTCGCCGTCGATCACCTTGCTCAGCAGCTGCGGCACGCTGACGATCAACGGCAGGTGCAGGCTGCGGGCGAGGATCGCACTGTGCGAAAGCGCGCTGCCCGCGCTGGTGACGATGCCGACGACACCGTGCGACTGCAGCTGGGCCAGCTCGGAAGGGGCGATGTTGTCGCAGACCAGGATTTCACCGGCCAGGCCCTTTACCGCTGCCGGGCGCTCGGGCTGCAGGAAGGCATGGATGCGCCCGATCACATGGTCGAGGTCATCCATGCGGCTCTTAAGATAGGCATCGTCCATGCCATCGAAGACTTTGGCCAGGCGGTCGCGCTGCAGGCGCAATGCGTAGCCGGCGCTGTAGGGGCCACTGCGGATCAGTTCGTCCAGGCCGAACAGCAGTTCGGGATCGTCCAGCAGCAGTGCATGCAGGTCGAGGAATTCACCCACTTCCTGGTTCAGCGCACCATGCAGGCGCTGGCGCAGCTCGTGCATTTCCGTGCGCGCCGCGTCCACGGCGCGGTGCAGGCGTGCCAGCTCGGATTCAACCTGGGAAGGGGTGACGCGCTGTTCGGCTACTTCCAGTGCATGCGGCAGGCGCACGCGGGCGCGGCCCATCGCCGTACCGCGGGCGGCGCCGTGTCCGGCCAGCAGCTGTACCGGCCGTTGGCCGGTGGGGGCTTGGCCGGCGCGTGCGCGCGGCACGCTCAGTTGTCCTCGTCGAAGCGACGCTCGAACAGGTCGACCACCGCGTCCATCGCGGCCACTTCGTCTTCGCCGTTGATGCGGATGGTGACCGGCGTGCCTTGCCCAGCCGCCAGCAGCATCACGCCCATGATGCTCTTGGCGTTGATCTCACGGCCTTTGGCGGCCATGGTCACGTTGCAGCGGAACGGCGCCAGGGTCTGCACCAGCTTGGCGGTGGCCCGGGCATGCAGGCCTAGGCGGTTGCTCACAGTGAGTTCTCGTTCAAGCATCGTCGACTATCGCTCCATTACGGGTGCCCGCCGCCGCAGTGGCAGGCAGTTGATCCAGTCCCTGTTCCGGATAATTCATCACCCGCAGCAACATCGGCAGGCTCAGCGCCGACACCCGGCGAACCGGGGTCCCCAACCGGGCCAGCTGCCCGGCAAGGTTGGCGGGGCTGGCGCCGTACAGGTCGGTCAGGATCAGCACGCCCTCACCCCCATCGACCCGCCGCAGAGCGGCCGAGGCGAGCGGGAGCAGAGCATCCAGGTCTGCGTCGAACGGTACTTCGAAAGCTTCGGTTTTCAGCGGCAACTGCCGCAGAAGCCGGGTCGCCACCTCAAGCAGGGCGATCCCGACCCCAGGATGTGTTACGAGGAGAATGCCACAGGTCATTACTGCACGTTAACAGGTCAAGGTGAATTGGCGATAGCAGCAGGAGAGGGGCACTGTGTCCCGTATTCAGCGTTACTCGGGTCGGAGCCCTTTTTCGTTGAAAAAGGGATCCGACCGCATCCGTTTTTCGGTGCGTGACAGAGATTCATCCACGCATGGCGTGGATCTACTGTGTCGACCAAGGTCGACACCCACCAACAGCAGCAGAGAACGCCGTCCCGACAGATCGCGGGAACCTGTCGAAGGCGGGGCGGGTCAGCAAGCGGGGGCGTGAGCCGCATGGATGCGGCGACCGAGCTTACATGGACGTACTTGCAGCGTCCCCCGCTTGCTGACCTGCCCCGCATCCCACGAAATGCAGGCGCTTGCCGTTGACGTTGCCGTGGTTTCTGCGGGGGCCGGGCGCAGCCCGGCCGATCCACCCCTCAATCCTGTTCGCGGTGATAGGTCGCCACGTCTTCCCAGCCCATCTCCCGCGCATGGCGCGCCAGGCGTTCGGCCAGGAATACCGAGCGGTGCTTGCCCCCCGTACAACCGAAGGCCACCGTCACATAGCTGCGGGTGCCATCCCCCAGCTTCGGCAGCCACGTATCCAGGAAATCCATCAGCTGCGCCAGGTAGCGCTGCACATCCGGCTGCGCTTCCAGGTAATCGCGCACACCCGGTTCGCGACCGCTCAGCGCCCGCAGTTCCGGATCCCAGTGCGGGTTGGGCAGCACGCGCGCGTCGAACACGAAGTCGGCCTCGGCCGGCACGCCACGCTTGTAGGCAAACGATTCGAACAGCAGCGACAGGCGGGTGGCATGGCCCATCGCGAATTCGGTGATGATCCGGCGGCGCAGCTGATGCACGTTCAACGCGCTGGTATCGATCACCGCATCGGCTTCGCGACGCAGCGGCGCGATCAGCTCGCGCTCGCGGGCGATCGCTTCCGGCAGCGACAGACCGAGCTGACTCAGCGGGTGCCGGCGACGGGTATCGGCATAGCGCTTGAGCACCGTTTCATCGCTGGCTTCGAAAAACAGCACCTTGGCGTCCACCCCGGCATCGGTGGCCAGCTGCCGCCAGTTGGACAGCTGGGTCAGGTCGCTCTGCCCGCGCACATCGATGCCCACCGCCAGCCGGCGTACTGCCGCACCGTCGTGATGGCTCAGGACATTGCGCACGAAGTCCGGCAGCAGCTGGATCGGCAGGTTGTCCGTGCAGTAATAGTCCTGGTCCTCGAAGGTCTTCAGGGCGACGGATTTACCCGAGCCGGACAGGCCACTGACGATGATCAGGGTCGGGGCGGTGGGAATGACGGTGCTCATGGACGGGCTCTTCGAAGGACAGGGGGTCAGGGCGTTCGCCGTTCCAGCAGGTTGCTGTGGCGGGCGATGAACATCGCCGCCGGGTCGATACCCTTGGTACGCAGAATGTGCAGGCGGGTGGCCGCCTCGGTCAGAACGGCCAGGTTGCGGCCGGGCATCACCGGCAGGGTGATCAGCGGCACGTCCAGGTCCAGCACGTGGCGCGTACCCGAGTCGCCGGTCAGGCGCTCGTAACCATGGGGGGTGGGTTCGGTCATCGGCTTGGTCAGGTGGACGATCAGCCGAAGGTACTTGTTCTTCTTTACAGCGGTGTCGCCGAACATCTCGCGCACGTTGAGCACACCCAGGCCGCGCACTTCCAGCAGGTCCTGCAGCAGCTCCGGGCAGGTGCCATCGAGCACGTCCGGGGCGATCTGGGTGAACTCGGGGGCGTCGTCGGCCACCAAGCGGTGACCGCGGCTGAGCAGTTCCAGGGCCAGCTCGCTCTTGCCCGATCCCGCTTCACCGGTGATCAGCACGCCGATGGAGTAGATTTCCATGAACACGCCGTGCAGGATCACCCGCGGCGCCAGTGTCCGGGCCAGGTGGTAGGACAGGTGGTTGAGCAGCTCGTGGCCGCGCTTGGGCGAGAGCCACAGCGGCGTGCCGGATTCATCGGCGGCCGCGCGCAGGTCTTCCGGGCAGGGCTGGTTGCGGGTCAGCACCAGCGCCAGCGGATGCGACTGCATGATCTTTTCGATGGTCTCCCAGCGCTGGCGTGGTTCCAGCGCGTCCAGCCAGGACAGTTCCTCGGTACCGAGGATCTGCACCTTGTTGGGATAGATCGCATTGAGATAGCCGGCCAGCGAAGGGCGCCGCGAGACCGTGTTGCCGGCCTCCAGCTCGCGCTTCTCACCGGATTTTCCCGCTGCCCAACGCAGGCCAAGCCGCTCACGCTGCTGTTCGAACAGTTCGCGGGCAGTGATGCTGGTATTCATGCGGCGCTCGCCGGTGGGGTCAGGTCCAGGGCCTGGCGCAGCTCCCGTGCATCACCGGCCTCACGCAGCGCCTGGCGGATGCAGGGCGCGGAAAACAGCTCGGCCAGCTCGGACAGCAGCATCAGGTGTTGATGGGTGTAGTGGGCGGGAACGGCCATGGCGAACACCAGGTCCACCGGCTCGTCGCCACCGAAATCGACCGGAGTCTGCAGACGCAGCAGCGCGCCACGGGGTCGATCCATGGTCGGCGCACGACCATGCGGGATGGCGATGCCGTAACCGATCGCGGTACTGCCCAGCGCTTCGCGCTGGCACAGGTTGAGATAGATCTGTTCGGCATTGGCCTGGCGGCAGGCCAGCAATCCGGCCGCGGCCTGCAGGACGCTGTCGCGGTCGGTGGCCGTGCAGAGCTGGGTCTGCACGGCCGCCAGGAGGTCAGTCAGGGGCATGTCTGCGGGGAGCGGTGGCGATCAGCCACCATTGTCGCCCACCGGCAGCGGTGCGTGCTGCTGTTTTTTCTCCTTGTGCTTGATCACCAGGCGGTCAAGCTTGTCCGCCAGCAGGTCGATCGCGGCATACATGGTCTGCGCATTGGCTTCAGCGTGCAGGGTCTGACCCGGAATATTGAGGCTGGCATCGACGTGGTGCTCGGTCTTCTGCAGCTTGAGGGTCACCCGCGCTTCGCAGTGCTGGTCGAAGTGTTTGCCGATCCGGGCCAGCTTCTCCTCCACATAGGACTGCAGGGCCGGGGTGACTTCGACATCTTTGCCAAACGTTTCGATGCGCATCGGGTTTCTCCTTTGATCGGATGTGCCAATGAACCTCTCCGCCGGGCGCGGCGGCGCGTCAAACGATTCTGACTCTTTCGTGCGAGGCGGAGATGTTCATGGCCTCACGATACTTCGCCACGGTGCGCCGCGCTACTGGGATTCCCGATGTTTTGAGCAGGTCAGCCAGCTTGGCGTCAGAAAGCGGCTTGCGTGGGTTCTCGTCATCGATCAGGCGCCGGATCATGGCCTGGATGGCGGTGCTGGACGCTTCGCCACCGCCGTCGGTGTCGATGCCCGAGGCGAAGAAGGCACGCAGCGGCAGGGTGCCGCGTGGCGTACGCACATGCTTGCGGGCGATCGCGCGCGACACGGTGGATTCGTGCAGGCCCAGTTCGCCGGCGATCTCGCGCAGGGTCAGCGGGCGCAGAGCCTGTTCGCCGAATTCAAGGAAGCCCGCCTGCTGCTGGATCAGGCTGCGCACCACCCGCAGCAGCGTCTCGCCACGCGCCTGCAGGCCCTTCAGCAGCCAGCGCGCTTCCTGCAATTGGCCGCGCAGATAACCGGCATCGGCGTCACCGCAGCGACGGATCATCTGCTCGTACCCGCGGTGGATCACCAGCCTGGGGCCGGCATGGGCGGCCAGCGCGGCGCGCCAGATGCCGTTCTGCCGCCACACGACCACGTCCGGCACCACGTAGGTGTCCTGGGCGAGCGGAGCGATCTGCGTGCCGGGGCGAGGGTCCAGCGAGCGCAGCAGGGCCACGGCGGTCTCGACCTCGGCCAACGGCTGCTTCAGCTGCTGGGCCAGGCCGGTCACGCCGCTGCGCGGCAGCTGTTCCAGTGGGCCTGCGGCGACCTGCCGGGCCAGGGCCAGGCACGGGGTGTCGGCAGGCAGCACGTCCAGCTGCAGCTGCAGGCATTCGCCGAGGCTGCGTGCAGCCACGCCAACGGGGTCGAAGCGCTGGATCTGGTGCAGCACGGTCAGGATTTCGTCTTCACCGGCATGGATCGCCGGCAGCAGCGCTTCGGCGATGGCCGAGAGCGGCTCGCGCAGATAGCCATCGTCTTCCAGCGAATCGATCAGCGCGGCGCCGATGCTGCGGTCGCGGTTGGACAGGTGGGTCAGGTGCAGCTGCCACAGCAGGTGGTCGGCCAGGGTTTCGGTTTCGGCGACGCGTTCGGCAGCACTGCCGTTGTCGTCGTCATCATCGAAACTTCCGCCGCTGCCGCCACTGCTCCAGTCCAGCTCGGCGGGCGCCCAGTCGTCGCCACTGCTTTCAGCATTGTCGGGCGGGGCGTCATTGTCTGCGCCCGCGTCGTCGCTGCTGGCCTCCTTGTCGACACCGGCGCCTTCGTCGTTGCTGTCGGACCAGTCCAGCAGCGGATTGCTCTCCACTGCCTGGGCGATTTCCAGCTCCAGCTCGGTCGTGGACATCTGCAGCAGCTTGATCGCCTGCTGCAGCTGGGGCGTAAGCACCAGCTGCTGTCCCAACGATGTCTGCAGCCGAGTCTTCATGCCTGTGCCGAACGGAAGGGAGAGGGCCCGGCGGCCGCGGTTACAGCTTGAAGGAATCCCCAAGGTAGACGCGGCGCACGTCGGCGTTGTCCAGGATCGCCTCGGGCGAGCCCTGGGCCAGTACGGTGCCCTCTGCGAGGATATACGCGCGGTCGCAGATTCCCAAGGTCTCGCGCACGTTGTGGTCGGTGATCAGCACACCGATGCCGCGCTGCTTGAGATGGGTGACGATGCGCTGGATTTCGCCGACCGAGATCGGGTCCACACCGGCGAAGGGTTCGTCGAGCAGGATCAGCCGCGGCTTCGCCGCCAGCGCACGCGCGATCTCGCAACGACGGCGCTCACCACCGGACAGGCTGGCGCCCAGCTGTTCGGACACGTGCCCCAGCTGCAGTTCGTCGAGCAGGCTGTTCAGTTCGCGCTCGCGGCCAGCCGAATCCAGGTCCTCGCGCAGTTCCAGCACCAGGCGCAGGTTGTCTGCCACGGTCAGCTTGCGGAACACCGACGGTTCCTGCGGCAGGTAACCCACACCCTGCTTGGCGCGGGTATACATCGGGTCGCCGGTGATGTCCTTGCCGTCCAGCACGATGCTGCCGGCATCGGCACCGACCAGGCCGACGATCATGTAGAAGCAGGTGGTCTTGCCGGCACCGTTGGGACCCAGCAGGCCAACCACTTCGCCGGCGTCCAGGGTCAGCCCGAAGTCCTTGACGACTTCGCGCTGCTTGTAGCGTTTGCGCAGGCCAGTTGCGACGAGCATTACTTCTTGCCTCCCGCCGGCGCCGCAGCCGGGGCGGCCGCAGGCGTCTTGTTCTTCGGCGGAATCACGGTGCGCACGCGGCTGCCGTCGCCGCCGGAGTTCATCTCACCGCTGCGGGTGTTGTAGACCATGCGCTGGCCGGCATTGGTGCCGCGCGCGCTGGTGACCTTGTAGTTGCCGGTCAGGGTGATGATCTCGGTGGTGATGTCGTAGTCGATCCGGTCGGCCACCGCATCCATCCAGCTGCCATCGTCGAGCTGCTGCTTCATCTTGGCCTGCTTGCCGGTGAACACCGCACGCACGGCTTCGCCGCCCTTGAGGTAGATCTCGGCCTCGGACGAACGCAGGTCCAGCGTGCCCTGGGTGATGATCACGCCGCCCGACAGCACGGTCTTGCCGTCACCGGTGAGGGTGCCGGACTGCGCGCCGGAATCAATGTTCATCGCTTCATTGCGGTCGGTCGACTTGGCAAAGGCGACAGCGGGGACAAGAAGACTGAGTGCGAGCACGGCTGCAAAGGGAATCTTCATCGGGGTCCGTTCTACCGGTGGTGGCCCTCCGGCGGGACCGGGGGCTGCGGGTGGGGGCTGCCTGCTTCGCGCCTGTCGGGAAGACGTCGCGGGCGGGCGGCGGAATCAGCGCTTGGGCGTGTAACGGCCCTTGGACTGGCTGAGGAAATGATACGTGTTGTTCTTCGAATCCACCTCGAACCCGACGCCGGACTGCTCCATGCCCGGCCGGGTCATGGTCACCAGGGCATCGGTGCGGGCGCGGTTGTCCTTCGGGAACACGTCCAGGTGGTCGGTGCGGAAGGTGGTCGGGACCACGCCGGGATCGGCCGGGCTGTCGCCGGCGACGTTGCCGCGCAGCTTCATCTCGTCACCCTTGGCACTGAGCCAGCCGGTCTCGGCGCGCAGCGTCCAGTGCTTGCCGTCCTTGTCGGGCATTTCGAACAGCGGGGTGGTGATGTTGAGCGTCTGGTCGCCACGCTGGCGTTCCAGCAGGGGCGCGCGCAGGGTGGTCGATTCCTTGCCGTGTTCGTCCAGGGCGACGATCTGGAAGTCGTGCAGGATGTAGTCCACACCGGCGTCCTGGCCTTCAACGACAGGTGCCTTTTCACGGTTGCGCAGTGCGGCCCAGCTGCTCAGCAGGGCCGCCAGCAGCAGGCCCACGCCGAGGATCATCCGCCAGTTCAAGGTGGGGGCATTCATGCGCCGAACCTCGCCAGCACGGCATCCAGGCGGCCCTGCGCGGCCAGCAGCACATCGCACAGCTCGCGCGCGGCACCACGGCCGCCGTCGGCGCGGGTGATCCAGTGCACGCGCTCGGCGATCCACGGATGCGCATTGGCCGGGGCCACGGCCAGGCCGACCGCGCCCAGCGGCGCCAGGTCCGGCAGGTCGTCACCCATGAAGGCCACCTGCTCCAGGCCGATGCCGTGCTGCGCGCACAGCGCCTGCACGCTGGCCAGCTTGTCGCCGACGGCGATCTGGGTGTCGATGCCCAGGTCGGCGCCGCGCTTGAGCGCGGACTGGCTGTTGCGCGCGGTGATCAGCACGGGGTGGATACCGTGCTGCTGCAGCAGTTTCAGGCCCAGGCCATCCTGCACGAAGTACGCCTTGCTCTCGTTGCCATCCTTGTCGTAGTACAGCCGACCGTCGGTGAGGGTGCCGTCCACGTCGAAACAGGCCAGGCGGATACCGGCCGCAGTGGCATGCAGGTGGGCGGGGAAGGCGGGCAGGGGGGACCAGGGCATCAGGGCATCGGACTCGGTGGTTGCGGGCTCGTTGGTACAGACTGAATGGGGTCTACGGACTGTCGGTTAAACCACCCGGGCCCGCAACAGGTCATGAATGTTCAGGGCGCCGACCGCGCGACCCTGGCTGTCGACCACGATCAGACCGGTGATCTTGTGGGTTTCCATCAGCCGCGCAGCCTCCACCGCCAGCTTGTCGGCGCTGATGGTGCGCGGTTGCCGGGTCATCACATCGGCAATCTTCGCGGTGCGCACGTCCAGGTCGGTATCCAGCGCGCGGCGCAGGTCGCCGTCGGTGAACAGGCCGATCAGCACGCCCTGGTCGTCGACCACGGCGGTCATGCCCAGGCGCTTGCGGCTCATCTCCATCAGCGCCTCGCTGAGGCTGGCGCCGACATCGACCTTGGGCAGGTCCTCGCCGGTGTGCATGACGTCGGTGATGTGCAGCAGCAATCGGCGGCCGAGGCTGCCGGCCGGGTGCGAGCGGGCGAAATCGTCGGCGGTGAAGCCGCGCGCGTCCAGCAGGGCCACTGCCAGGGCGTCGCCCATCGCCAGCGAGGCGGTGGTGCTGGAGGTGGGCGCCAGCGCCAGCGGGCAGGCTTCGGCCGGCACGCTCACATCCAGGTGGAAATCGGCGGCGCTGGCCAGGCTCGACTGCGGCCGGCCGGTCATGGCGATCAGCACATTGCCCTGGCGCTTGAGCACCGGCAGCAGCATCAGCAGCTCATCCGATTCACCCGAATAGGACAGGGCCAGCACCACGTCGTCCTCGGTGATCATACCCAGGTCGCCGTGGCCGGCCTCGCCCGGGTGCACGTAGAACGCCGGGGTGCCGGTGGAGGCCAGGGTGGCGGCGATCTTGCGCGCGACATGGCCGGACTTGCCCATGCCGGTGGCGACCACCCGGCCGCGGCTGCCCAGGATCGCCCGGCAGGCCTGCTGGAAGGCGTCGCCGAGGCGGTCGGCCACGGCGTCCAGCGCCTGCCGTTCGATCTCGAACACGCGCCGGCCACTGGCGACCAGGGCAGCAGGGTCGGCGGAACGGGGGGGCAACAGGGATTCGGCCATGCGGACGCCACGCAGCGGAAGTAGAATGGACGCACATTTTATTAGGAAAGCCCGTTGGACGCCGACACCATCCGCAATCTGATCGAAACCGGCCTGCCCGGCGCCCGCGCCGACGTGCAGGGTGACGATGGCGTGCATTTCGAAGCGACCGTGGTCAGCGAGGCCTTTGCCGGCAAGATGCCGCTGGCCCGCCACCGGATGGTGTATGCCACTCTGGGCGACCTGATGGGCGGCGCGATCCACGCGCTCGCATTGAAAACCGTGACCCCGGCCGAAGCCGGCTGAACCGCAGAAGATCCCCAATACATGGCCAAGATCGTTGTGACCGGCGGCGCTGCGCTGCACGGTGAAGTAAGCATCTCCGGCGCCAAGAACGCCGTCCTCCCCATCCTGTGTGCGACCCTGCTGGCCGACGCGCCGGTGGAGATCACCAACGTGCCGCATCTGCATGACGTGGTGACCACGGTGAAGCTGCTGGGCGAACTGGGCGCGAAAGTGACCATCGACCAGGGCACGCTGTCGCGCGGCAGCGCGATCGTGGTCGACCCGCGTCCGGTCAACCAGCATGTGGCGCCGTATGAGCTGGTCAGGACCATGCGCGCCTCGATCCTGGTGCTGGGCCCGCTGCTGGCCCGCTTCGGCGCGGCCGAAGTGTCGCTGCCCGGCGGCTGCGCGATCGGCTCGCGCCCGGTCGACCAGCACATCAAGGGCCTGCAGGCACTGGGTGCCGAGATCGTGGTCGAGAACGGCTTCATCAAGGCCACCGCCAAGCGCCTGAAGGGGGGTCACTTCACCTTCGACATGGTCAGCGTGACCGGTACCGAGAACGTGCTGATGGCTGCCGTACTGGCCGAAGGCACCACCATCCTCGACAACGCGGCGATGGAACCGGAAGTCACCGATCTGGCGCACTGCCTGATCGCACTCGGCGCGAAGATCGAAGGCCTGGGCACCGCCCGCCTGGTCATCGAAGGTGTCGAGCGCCTGTCCGGTGGCCGCCATGAAGTGCTGCCCGACCGCATTGAAACCGGCACCTTCCTGGTGGCCGCCGCGATGACCGGTGGCAAGGTCACCGTCAACCGCGCCCGCCCGAACACCATGGACGCGGTGCTGGCCAAGCTGGTGGAAGCCGGCGCGACCATCGAGACCAGCGAAGACAGCATCACCCTGGACATGCACGGCAAGCGGCCGAAGGCGGTCAACCTGACCACCGCGCCGTACCCGGCGTTCCCGACCGACATGCAGGCGCAGTTCATGGCGCTCAACTGCGTGGCCGATGGCGTGGGCGTGATCAACGAAACGATCTTCGAGAACCGTTTCATGCACGTCAACGAACTGCTGCGCCTCGGCGCGGACGTGCAGGTGGAAGGCCACACCGCGATCGTGCGCGGTCACGAACGCCTGAGCGGTGCGCCGGTGATGGCGACCGACCTGCGCGCATCGGCATCGCTGATCCTGGCCGGCCTGATGGCCGATGGCGATACCACCATCGATCGCATCTACCACCTTGATCGCGGCTACGAGAACATCGAAGAGAAGCTGTCTTCGCTCGGCGCCACCATCCGGCGCGTGGCCGCATGATCCTGCGCGGCAAGTTCAGCCGTCGCCGCAAGGCGCTCCTGGTGCTGGTGCTGATCGTGCTGGCGTGGCTGGGCTACGCCTGGTACGCCAACATCGCCATCACCAAGGGCATCGAGCAGAAGGACATGGACTGGAATGGCGACGGCACGGTGACCCGTGACGAGATCATCCAGTCGTTCTATGCGGTGGCGGTGAACGACAGCCAGGACGGCAACCGCCATTGCCGCACCTTCGTGCGCCGATCGACGGACGAGCAGATCCGGGTGGACTGCCGCACCGAGTTCGCGCCGGCGGAAACGCCGAAGAAATAAAAAAACGCCCGCGGAAGCGGGCGTTTTTTTGGGACATTCATCCACGCATGGCGTGGATCTACTGGGACGTGAAGTAGATCCACGCCATGCGTGGATGACGCGGATCGCCGGTCAGTTCATCGCCTTGATGGTCAGGTCCAGCGCGTCACGACCGCTTTCACGCTGCAGCATGCGCGCCGGCACCGGGAACTCCGGTACGATCCAGGCGATCAGCTCCTTGTTGCCGTCGGTGCGCGAGACCTTGGTGGCCTCGTAGCTCTTGCCGCCCACGGTCACCGATTCCTTGCCCACCACGCGGTAGGTCATGTTCTTGACCCGGCCTTCGTCGACCATGCGATAGGTCAGCGGCTTGCCGGCAGCCAGGTCGCGGGCAATGGCCAGGTTGATCAGCAGGGCGTCCATATCGCCGGCCTTCAGGGCGATCGGTCCGGCGCGGTCCGGCTTGATGTCGCCGGTCCAGGTGGCCTGGTTGCTGGTCCAGTTGTAGTTGGCCTGCACATTGCGCTTCTTCACCAGCAACGCCGAGCGGTCCTGGCTGCTGAGCGGGCGCAGCTGCCCGCGCACCTCCTCGAACACGGTGGTCTGGCTCAGGTCGGCCAGCTGGTTCTTGACCTGCAGGCTGTAGCGCCACTTGTTGCTGCCTTCGCTGGTCAGGGTCATGCTGCCGTTGGCCTGCATGCCCATGTAGCTGGCCAGGTAGTCGGCCTTGAACGGCTGCAGGGCCATGGCCGGCAGGCTGGCCACCGAAAATGCGGCAGCAGCGATCCAGGTCAGGGGGCGGGTCAGGGTGTTCATGCTCAGACTCCTTGGTATTCGATCAGGCGCAGATCGACGCGATCTTCGCCGTCTTCGCGTTGCAGGATGCGCACCGGGGTGGGGACACCGTTGGCGATCCAGAGAATGGTTTCGTTGTTGCCGCCGTTGGTCCGATAGACCCGCAGCGCGTTGTAGGACAGGTCGCCGACCTCGACGTTCTCGGTCTGTGGCGCGGCCTGGTAATCGTGCTGGCGCACCTTGCCCATGTCGACGTAGCGATAGTGCATGGCCGCGCCAGGGCGGGCATCGCGCATGATCGCCAGGTTGATCAGCAGGGCGCTCTGATCGCCGGCCTGCAGTGGAATCGGCTGTGCGCGCTTCTTTTCCACGTCGCCACTCCACTGCGCGGTGCCGGCCTGCCAGTTGTAGGTGCCGACGGCCTTCTTGCCGAGGAACAGGCCCTTGCGCACCGTGCTCTGGCTGAGCGGCGCGTACACACCATTGCGCTCCTCGAACACGGTGCTCTGCTCGATGTTCAGGCCGAGCACGCTGGCAAAGCCGCGACGGCCGACCACCTGCATGTCCACCCGCCACTGGTTGCCACCGGTGTGGGTGACCTGCATGGTCGCGTCGCCCGCTTCCTTGCTCTTGTAGAAGGCCTGGTAGGTCGCGCTGAACGGCTGCAGCGGCGGCGGCTCCCAGGCCAGCGCCGGCAGCACGGGCGGCGCCACCTCGGCAGGTGCCGGCGCAGCAGGCGCTGTTGCCTGGCCCCAGCCCGCACAGGCGAGGACGGCAAGCGGCAGCAGCAGGGTTGTACGCAGCAGGGTCGTGGTCTTCATGGCCAACAGGAACCGCAGGAGGGGAGCAGGATGCCAGCCCCGCAGTCAGCGGGGCGTGTGCACGGGCGTTACCGGTTCAGGTTCCCGGCGGAATCTAGAGCCAAGGGGCTAAACAGGGGGTGACCGTCGAATGTCGGCTGGCCTTCCCGTTCAGCCAGGCGGCCTGCACACAGCAGTTCCAGGGTGGCGATCAGCAGCGGATGCTCCACCGCGAGCACGCGTTCGGCCAGGGTCTGCGCGTCATCGCCGGCAAGCACCGGAACCCGGGCCTGCGCCAGCACCGCGCCGGCATCCAGTTCCGGCACCACCAGGTGCACGCTGGCGCCGTGCTCGCTATCGCCGGCCTCAAGCGCCCGCGCATGGGTGTGCAGGCCCTTGTGCAGCGGCAGCAGCGAGGGATGGATATTGACCAGGCGGCCGTTGAACCGCTGTACGAAATCGGCACCGAGGATACGCATGTAGCCGGCGCAGACGATCCAGTCCGGGGCGGATGCAGCCAGCGCATCACCCAGCGCCTGCTCGTAGGCGGCGCGATCGCTGAACTCCTTCGGCGCATGCCCCCAGCGTCGATCCGCTGGCACCCGCTCCAGTGCGGTCGCATCGGGGCGGTCGGAGAACACGCCGACAATCTCGGCCTGCAGTCGCCCTGCCGCGATGGCATCAACAATGGCCTGCAGGTTGCTGCCGCGTCCGGAGGCCAGCACGGCGATTCGGCAGATGCTCATCGTCCCGCGCTCCGGCGCACCAGCGGCCACAGCAGCAGGCTGCCCAGGGTCGCCAGCAGCATGTCTGCATGCGCGTCCCACATGTCGCCCTGCTGGCCGTTGTAGGCCTCGGCCGCTTCCGGCGACAGGGCAAGGGCGATGCCCCATTCCAGCCACTCATACACCAGGCTGGAACACATCACTGCCATCACCGCCAGGGTGAAGGCCTGGCCGATCCGCAGTGCAGGCCAGGACTGTCGCGCCAACTGCAGCAACGCCGGGGTGAAGCAGACGCCATAGAGGAAGTGGATCAGGCGATCAAAGTGGTTGCGCTGCCAGCCAAAGGCGGCATCCGGCGACCATCCCAGCAGCGACTGCAGCCAGGCGTCATAGGGCACGTTGGAATACAGCCAGCGCGCGGCCACGCAGTGGATGGCGATGAAGCCGCAGATCGCGATGAAGGCACCGTTGCCCAGCTGCCAGCGCCGGTCCACCCACCACAGGGCGAACAGGCCGATCACGGTCAGCGAGCTGTGCAGGGTCTGCTCGAGCGGCCACAGCGGATGGATCCAGGTTGCCGCGAATATGCACAACACCGTGGCCAGCGCGACCTTTTTCGGTCCTGACAGGGAGTGGGTGGCGCGGTTGCTGGCGAGCGTGGGGGCAGCGGGCGTGGACATGTCGGGGCGATCAGCAGAGGGATGGAACATGCGCCTGCCAGCTCAGACGCTGACGTGGTCGCCGCGGTCGAACAGTGCGGCGATCTCCGGCTTGCGCAGGAAATACACCGCGTAGGCGGTCAGCGCCATGCCCAGCGGGCCGGCCATCACCGCGGCCCAGGCCGCGCCGCGACACCAGGCCAGATTGCTGCGCTGGCCAAGCAGCCGCGCGGTGCGCAGCTGCAGGACGCCCAGCCCGATGGCCAGCAGCGATACCGCGCCGTACACCGTCGCCAGCACGGCACCGTCATCCATGCCGCGTTCGAAGGCGACGATGCCGACAAAACCGAGGAACACCAGCGCTGCCAGCCAATGGAAGCCTGCCAGTGCGTAGAACAGGATCTTCAGGTTGTGCAGGTGGCTGGCGGTCTGCAGGTCCGCCAGGGTCTGCCGTGGCAGCGGCGGTGGGTTCAGTCCATCGTTCATGCCATACCCGCCTGGCCAGCGAAGGCGGCCTTCACCTGCGGGCGCAGCAGCACGACCAGGGTGAACACGCCGAGGATGGTGCCGATGGGGGTGAACAGGCACGACAGCCCGGCCACGATCATGCACAGCAGGTAGCGGCGCTGCTGCGACAGGCAGCGGCCGGCATAGGCGACAAAGCCGGCCAGGGTCAGCCCGCCGAGCACGATGCAGACGCCCATCACGGTGAACAGCCAGCCGACGAACTGCTGTTCTTCCGGCGAAGACGGTTCACCGCCGGACTTCATCGGCAGCGAGCCGGACAGCATGGCGATGCCCAGCACGATGTGCAGGATGAAGATCAGCGAGAACACCGCCATCAGGCCGGCGACCACGTAGTGGCCGATCGCCAGCTGGCGCAGCTGGGTGGCGTCCTGCGGGCCGAACACCGGCACGGCCGGGTTCGGCGGCAGCACCGGCGTCGACGAGGGAGGGGGTGCGTCCATGCGGGTTCCTTTGTCCGGTGGATCAGGCGATGTGGACGCGTTCGCCGCCCTGGGCGGTGACCACCTGGCCAATCGTCCAGTGCTCCAGGCCCTGCGCCTTGACCGCAGCGGACACGGCCTCCAGCTGGTCCGGGGCGACGATCAGCACGAAGCCGATGCCGCAGTTGAAGGTGCGCCACATTTCACTGTCGGCCACCGCGCCTTCCTTCTGCAGCCACTGGAACACCGGCGGCAGGGTCCACGACGAGGCCTGGATGTCCAGGCCGAGGCCCTCGGGCACCACGCGGATGATGTTCTCGGTCAGGCCGCCGCCGGTGATGTGGGCCATGCCATGGATGGCATCGCCGTGCGACTTCAGCAGTGACAGGATCGGCTTGACGTACAGGCGGGTGGGGGCCATCAGCGCATCGACCAGCTTGACCCCGCCTTCCAGCTCCAGCTCGGCCGGGCGGCCGGCGCGGTCGTAGATGCGACGGACCAGCGAGTAGCCGTTGGAGTGCGGGCCGGACGAGGCGATGCCGATCAGCACGTCGCCTTCGGCGACATGGGCGCCGTCCTTCAGCTCGCTCTTTTCGACGGCAGCAACGGTGAAGCCGGCCAGGTCGTACTCACCCGGCGCGTACATGTCGGGCATCTCGGCGGTTTCGCCGCCGATCAGCGCGCAGCCGGCCTCGGTGCAGCCATTGGCGATGCCGCCCACCACCGCGGCGGCGGTATCGATGTCCAGCTTGCCGGTGGCGAAGTAGTCCAGGAAGAACAGCGGCTCGGCGCCCTGCACCAGCACGTCGTTCACGCACATGGCGACCAGGTCGATGCCGATCGTATCGTGGCGGTTCAGCTGGTGGGCCAGCTTAAGCTTGGTGCCCACGCCGTCGGTGCCCGACACCAGCACCGGCTCGCGGTACTTGTTGGACAGGTCGAACAGGGCGCCGAAGCCACCCAGGCCGCCCATCACCTCCGGACGGAAGCTGCGCTTGACCAGGGGCTTGATCCGCTCGACCAGCTCGTTGCCGGCGTCGATGTCGACACCCGCGTCACGGTAGGTGAGGGGAGAAGGGGCGGAAGACGGGCTGTTGGTCACGGGCGTCGGCGCTGGCAGGGGTTGAATCGCCGATTTTAACAGGCCGCATTGGCGCAAAGGCCGTATTCGGGCAACAATTCCCCCCGGATACGTCGAGCCAATGGATGTCCTGATGCGCCGCAGCCTGTTTTTGACCCTGCTCCTTGCGCTGTGCCTGCCGGTGGCCACGATGGCCCAGAGCGGCATGCGAACCGAGGGGGATGTTGCCACTGCCAGTGGTGCGTACGAGGCCGAAGTGCCCGTCAACAGCCAAGCCGAGGCTGACCGCAACGGTGCACTTGCCCGCGCGTTGAGCGTGGTACTGGGCAAATTGTCCGGTGATCGCAGCGTCATGTCCCGCCCCGGCGTGGTCCAGGCGTTGCGCAATGCCAAGGACTACGTGGCCAGCTACGACTACAAGCAGGACCAGAGCGTGGGCGCCAGTGGTGCGCCAAGCTTCCGTACCCTGCTGGTCGCGCGCTTCCGCGAGGATGACGTGGACGGGTTGGTGTCGGCCCTGGGCCTGCCGCTGTGGCCGCAGCCACGACCGAAGCCGGTGCTGTGGCTGGCCGTCGATGACGGCAGCGGTCCGCGCCTGGTCAGCGTGCAGCAGGCCAATGCCGCGCGGCCGCTGCTGAGCCGGGCCATCGAGCGCGGCTACAAGCTCGGCCTGCCCAGTGGTGGTGCCGCCGAGCAGGCCCTGGCCGGTGCCATCTGGCGCCAGGACAGCGCCGCGGTCGCCCGGGCCTCGTCGCGCTACTCGCCGCCGATGCAGCTGATCGGCAAGCTCTACCGCGCCAATGGCGGCTGGCAGGCGGACTGGGTGTTCGTCGACAACGGCCGTGAACTGAACAAGTGGACCAGCAAGGACGCCAACGCGATGCGCGCGATGGCCGCCGGTGCCGATGGCGCCGCCGACGCGCTGGTCAAGCGTTATGCCAAGGCCGGTGCGGCCACCGGCCAGGCGGGCACCTACCGCGTGGTGGTGACCGGCATCAACAGCGCCGACGAATACCTGCGCCTGGCTGCCGGCCTGCGTGAAGTGGCGGTGGTGCGCAACGTCACCCCGCTGCGCGCGACCGCCGACCATCTGGAGCTGAATCTGGAAATGACCACCGGCCTGGCCGGCTTCAACCGCATGCTCGGCGACAACGGCGTGCTGGTGCCGTCGGCGACCCTGCCGGCCCTGCCGACGCCGATCGACGACACGACCGGTGCACCGGCACCGGCGCCGGTCAGCAACGAGTACCGCCTGCGATGATCCTGTCCCCGGAAGCGGAAATCGCGCAGTTCCTGCGTCGGCTGAAGTACATCCTGCTGGCGGGCCTGATCGGCTGGATCGTCTGGCTGCTGGCACCGATCCTGACCCCGTTCGTGCTGGCGCTGGCGCTGGCCTGGCTGGGCGACCCGCTGGTGGACCGCATCGAGGCCACTGGCCGCTCGCGCATGACCGGTGTGGTGCTGGTGTTCGTGGCGATGGTGCTGGTGATCGTGGCGCTGCTGCTGGTGTTGGTGCCGATGATCGAGCGCCAGATCACGACCTTGATCGCAGCGGCGCCGCAGGCGCAGGCCTGGTTGATGGAGAAGGGCATCCCCTGGTTCGAGCAGAAGACCGGGCTGGAAGTGATGCAGTGGATGGACCCGGACCGCCTGATCGAGTGGGTGCGCAGCCACTGGCAGCAGGCCGGCGGGTTCGCAACGACCTTCATGGGCTACGTATCGCGCTCGGGCTTCACGGTGGTCACCTGGGTGGTCAACCTGTTGCTGCTGCCGATCCTGGCGTTCTACTTCCTGCGTGACTGGGACAAGCTGGTCGAGCGCGTGGCATCGGTGATTCCGCGCAACCAGATCGGCACGATCACCTCGCTGGCGCGGGAATCCAACGAAGTGCTCGGTGCGTTCATCCGCGGGCAGTTCCTGGTGATGCTGGCGCTGGGCGTGATCTACGCCGGTGGCCTGTCGCTGGTTGGGCTCAAGCTGGGCCTGTTGATCGGCCTGATCGCCGGCCTGATCAGCTTCATTCCCTACCTGGGCGCGACCACCGGCATCCTGATGGCGATCGTGGCTGCGCTGGTACAGGCGCAGGGGTTCGACCTGAAGCTGCTGATCCTGGTCGGCGTGGTGTTCACCGTCGGCCAGCTGCTGGAGAGCTACGTGCTGACCCCGCGCATCGTCGGCGACAAGATCGGCCTGCACCCGGTGGCGGTGATCTTCGCGGTGATGGCCGGTGGCCAGCTGTTCGGCTTCCTCGGCATGCTGCTGGCACTGCCGGTGGCGGCGGTGAGCAATGTGCTGTTGCGCTATGCGCACCAGCGCTACCGGCAGAGTGAGCTGTATGCCGGCGAGAAGCCCGCGATCGTGCTTGATGGCGTGATCGACCAGCCCCATATCATCGTGCCTGGCAATGACAAGGGTCCGGAACTGAAGTGATTGGTGTGCCGCAACTTCCGCTGGCCCTGCATTACCCGCGGGACCAGCGCCTGGAGAGCTTCATCGGTGCGCCGGACGGCGCGCTGGCGCAGCTGCATGCCATCGCGGTAGGGGCCAGCCACGATTGGATCTACCTGGAAGGCGCGGCCGGCACCGGCAAGACCCATCAGGCGCTGGCGATGTGTTCCAGCGCCGAGCAGGCCGGGCGCCTGCCGACGTACGTGCCGCTGGCCAGTGTGGTTGGCCGGGTGCGGGTGGCGCTGGAAGGACTGGAGCAGCGCGAGCTGGTGGCGCTGGATGGCCTGGATGCGGTGGCGGGCAACCGCGAGGACGAGATCGCGCTGTTCGATTTCCACAACCGCGCGCGCGCTGCCGACGTGACGGTGCTGTACACCGCGCAGAAGGCGCCCGGCGAACTGGGCCTGGTGCTGCCGGACCTGCGTTCGCGCCTGGGCCAATGCGTGCGCGTGCTGCTGCAGCCGCTGGACGAGGAAGGCCGCGCGGCGGTGTTGCGCGAGCGCGCGCTACGCCGTGGGCTGGCGATCGACGAGGCCGCCATCGAGTGGCTGCTGTCGCACACCGGCCGCGAGCTGGGTGGACTGATCACGCTGCTGGACTGGCTGGATCGCGAATCGCTGGCGGCGAAGCGGCGGATCACCGTGCCGTTCCTGCGCCAGGTACTGGAAGAAGGCCGTCCTCGTTACTGAGGGATGTTGTTCGGCAGGGCTGCGCCCTGCACCCGCCGAAGCCGAAGCAACGTCAACGTCAACGTCAAAAGCGGGCTATCCGTGGGATGGCGGGGTGGCTCAGGTTGCGGGGGACGGCGCAAGTACGTCCATGTAGCCTCGGTCGCGCCTTGCTCGTGTGCGCTGTCCTGCGCACACGGCAAGACCGGGGTTGGGCGTCCTGCCCAACCCGCCCGAGGCATGCCTCGGGCCCATGGCGCTCACGCCCCCGCAACCTGAGCCACCCCGCCTTCGACAGGTTCCTGCGATCTGTCGGGACGGCGTTCTGCACTGCTGTCGGTGGGTGTCGACCTTGGTCGACACGTAGATCCACGCCATGCGTGGATGCGCTTTTCGCTTCGTGAGCGAAGCGACCCGCTTTTGCTTTTCTTTTTCTTTTTCCGTGGTTGGACGCACACGGAAACTGTCAGAGGCCGGGCGGGTGGGCCATGCAGGGGCGTTGGCGCCATGGATGGCGCCATCGAGCTTACAGGGACGTACTTGCAGCGTCCCCTGCATGGCCCACCCGCCCGGCCAAGCCCAGGGCCTGCGGTGCGCGACCAACCACGAGGGGCTCAGCCGTTCGCCGCCAACTCAACGTCCAGCGCACGCAGGCGATCAACGGTCCCGACATCCGTCCAGCGACCGCGATGATGCTGACCGCTGATCCGCCCCTGCGCCATGAAATGCTTCTGCAACGGCACCACCGAGAACTTCGGTGGCACGCGCTCGCTGCCAGGTGCCTCGCCGATCACCGCGCGCCAATCGGCCACGATCGACGGACGATAGACGCCGATGCCCGCATAGGTCAGGCACGGACCTTCGCGGTCGTGGTGCAGCACGCCGTGCGCGTCCAGCCGGTAGTCACCGTTGGGGTGCTGCGCGGGGTTGTCGACCAGCACCAGATGCGCTTCGCCGGCCGGTTCACGCGGCAGCGTGGCGAAATCGAAATCGGTCCAGATATCGCCGTTCACCACCAGGAACGGATCGTCCCCCAGCGCTGGCAATGCATTGAGGATGCCGCCACCGGTTTCCAGCGGGGTATCGCCTTCGTGCATGAAATGCAGGCGCAGGCCCCATTGGCGGCCATCGCCCAATGTGGCCGGAAACTGCGCGGCGAGCCATGCGGTGTTGATCACCACGTCGCGGATGCCGAACGCAGCCAACCGTTCCAGGTGCCACACGATCAGCGGTTTGCCGGCCACTGCCAGCAGCGGCTTGGGCGTGTGCAGGGTCAGTGGACGCATGCGCTCGCCCAGGCCGGCGGCGAAAATCAGTGCCTTCATCGACGCGGCCTTCAGCGCAGCACGCGCATCGGCGCGGCCAGCTCGGCCAGTGCCGGCTTGATACGCAAGTCCAGCAGCTGCTGCAACGGTGCCAGTTCGCGGTAGCGCGGCAGCACCTCATCCAGGTAGGCGATGAAGCGTGGCGCGTCGTCCAGGTAGTGGCCCTTGTTGTCGCGGTAGCGCAGGCGGCAGAACAGGCCGAGGATCTTCACGTGGCGCTGGATGCCCATCCAGTCGGCATCGCGCAGGAAGGTGGCACGGTCGGGCACCGGCAGGCCGGCATCGCGCGCGCGCTGGTGATACTGCGACAGCCATTCGTCCACGCGCTGCAGCGGCCAGCTCAGGAAGGCATCCTTGAACAGACTCACCGCGTCGTAGGCGATCGGGCCACGCACCAGGTCCTGGAAATCCAGCACGGCCGGGCCGCCGTCCACCGGCATCAGGTTGCGCGGCATGTAGTCGCGGTGGGTCATCAGCTGGGCCTGGCCCAGCGCGTTGTCCATCAGCCGGCGGTGGACCAGCTGCAGGCCTTCGATCTCGCCGCAGTCCAGTTCAAGGCCAAGATGACGTTGCAGGAACCACTCATCGAACAGGCCGGCGTCACGCTGCAGCAGCGCTTCGCCGAACTGACCGAAATCGGCAGGCACCGGGATGGCCTGTAGGCGCAACAGCTGTTCGATGGAGCGGCTGAACCACGCGTCGGCATTGCGTTCGTCGAGGATCTTCGCCAGTGTCGGGCCGCCCAGGTCTTCCAGCAGCAGGAAGCCGGCGTCGAGATCCTGGGCAAGCAGCGCGGGTACGCGCAGGCCGTGATCGTGCAGCAGGCCGCGCATGCGCAGCCACGGCGTGGGGTCTTCCAGCCCTGGCGGGGCGTCCATCACGATGTGGCTGCCGCGCTGGCTGGTGGTGCGCCAGTAGCTGCGCATGCCGGCGTCGACCGAGGCGCGTTCGACCACGGCGTTGCCGTCCTCGAGCTGGGTACGGGCCCACTGCAGGCGCTGCGCGCTGCGCTGGGGATCAGAGGCGGGTTCGGTCATGCAGGCATATCCGGGCGCGCCGGGCGCGCCAACGTCGGGGCAGAATGAAGAGGAGGTGGCGACTCAGCGGCGGCCGCTGAACAGGCGCAGGATCGCCAGCACGACAACTGCGCCGACGACCGCGCCGAGGAAGCCAGCCGGTTCACCGGGCGCGTACCAGCCCATGTACTGGCCGAACCAGCCGGCCAGCAGCGCACCGATGATGCCCAGCACGATGGTCAGCAGGCAGCCCATGCGGTTGTTGCCGGGCATGAAGAAGCGTCCCAGCAGGCCGACGAAGAAGCCGACCAGGATGATGTAGAGCCAGCTGGTGCTGCCAAACAGACCGTTCATGCGCGCGATTTCCGCCAAGGGTGGACGCAGCCTAGCAAGGCCGGGCTGCGTCCGTCACGGTGTGTCTGGATCAGCAGCAGCCGTGGTCGCCGTGGCGGGTGCCACTGTCGGCGGCCACCGGCGAACCGCTGGTCTCGCCACGCAGGCTGGCCGCGTAGTGCTCGCTGATCACCTTGGACACGCACGAGGTGACCTTCTTGCCCATCGGAATGTGCAGGAACTCGTTCGGGCCGTGGGCGTTGGAGTGCGGGCCGAGCACGCCGGTGATCATGAACTGGGCGCCCGGGAACTTCTCGCCCAGCATGCCCATGAACGGGATCGAGCCGCCTTCGCCCATGTACATCGCCGGCTTGCCGAAGAAGGTCAGGCTGGCATCGTCGATGGCCTTGGTCAGCCACGGTGCCATCGCCGGCGCGTTCCAGCCGGTGGAGGCCTTTTCCAGGTCCAGGGTGACCTGCGCGCCGTTCGGCGGATCGCGCAGCAGGGCTTCCTTCAGCAGTTCGCCGCAGGTCTTGCCATCGGCGGTCGGCGGCAGGCGCAGCGACAGCTTCACCGCGGTATGCGGGCGCAGCACGTTGCCGGCCGATTCCAGCGGCGGCATGCCGCCGATGCCGGTCACCGACAGGGCAGGGCGCCAGGTACGGTTGAGCACCAGCTCGGTCAGGTCGTCGTTCATCGGCTTGAGGCCGTCGACCAGCGGGAATTTCTCGAAGATCGCGGTATCGACCACATCGGCGGCGCGCTTGGCCTGCTCCAGGCGCTCGGCCGGGATCTCCACGTTCATGCCCTCGATCAGGATGCGGCCGGTGTCCTGGTCCTCGATGCGCGACAGCAGCTGGCGCAGCAGGCGGAAGCTCGACGGCACCACGCCGGAGGCATCACCGGAGTGCACGCCTTCGTTGAGCACCTTCACCGAGAAGTTGCCGCCGGTCAGGCCGCGCAGCGAGGTGGTGCACCACAGCTGGTCGTAGTTGGCGCAGCCCGAATCCAGGCAGACCACCAGCGACGGCTTGCCGATGCGATCTGCCAGGTGGTCGACGTAGGCCGGCAGGTCGTAGCTGCCCGATTCTTCACAGGCTTCGATCAACACCACGCAGCGGGCGTGCGGCAGGCCTTGGGCCTGCAGCGCCAGCACGGCGGCCAGCGAGCCGAAGATGGCGTAACCATCATCGGCACCACCACGGCCATACAGCTTGTCGCCGCGCAGGACCGGGGTCCACGGGCCGAGGTCGTCGTCCCAGCCGGTCATCTCCGGCTGCTTGTCCAGGTGGCCGTAGAGCAGGATGGTGTCGTCGCCGGTTTCGGCGCCGGTCGCCGGAATTTCCAGCAGAATCAGCGGGGTACGGCCTTCCAGACGGACCACTTCGACCTTCAGGCCGGGCAGTTCCTGCGCCTTGGCCCAGGTTTCCATCAGGGTGACCGCCTGCTCCATGTAGCCGTTCTGCACCCAGTTGGCGTCGAACATCGGCGACTTGTTGGGGATGCGGATGTAGTCGACCAACTGCGGGACGATTTCGCTGTCCCACTTGTCATTGACGAATTGGCCGAGCTTGGCGCTGTCCATCTGAAACTCCGGTTGCATGGCTGATCCGCCCATTCTACGCCTCGGCCAAGGGTAGGGTTTTCCCTACATCACGTCGGGTATTTGGCTGGCTTTTAGAAATCCGTGAACCCGATACGCTGTGTGCATGTGGTGACGGACACTGTTTCGACCGACGGGATTGCCGGTCGGGACGGTCAGAACCACAAGGAGATACACGTCGTGCCTTGGTTTGTCGTGTTTAGGGCGCTGGTACTGGGAATGTGGATCGCGGCGGCGCAAGCTGCCGAGCCGATCGACATCAACCGGGCCGATGCCCAGGCGCTGCAGCAGGGATTGACGATGGTCGGGGCCACCAAGGCCGCGGCAATCGTCGAGCACCGGCGCAGACACGGCCCGTTTCACCGCGTCGAGGACCTGACGCAGGTGAAGGGGATAGGGACATCGATCGTCGAACGGAATCGACGGCGGATCACCGTTGGCAACACGATGTTGCCTGCGGATCCGGTACCCGGATCGGTACCGGTGCGAACCGTACCCAGGCGCTGACAACAGGAAACGTCGGGACCGGCAGGATGCAGGTCCATTGGCTACGGACAGGATGCCCGTAACCACCGACCGTCGCAGGGATGCGGCACCAATCACCAGGATGGTGGCATCACAGACCTGTGGAAGGGGCTGAGATACAAACAGGACAGACGCGGCCGCGTGCAGGATGCAACGCCGCCCCCGCTTCGCAGGATGCGAGGGGGTGGCAGCAGGCCGACAGGGACGTGACGATTGCCCGGTACGACACATGGCTGTGTCGCCGGGCAATTTCTTTTGGCGCAGCCACCACGCGAGTATGGTGTACGGTGAGGCCTTCGCATGGAATGGAATCGGCTGGATGCACCTGCACCGTTTGACCCTGATGCTCGCCGCCGCGCTGGCACTGCCCTGCGCCGCGCACGCGGCCGCACCCTCCAAGCCGGTCGCGGCGACGACGTCCGAAGTGCGCGGGCCGACCGACCTCAAGCCCGGCGAGTACCTGTGGCATCCGGAAGTTTCGCCGGCCGGGCCGATCGTGCTGGTGGTGAGCCTGGATGAGCAACGCGCCTACGTGTACCGCAACGGCATCGCCATCGGCCTGACCACGATCAGCTCGGGCAAGACCGGCCATGAGACGCCGACCGGTGTGTTCACCATCCTGCAGAAGGACAAGGACCACCGCTCCAACCTCTACAACAGCGCACCCATGCCGTACATGCAGCGGCTGACCTGGGACGGCATCGCCCTTCACGGCGGCAGCCTGCCCGGGCACCCGGCCTCGCATGGCTGCGTGCGCCTGCCGCAGGCCTTCGCGCAGAAGCTGTTCAGCGAAACCAAGCGCGGCGATACGGTGGTCGTGGCCGATGCCAAGAGCGCGCCGATGACGCTGGCCTATCCGGCGGTGCTGGCGCCGGTGAATGCGCGCGGACAGGCCCTGCCGGAAGGCGAGGCCGGCGCCCCGGACAAGGCGTGGTGGGATGATGCGGCCGCCCCCAGCGGGCAGGTCGGCATCCTGGTCAGCCTGCACGACCAGCGCCTGTACGTACTGCGCGATGGCGTGATGATCGGTGAGTCGCCGTTGAAGGCCGACGCGCTGCCGGCGTTCCAGGGCACCACCCTGTTCGTGATGGGCCAGGGCTACAGCGATACCCCCAGCCCGCTTGATGCGCAGCAGCGCCTGCACCAGTGGACGGCCTATCCGCTGCTGGGCCAGGACCGCGCCCAGGCCACGCCGGACCTGCTGGCCACGCCGTCGTTGCCGATGGCCCTGCCGGCCGATTTCGCCCGCCAGCTGTACCAGGTGCTGGTGCCGGGCACGACCCTGCTGGTGACCTCGCTGCCGGCGGTGCGCCCAAGCGCGGCTGAATCGGGAATGCAGCCGGTCTTGGAATCGGAGCCGCCAGCGTCCACCCTCAAGGGATCCTGAGCCCTCCCTACGTGCCCATGTCTGCTTTCCGCCTGTGCCGGCTGGCCGCCCTTGGCCTGCTGGCGACCACTGCCAGCGCCCCGGCCGGGGCACAGACGCCTGTTGCCGCGATCAGCGCCGATGATCTCGCTGCGCAGCTGGCCCGCAGCGCGCCCAAGGCTGACCGCCGGGTGCTGCAGTTGGCCGCCCACGCCATGCGCTGCGCGCTGCAGCGGCCGGAACTGGGTGTCAGCGGTGAGCGCCTGAGCGTGATCGACTACTCGCGGCCGTCCACCGAGCCGCGGATGTGGGTGTTCGACCTGGCTCGCCAGCGGTTGTTGTTCGAGGAATGGGTGGCGCACGGCCGCAACAGCGGCGAAAACCGCACCGAGCATTTTTCCAACCGCGATGGCAGCTTCATGTCCAGTCTCGGCGCGTTCACCGCGCAGGAAACCTACATGGGCGGCAACGGCTATTCGCTGCGCCTGGCAGGGTTGGAGCCGGGTTTCAACGATCGTGCACGCGAGCGCGCCATCGTCATCCACGGTGCGCCGTATGTGAATCCCTCCACCGCACAGTTGCAGGGGCGGTTGGGGCGCAGTCTCGGCTGCCCGGCGGTGCGGTTGTCGGTGGCCAAGCCGCTGATCGACGCGCTGCGAGGCGGCACGATGGTGTTCGCGTACTACCCCGACCAGGACTGGCTCAAGCACTCGCAGCTGCTGGGTGGCGATTGCGGTACGTCCGCGGGTCTTGCAACGCGGTGATGCGCTGTGGCGCGCGGCATGATGCAATGCGCGCATGAACATCGACTCCCTGCTGCAGACCCCGAGCCAGGTGATTTCCAGCCTGGACTACCGCCGCGAACGCTGGCGCAACGGCTTCGGCTGGACCCGCGAGATCCTGCGGTTGCCAGCGCAGGGCGATGACTGGGCATTGCGCCTGTCAGTGGCCGAAATCGAACAGGACGCCGCGTTTTCCGCGTTCCCCGGTGTCGAGCGCGAACTGGTGTTGTTGCAGGGCAATGGCGTGCGCCTGCGTTTCGAGGACGGCCGCGTCGCCGAGGTGCTGCCACCGCATGGGCGCGTGCGTTTTGCCGGCGAAGCCGCGCTGCATGGCGAACTGGTCGACGGCACCACTCACGATTTCAACCTGATGTGGAAGCGCGAGCAGCTGCAGGCCGAGCTGCTGCACCGGCCGCTGGTCGGGCCGATGTTCTTCTTCTGCGAGCCGGGTGTGGCGTGGGCCCTGCACCTGTTGGGTGGGCAGGCCACGTTTGGTGCGGACAGTGGATTGCCTGCGATGCAGGGCGGCGATACCGCGTGGTTGGCGGCCGGCGCGCGTCAGCGGCATGCACTGCAGGGCGGCGGGGAGTTGCTGGCGATACGGGTGAGCGCCTCGGGCGGCTGATCCAGCGTCGGCGCCGGGAGGCAATCATCCACGCATGGCGTGGATGCGGTTGTGTAGAGCCGAGATCCTATGTTTGTGGTCAAGCCTGCTGGAAGCAGGCTTGACCCACTTTCAGCATGGCTGGATCAAAGTCCCGACCGCTCTTGAAGACGCCCCAGGCGATCTTGGCCAGCTTTCTGGCCAGGATGTTGAAGCTGGCGGTACTGCTGTGGCCGCGTTCGCGGATGGCCGTGTAAAGGGGTTTGCCGCCTTTCGATCGGGTCAGGCCCATGGCAGCCATGTAGAGGATCTGGCGCAGGCTGGCGTTGCCACGCTTGGAC
>NZ_JBSPUD010000008.1:0-161626 GCF_056861525.1 Stenotrophomonas sp. 82F1
GGGTCCGGTTGCGGGGGACGCCGTAAATACGTCCCTGTAGGCTTGGCCGCGGCATTCATGCCGCGGACACCCCCGCAACCGGACCCACCCCGCCTTCGACAGATCTCCGCAATCTGTTGGGATGGCATGACTTGCTCTTGGTGGGTGTCGACCTTGGTCGACACGTAGATCCACGCCATGCGTGGATGAATCTCCATCGAAATCGAACATTTCGACAATTGATTGAAGAGCATCCACGCATGGCGTGGATCTACCAGACACCTGGAAACTGTCAGAGGTGGGGTGGCGTCGGATTGCCGGGTGTCAGCCGCATGGATGCGGCTGCCAAGCCTACAGGGACGTATTTACGGCGTCCCCGCAATCCGACACCACCCCGCCATCCCACGGAACGCCGCTGTTGACGTTGCTTCGGCTGTTGCCTTGGCTCCGGCCTCTGCGGGGGCCGGGCGCAGCCCGGCCAGAGCCCTTACTCTGCCGGCTTGGCGGCCGCGCTCGCGGCCACGCTCGCTGCTCGCCGTGACAGCACTGCCTCGCGATGGGCGATATAGGCGTTGGCGGCGAGGATGATGCCGGCGCCAACGATCGTCCAGCGATCAACCGTCTCGGCGAACAGCAGCCAACCGCACAAGGTCACCAGCGGCAGCTGCAGGAAGCTGATCGGGGTCAGCGCCGAAACCTCGCCCAGACGCAATGCACGCGTCCACAGCAACTGGCCGATGGTGCCCAGCACGCCGGTGGCCAGCAGCCAGACCCAGGCGATGCCGGCGGGCCAGACCCAGACGAACAATGCCGGAATCAGTGACAGCGGCACCCAGAACACGTAGGTGTAGAGCACCACCGTATCGGCGCTGTCGATGCGGGTGAGCTGCTTGATCTGGATCGCCACCAGTGAGCTGAGCACGGCGGCAGCCACGGCGATCAGGCTGCCGGACGTGAAACCGGCAGTGCCTGGCCGCACGATCACCAGCACGCCGATGAAGCCCACCACCACCGCCGCCCAGCGCCGTACGCGGACCTTTTCGCCCAGCCACAGCACCGCAGCGATGGTGACGAACAACGGCGTGGAGTACGACAGCGAAACGGCCTGTGCCAGTGGCAGGTGGCCCAGCGCCCAGAACGCGCACAGCATCGACCCCAGGCCGATCGCGCTGCGCACGAAATAGCGCGGCAGCTGCTGGGTCTTCAACGGCGCGTGGCCCGGGCGCAGCAGCATCGGCAGCAGCGCGAGCAGGCCGAAGGCATTGCGGAAGAACGCTACTTCCTGGGTCGGCACGTAGCGGGTGGCATAGCGGATCGCCACCGCCATCAGGCCGAAGGCCATCGTACTGCCGAGCATCAGCAGCGCCGCCCGCAACGGGGTGGCGCTGACGGGTAGGGCGGGCGTGCTCACCACTGTGCGCCGAGCAGGCGGGGCTCCGGTTCGATCGGCACGCCGAACTTCTCCAGCACCGAGGCGGAGATCCGACGTGCCAGCGCCAGCAGTTCAGTGCCGGTGGCGTTGCCGTGGTTGACCAGTACCAGCGCGTGGCTGGGCGCAACGCCGGCATCACCCTCGCGGAAGCCCTTCCAGCCGCAGGATTCGATCATCCAGGCGGCCGAGACCTTGCGACGGTCGTCCCGGTCTGCCGGGAACACCGGCAGCTCGGGGAAGTGCTGCAGCAGGACTTCCACCTGTTCCAGCGGCAGCACCGGGTTCTTGAAGAAGCTGCCTGCATTGCCCAGCACATCCGGGTCGGGCAACTTGCGGCGACGGATCGCGATCACCGCATTGGCGACGTCCACAGCGCTGGGCAGTTCCACGCCCTGTGCCTGCAGTTCTTCGCGGATGCCGGCGTAGCCCATGCGCAGGTCATGCAGCAGAGGCAGCTTCAGTTCAATGGCGGTGATCAGGTAGCGGTCCGGCTGCTGCTTGAACACGCTGTCGCGGTAGGCGAAGCCGCATTGTTCATTGTCCAGCCGTACCCAGGTCTTTTCCTGGCAGTCCCAGGCCTCCACGGTCTGGATGAATTCGCCGACCTGGGCACCATAGGCGCCGATGTTCTGGATCGGCGATGCACCGGCCGTGCCGGGAATCAGCGCCAGGTTTTCCAGCCCGGACAGGCCTTCCTGCAGCGACCACATCACCAGCCCGTGCCAGGACACGCCGGCTCCAGCGCGGATCACGGCGTGGTCGGCGCGATGTTCAAGGAAGGTGATTTCACGGTTGCCGAACACCAGCACGGTGCCGGGCAGGTCGTCGGCGATCAGCACGTTGCTGCCGCTGCCGAGCACCAGCAACGGGCCATCGGCCACGTCCGGCAGGGCCAGGACCTCCGGCAGCAGCGCGGCATCGTGCAGTTCCAGCAACTGCGCGGCGCTGGCCTGCACGTGGAAGGTGTTCAGTGCCTGCAGGGGTGCGTTGCGGGTGAGGGTCCAGCGCAGCGGGGCTGCAGTGTTGTTGGTGTCATCCATGGGGGTACTCACAGCGGTGCCACCGCGCCGCGGCTGGGCGCCTCGCGTCGGCGGCGGATCGCCTCCACACAATCGGCGACCAGCGCCGGGCCCTTGAAGATCAGGCCGCTGTAGCACTGCACCAGCGCTGCACCGGCGGCCATCTTGGCCACAGCGTCGGCACCGGACAGGATGCCGCCGACACCAACCAGCGGCACCGATTCGGGCAGGCGCGCGCGTAGGCGGCGCAGCACCAGGGTGGACTGCTCAAGCACCGGGGCACCGGAAAGGCCGCCGGCTTCATTGGCCAGCGGATCGCCGGCAACCCGGCTGTGGTCGATGGTGGTGTTGGTGGCGATCACGCCGTCCACCTGCAGTTCGCCCAGCACGCGCGCGGCGGCATCGATATCGCGCTCGCTGAGGTCCGGCGCCACCTTCACCAGCATCGGCACACGCCGGCCATGCTGCGCGGCCAGCGCTTCCTGGCGATCACGCAGCTGGCTGACCAGCTGCCGCAGCGCGGTCTCTTCCTGCAGCTCGCGCAGGCCAGCGGTGTTGGGCGAGGAGATGTTGACGGTGATGTAATCGGCCAGCGGGTACACCTTGTCCATGCAGGCGATGTAATCATCGGCGGCCTGTTCGTTGGGGGTGTCCTTGTTCTTGCCGATGTTGATGCCGAGCAGGCCGCGCCGGTTGCGCGCGCGTTCTACGTTGCGCACCAGCGCATCCACGCCCGCGTTGTTGAAGCCCATGCGGTTGATGATCGCATTGTGCGCCGGCAGCCGGAACAGGCGCGGCTTCGGGTTGCCGGCCTGCGGTCGCGGCGTGATCGTGCCGATCTCCACGAAGCCGAAGCCCAGCGCGAACAGTGCATCGATGTGCTCGCCATTCTTGTCCAGGCCAGCGGCAAGGCCGACCGGATTGGGGAACGTCAGCCCGAACACCGTGCTGGGCATCGGCGCGATGCGTGCGGCCACCAGCGGCGTGGTGCCGGTGCGATAGGCCATGTCCAAGGCGGACAGGCCCAGACCGTGGGCGCGTTCGGCATCGAGCGAGAACAGGAAGGGGCGGGCAAGCGAATACATGCGTAGGTTTCAGTCCAGCGTGCCGAGGAAGGCTCGGGTTCGATATTCAAAAGCGACCTGGCCGTCGACCGCGTGGGCGGCGAACAGGTTCTGCAGCGCAGCCAGCATCGGCGCGTGGCGCGGATGGCCGGGCTGCGGCGCGTAGGAAGAAGACAGCAGGCGCCCACGCAGGGCGTCCAGGTCCAGGTGCTGCACGTTCGGCAGCTGCACCATGCCGCGCAGGCCGGGGCCGAACCAGGCCTGCATGGTGGCGTCGTCCTGGTAGCGTTCGGCCACCGCGGTGTAGTCGGTGCCGTAGTCCAGCAGCAGTTGTTCGTAGCCGACCAGGAACGGGCTGGCATCGAGCAGGCGCGAGTTCCAGTAGATCAGTGCCAGGCCGCCTGGGCGCAGGATGCGCTGCCATTCGGCGCGCACGGCCACGGTGTCGAACCAGTGGAAGGCCTGCGCGGCACTGGCCAGGTCAACGCTGGCATCGGCCAGACCGGTGGCCTCGGCGCGGCCATCGACGGCGGAGAAGTGCGGATACTGCGGCGCCAGCCATTGCTCGGCGGCGGCGCGCATGGCCGCATTGGGTTCGACGGCGACCAGTGGATGGCCGGCGGACAGGAACTGCCGGCTGGAGATGCCGGTGCCTGCGCCGATGTCGGCGACCAGCGCGTCGGTTGCCACGGCCATCGGGCCATGCAGCCAGTCCATCAGCGCGGCCGGATAGTCGGGGCGGTAGCGGACGTAGTCCGCGACGCGGCTGCTGAAGCGTTCAGTGCTGTCCGGGGAGGTCATCGTGCTTTCACCAGCGCAGTCCAGGTTTGGCGTCGGCGCCGGCGGCCACCATCGCGAAGATCAGGATGGCCACCAGGCCCACCGCAGCGAGGATGTTGAGCCAGCCCATGATCAACCCAGCCAGGGCCATGCCATCGCCGTCCTGTTCGCCAGCGCGGCGGCGGATTTCGGCGCGGGCCAGGTGCCCGGTGATGATGGCGACGAGGGCGGCGACACCCGGCAGCACGGTCCAGCTGCAGATGCCCGCGATCAGGCTGACCACGGCCAGGGCGTTGCTCTGTCGGGGTGGCACGCTCATCGAGTCCTCCGTGGCGGTGCCTACATGATAGTGCCTCTGCCCTGGCAATCCCATGGGCAGTGCCCTGTAGAGCCGAGCCCATGCTCGGCTGACGCTTCGGCTGGTACGGCATCGCCCGCGCTGCGCGCGCAAGCCGAGCGTGGGCTCGGCTCTACAGATTCAGCCCATCAACACCTGGCCGCCATCGACGTTGAGCACGTGGCCGGTGATCCAGCGTGCCAGCGGCGAACACAGGAACAGCGCGGCATCGGCGATCTCGCGCGGTTGGCCGAAGCGGCCGAACGGAATCTTCGCCAGGGTGCCGTGGTACAGGGCGGGATCTTCGACACGACGTCGATCCCAGAGACCATCGGCGAATTCGATCGAACCCGGAGCAATGGCGTTGACCCGGATCCGTTCCGGGGCCAGAGCCAGCGCCTGCGAGGTGGTGTAGTGCGAGAGCGCGGCCTTGGCCGCCGCATACGGTGCACCGCCGGGACGCGGCTGCTGCGCGGCGATCGAGGAAAGATTGAGGATGCAGGCGTCCGACGAGGCGCGCAGCCACGGCAACGCAAGGCGCGATGCGCGCACGGCGGCCATCAGGTCGATCTGCAGGCTGGCGGCCCAGCCGTCTTCGTCATCGGCCATGCCGTAGCCGGTGGCGTTGTTGACCAGCACATCGATGCCGCCGAGCGTGTCGGCAGCGGCCTGCAGCCAGGCGCTGATCAGGGCAGGGTCACCCAGATCGGCGGCGAAGGTGTGCAGCTGCGTGCCCTGTGCCTGCGCATCGGCCTGCAGGGCATCGAGCCCGGCCTGGCCACGCGCGCAGACCGAAACCTGCGCACCGGCGCCGGCAAATGCCAGCGCCAGTTCGCGACCGATGCCCTTGCTGCCACCGGCGATCAACACCCGGCGGCCGCTGAAATCGAGGGTCGGAGCCCCTGCGGGGATCCGACCCTGAGTGGTCGGCACGGCATGGGTCGGATCCCCGGAGGGGCTCTGACCCAGGTGCATGGCCGGACCGTTTGCCATCACAGGTCGAACTTGATGCCCTGTGCCAGCGGCAGCGAATCCGAATAGTTGATGGTATTGGTCTGGCGGCGCATGTAGACCTTCCATGCATCCGAACCGGATTCGCGACCACCGCCCGTGTCCTTCTCACCACCGAAGGCGCCACCGATTTCCGCGCCCGAGGTACCGATGTTGACGTTGGCGATGCCGCAGTCCGAACCGGCCGCCGACAGGAAGCGCTCGGCGGTCTTCAGGTTGGTGGTGAAGATCGAGGACGACAGGCCCTGCGGCACGCCGTTCTGCATGTCGATGGCTTCGTCCAGCGTGCTGTACTTCATCACGTACAGGATCGGCGCGAAGGTCTCGTGCTGCACCACTTCATCGCTGTTCTTCAGCCCGGTGACGATGGCCGGCAGCACGAAGTTGCCGGGGCGGTCGATGCGCGTGCCGCCGGTTTCGATGGTGCCGCCGCTGGCCTTGGCCTTTTCGATCGAGGCCAGGAACTGCTGCACGGCGCCGTCGCTGTTGAGCGGGCCCATCAGGTTGGCCGGGTCGGTCGGATCACCGATCTTGCCTTCCACCTGCTTGTACGCCTTAACCAGCGTGGCCAGCACGTCGTCATGGATGGATTCGTGGACGATCAGGCGACGGGTGGTGGTGCAGCGCTGGCCGGCGGTGCCGACCGCACCGAACACGATGCCGGGGATCGCCAGCTTCAGATCGGCGGTTTCGTCGAGGATGATCGCGTTGTTGCCGCCCAGTTCCAGCAGGCAACGGCCGAGGCGGTGCGCGACCTTCTCGGCGACCGTGCGGCCGACCTGGGTCGAACCGGTGAAGCTGATCAGCGGCACGCGCTTGTCGGCCACCATCTTTTCCGACAGCGCGGTGCCGGCGTCGTTGATCAGGAAGAACAGGTCCGGGAAACCGGCATCGCGCAGCGCTTCATTGCAGATGCGCATGGAGGCGATGGCGGTCAGCGGGGTCTTGTTGGACGGCTTCCACAGGCAGATATCGCCGCAGATCGTGGCCAGGAACGAGTTCCATGCCCACACCGCCACCGGGAAGTTGAACGCGCTGATGATGCCGACCAGGCCGAGCGGCTGGTACTGCTCGTACATGCGGTGGCCGGGGCGCTCGGAATGCATGGTGTAGCCGTACAGCATGCGGCTCTGACCCACGGCGAAGTCGGCGATGTCGATCATCTCCTGCACTTCGCCATCGCCTTCCGGCTTGCTCTTGCCCATTTCCAGCGCGACCAGCGAACCGAGGGCGTCCTTGTGCTTGCGCAGTGCTTCGCCGCACAGGCGCACGGCTTCACCGCGACGCGGGGCCGGGGTGGTGCGCCAGACCTTGAAGGCTTCCTGGGCACGCGCGATGACGGTTTCGTACTCGGCTTCGGTGGTGGCGCGGACCTGCGCGATCGGCTCGCCGGTGGTCGGGTTGATCGGGGTGATCAGTTCACCGCCGGTAGCGCTCGACCACTCCCCGTTGCCCAGGTAGGTGCCAGCGTTGATCGCGTCCAGACCAAGGGACTTGAGCAGCTCGGAAGACATGCAGACTCCTGTGTTTCGTTACGTTGTGTTTGGTGTCGTCGCGGGCAGATGGGGGCGCGACGAACTTAGCCGCCGATGGTAACAGAGCGACCCGAACTGCCATGGTGCGCCGCGCCAGTGGCAGTGGCGTGGCAGATGAATGCTTGGAGGGCAGGGCGGCTTGCCTGTAAACTTGACGACTGCATGGCCCCGTAGCTCAGCTGGATAGAGCGTCCCCCTCCTAAGGGGAAGGTCGCCCGTTCGAATCGGGCCGGGGTCACCATAAATCAGTCACTTACGCTTATTACTGTGTCGCCGATTTTCTGTATTCCTCGGCAATTCTCAATGCCTTGGTCACAGTGGTCACAACGGCGAATCAATAGGTTAGCTTCGCCAGCGCACCGTCATCGCCCTCAGGGGTCAGATGCGCGTAGTACTTCTCCGTGGTGGCGTAATCCGCATGCCCCGCCAGGATCTGCACCCGGCGAAGCGGAACCCCGGCCATGACCATGTGGGCGCAG
The DNA here is from genome assembly GCF_056861525.1 of Stenotrophomonas sp. 82F1. NCBI lineage: Bacteria > Pseudomonadati > Pseudomonadota > Gammaproteobacteria > Lysobacterales > Lysobacteraceae > Stenotrophomonas > Stenotrophomonas sp. 82F1. Next base: position 7,637 of record NZ_JBSPUD010000008.1, read on the forward strand.
AACGTGTGTCTCAGACGGTGAAGGCTCCCGCCGATTCCTGCCGCCTTGGCATCGGTTGAGAACCAGTCGCTCACCGTGTCCTTATGGACGCTCACCAGTGGATCGGGCAGCTCAGCAAGTGCAGCAGCGGCATGTTTGTTCAGAGGGACCTCCCGCCACTTGCCGGATTTGGTCCGTCCGTCGCCATCCTCGTCGGGGTCGCTTTCGACCAGTAGACGCCCGGCCACTACATTCTCATGGCTCAGGTGCATCAACTCGCCGCGCCGGATCCCGGTGTGAGCCATGAACAGCCACAGCGCTGCCCGGGCAGGGTTGGCACGATACAGCTTGCGCATCGCCGCCCGGTCGTAGAACCGCACCGCCACGCTACGAACCCCGCGCGGTGCCTGGGTTTCCTCCAGTGGGTTGAAGTCCAGCTCCTTCCATTTCACTCCGCGACGGAGCGCCGCCTGCAGCCTGCGCACTTCCTTGCCTACGGTTTCCGGGGCCACCTTGTCCTTGGTCAGGCGGTCCGTCTTGTAGGACTCCATTTCCATCGGCCGCAGGGTGTCGATCGGTCGATGGCCGAAGCGGGCAACGGCGTGGCCACTGCTGGCATTAGTGAGGATGACCTCGACGTTCCTTCGCACGGCCGCTGCCCGCGCAGCCGCCGCGTCATGGCCGCAGGAGATGACGCGTGAGCACTGGCACCGCTCTGGAAAAGGCCAAGAAGAAGCTCCGCACCCGGGACGTTAACCGCGAGGTGCGCAAGCTGGTCGACCCCGATACCGGCGAGATGATCGGTGCGTTGGTGCCTGCGCACCCGGTGGACCAACGTTCCCTGCCAGAGCGCAAGTTCGGCACAGGTCGGCTGCTGCGCGCTACGCTGCGCCAGGACCGCAACCCGATGTTCTATCGCAAGGCCCATGTCCTTGCCGGCTGGCTTGCTGACAACGTCGAGTTGTTCACGGGACTGTCGCAGCACGATGCCTTGAAGAAGTTGCAGGAAGAGTCAGGCATCGGGTGCGAGGCCGTCGAATACGATCTACCGGGTATTGGCACGCTCACTCGAACAGAGGCCGAGTCGCTGAACATTGCTGACATGGACGAGGGGCGGTGGAATGAGCTGTGGGACGGGGGTTCCGGTGAAGGCGCCTGGATAGGCTGGCTGCGCCGTGGAGTCTTCGGGGACTGACAGCGGAGCGCCGAGAGGGCGTTGAACTGATCATTCAGAAACACCGAGGTGAATCGTGATGCCAAGTTATGCCCGCCGAAAGCGCTTAGCTGTTTTTCTTCATGCCGATCCGTCTCCGCAGCGCGCTCGCACTGAGCCTAGGAAAAATCGACGTTTTGTACTCAGCGCTGATTACCTTTGCTTGGATGGAAATGAACTGGACGCTCACTCCGCTGATCTGGAGCGACGCGCTATGGAGACGTGCAGCAGCGTCGTTCGAGTCGGACTCCTTTACGATTTGGATGTTCTTCTCAAGCTTTTCGCAGATTTTTGCCGTCTGAAGTATCAACGGAAGAAGTCTGTAGTCAGGTGCGTCGTGAAGGGAGATAGCTCGGAGAGAACTGGTCACCTGTTTGAGTTCTTCCAAGTTGACATCTCTGTAAGTCTTCGACGGTCTATCAGCATTTGTCGACTTATCGATAGCACCTGCAGCCAACTCTGTCGCCATCTCAATCAGATGCACGTAAACGTCCACCTTTCTGGAAAGCTCCATACGAGCGGAAGAGCTCGCGATTCGGCCTGCCGACCAGATAGCCAGGCCCGCAAGAATGGCTTGCCAAGCGGCTGCCCACACTTCCGGCTTCAAACAGGGATATCCGATTACCCACGGACAGTAGAGAGGGTCGGTCATGTTGGATTCCATTCCAGGGCGGAGCCGAAAGCATGAGGCGCGGACGCTCCCCTGGCAACAAGACCAACGTCCAGCTGGCCAGTCTCGACGGAATCAGGGGCATCGCATGCGTCGCCTGCTATGTCAGTACTTTCAGTAGAGAAAGAGTGCAACCCTGTGCTTACGTCTGATGCGCTCCAGTTGAAAAAGCGCGAAGTGTCGCGTCGACTGAATGTGTGCGCAGAGGATATTGATAGCCGGTGCATACTCCGAGCAATCCGATCTGTAGGCTTTCTCCCACAGATCCTGCAGGCTACGTCCGCTCTCCGCTGCACTCGCTACGGGCTGCTGTATAGAGACTGGAAGGTTTCCGTTTTCAGATCGGAATTGGAGCGATCTGTTGACTATCGCAAGCTGGGGGTGCGGCGGGCCGCTCGGCAAGCCGAGCTCGATTGGTTTCCGGAAGTTATTTTCACTGATCCGAGCCAGTTCTTCGACCCACTCCACTGCTTCGCGATAGCGATCGAATCTGTCCGCGCAGCGGATTCGCACAGGGACATATATCGCGAGCAACAAAGCGCCAATGGATCCAATAGCTTGTACCCAAGCAGGCATGGAGTCGCCGATATTGATGGGGCCGATGATCGCCAGAAGAGTGAATCCGATCAGAATTCCGAACGAGATACATACAGCAAACGTCAGTGCGATTGGCCAGCTGATCTTGTGGGCGGTACTCAAAATGTTCCCCTGTTCAACAACTTGTGAAGCGGTTGGTACGCGAAGGCGATGGGGAGAATGCCTGATACGCACCAATAACGCCAAGCCAATTACCAAGCCTGAGCCCTATCCCACGAAGGCCGTACGATGATCCACATCACCCTGCCGTACCCAATCAGTGCGAACCGCTACTGGGCCGTTCGCGTGATCCCGAGGAAGCTGAAGCCGCTGGCGATAACCTACGTGACCGAGGATGAGAAGGCGCACAAGGCAGCGGTCGGTCACCTGGCCAAGGCCGCGGGCATCAGGGTGCCGGCTACCGGCCGGGTGGTACTGCACATCAAGCTGTTCCCGCATCGGCCACAAGACTGGGCGAAGCGCGCGCGGAAGGATCCGCATACCTGGTACGACACTGTGGAGTGCATCGACCTCGGGAACTGCGAAAAGGTGCTGTCCGACGCCTTAAACGGTATCGACTGGGTGGACGACAAGCAGATCCGACTGACGCTGCTGGAGCGCATGGAGCCGGACGAGAAGGGAGCGCGGTTGGAGGCCACCATCGAGTATCTCGCAGCGGCACCTTCACTCCTGGAGGGGCTCGCCGCATGACCGGGGCCGAGCTGCGCATGCAGAAGCGCTAACGATCCTACGTGCAGAAGCCCGGCCGTTGCTCGGTCTGCCAATTCCGGGCTGGCGGCGCCGCAGGTTTCCACTGCAAGGGCTGGCCCGATCGGGGCGGCACTTGCGATACCGACAGCAAACTGCCGGTTTTCCGATTCGATGACGCCGTACTGGAGGGCATGCGCGATGCGCAACACTGATCCGCTGACCGAAGAACTGCGATGCTGGGGCCACGCCCAAGTGAATCGGTTTGCGTTGAGCCGCGCCGACAGGAGCGTGCATGTCTTGGACAAGGTTCGCGACCACGCCCCGCTGACACGGGAGCGGGCTATCCAGGATCTGGTTGGCCGCGACGGTACCGACCGACGCCGCCTGATGGCCGCTGGCGCCGGGGTCAAGGGCCTACCCATGGTGCCCCTTTGGGCGGCAGATCCCATCCGGGCCTCGAACGATGCCTGCCACCCCCAGGATCTCCCAGAGATCGCTGTCGATATCGGCATCCCGGACGACCTGCGCTGGGTAGATCGGGCTCTGGCATCCATGGAGCGGCAGCATCCCCTACGGGAGGCGGTAGCCAGGCTGGTGGACCGTACGCCCACCGAGCTGCCGCCGCCGATGCCCGGCCTGCCGCCGACACCTGAGCAGCTGCAGCAGGCCCGGCGCTTGGCCGAGGCCGGGACGACGGAGCTGGAGCGTCAAGGAGGCGCTGGAGCCGCGCAAGCCACCGGCAGCGACCAAGCCCAGGGCGAGGGATCCGCAGAAGGCGCGGGTGAAGGCAGGGCTGCAGCAGATGCGTCGGGGCGTGTGAGCTAAAATGGACGCAAGCCGGTCCCGTCCGCCTTTGGGAAGGTCGCCCGTTCGAATCGGGCCGGGGTCACCATCCACATCGGGCGCATCGACCCGCGCCCGCAAAACGCCGGCGCCATGGATCACGTCCTGCAGCCCGTCCAGCCTTCGCATTTCGCGGTCATCGCCGGCTGGCTCGACTCGCCTGTGGCGACCCTGCGCTGGGCCGGCCCCGGCGTGCCGTTTCCCTTGCCTGCCGATGCCTTCGCCGCTGCGTTGGCGTTGCCTGCGCGCCCGGGGTGGGCACTGCTGGATGGCGACGGCACCTGCCTGGGCTTCGGCCAGTATTGGCAGACAACACCCGGCAGCACGCACCTCGGGCGCATCATCGTGTCGCCACAGGCACGTGGCCGTGGCCTGGGCCGGATACTGATGACCGCACTGTGCGCCGAAGCCGTTCGCCACACCGATGCAGTGCAACTGACATTGAAGGTCTATCGGGACAATCCGACCGCCGTTGCGCTGTACCGCGACCTTGGCTTCGTGGACATCGAGGACGCATCCACGCCGGAACTGCTGTTCATGGCCTGCGGTACGGCCTGAGCCGGGGAAGAGGCCTCTACACTCCCGCTGCACAACCTGTGCACGCGCTGCTGCAAGCGGACTCGGCAGTCTGGGGCTGTCCCCCTCGGTTGCCTAGGAGCGCCCCCATGAATACCCCCGGCACCCCCAAGCCTTCCTGGCGCCAGCGCAACGTGCTGCTGACCGTTGCCGCAGTACTGCTGGTGATCGTGCTGATCCTGCTTTTCATCCCCTGGTAGCAGCACGGCCGCCGCCAGGCGCGGCGCGATTCCTCTTCCACTTCAATGCCGCCGATAGCCCATGGCCCGGCGGTTTTTTCGTGTGCGCCCGCGCCGGTCGCCTCGCCCCGGCTCCGAAAATGCGTGACGAATTGCCGGAAAGGGCGGTCCGGCTGCCGGATCCGTGCACGAGCCCCCGGAGGCCGGTTGCTACAACTGTGCTCGTGGGGCCGGCGCCAGATTCTGCAAAATTAAATGTGACGTACATCACACAAATGTTTGCATTGTGTTATCCTCGTCACAGTTTTGCGCACCTGACCAACAGGGTCCAGGGATGGTTGTAGTCGCCACGGAGCCGGCAGACACGCATTCGTACGCGTCTCCGGGTCCGGGAGAACCATCCCCGGCAACCCACTGAACAGCGGCTCCCTGCGGGGCCGATGACGGGGAAAAAACCAACATGTGGCAGTCGACGACGTCGCGCATCAGCGCGGGCGGTGAATCCGTTCATCCTGAAAAAAGTGCACACCCCGGCCGGGCCGGACGATGGCTGGCCGCTGGCCTGCTGTTGCTGCTCTCGGTGCTGCTGCCATCGTCGGCCTGGGCTGCGGCCTACGCGACCGGCGGCACCAGCCCCTACCGCAACACGGTGCTGTGGCTGACCTGGGGCGGCGGCTCGGCGCTGGGCACGCATGGGGTGACGCTGAACAATGGCGATACCTCGTCGATCTCCATGCCCGTTGCCTCCGGCATCGACCTCAACGTCAGCTGCAGCCTGGCCAACATCAGCGGTGGTGGCATCCTGCAGAGCTACCGTCCCGGCAACTTCAGCGGCGACAGCCTGGATGACCTGTACAACGTCGGGGGCGCTGGCGGTACCAACCAGCTGATCGCGGGCATCTCGCGCAGCACCGGCACATCCTCTTTCGAAATCAACTGCGTCTCGACGCTGGGCGGCGCGCCCTATCGTCTGCGCGGCGTGGTGATGGCCGACGCCGAGTCGATCAACAACAGCGGCGAGTTCGTCGAAGCCAGTGCACTGGGCACCTGGAACGTGGTGGAGATGCGCAAGAACCTCGGCGCAGGTGCCTACAACGTGACCAAGTCCAGCAGCGGCGGCAACAGCGTGATCCGCTTCGGGCCCGGCAACGACAACAACACCGCTGCGGTCACCTTTCTCAATTTCGACAATGCCGCGCATGCGCCGGGCAACCTCGCGGTAAACATGGGCTTCTCGATGCGCGGCGGCGGCACCACCGCCATCGCCATCGGCCTGCTGGTGCCCTACGCCGACTTCGGCGATGCGCCGCAGAGCTATGGCGACGCCATGCACGTGGTGGACGATCTGCAGTTCCGCCCGGATGGCCTGCCGGTCAATGCCACCCCCACCAACATCAACACCGCCGGCTATACACCGGGCGGCCTGGCACCGCCGCTGACCGACTTCCTCGGCACCGTGGGCCCGGATACCGAGCAGAAGAGCAGCTACAGCGCCGATGCGAAGGGTGACGACAACTTCCCCGCGGGCAATCCCAACGAAGAGAACGCCTGGCCGGCGAGCTACGTGCTGACGGTGATGCAGGCCGGTACCCAGATCAGCCAACCGGTGGCGTGCGTGGGCAACGGCAGCGTGGCCGGCTGGATCGACTTCAACCGCAACGGCACCTTCGACCCGGGCGAGCGCAGCAACATCGCTGCCTGTAGTGGCGGCGGGGCCAATCTGAGCTGGACCGTCCCCGCGCAGGTAAGCGCCGGTACCAGTTACGTGCGCCTGCGCTATGCGACCAATGCGGCGCAGATCCAGCAACCGACCGGCGTGGCCGATGACGGTGAAGTGGAAGACCATCTGATCACCATCACCGCACCCGCGCTGAAGGTGGTGAAGGGCAACAATGCCACCGGCGGCATCTGGAACTACGGCCAGACCGGTACCCAGTACACGCTGACGATCAGCAACACCACCAGCGTGCCGACCGGCAATCCGCCGAACGTGCCGGCGGGTGTGATCACCGTGCGCGACCAGTTGCCGGCGGGTATCGTGCCGAACTGGACCGGAACCCTCAGCAGCGGCAGCTGGAGCTGTACGGCGAGCGGCCAGGCGGTGACCTGCACCAGCAGCCAGGTGCTGTCGGCAGCCGGCACCGCGGGTGACAGCAGCAGCTTCACCCTGCCGGTGATCGTGTCCCCATCGGCAAGCGGCCTGCTGCGCAACCACGCCAGCGTTGGTGGCGGCTACGATCCGTTCAATGGTGGCAATCCGCCTGCACCGGGCGAGGCGTGCACCGACGCCAACCACTGCACCCGCAGCGATGTGACCGTGCCGGTCACCCGGGTGAGCTATGCGAAACGCTCCAACACCACCGGACCGGTGACGGTCGGAGCGACGGTGAGCTACACGGTCGATGTCACCATTGCCGACGGCAACAGCCGCGACGTGCTGACCCTGACCGATACCCTTGGCACCGGCCTGGACTTCGCCAGCGTGACCAATGCCGGCGCCTTCACCTGCAATGCTGCCAATCCGTTGGTGTGCACGCTGCCAGCGGGCACCGTACCGGGCACCTACAGCCTGACCTACGCGGCCACCGTCAACGCACAGGCCAGTGGCCAGGTGGTCAATACGGTGGTGGGTACCGGCACCGACACTCCCACCTGCAGCAGCAACTGCACCACCACGACGCCGGTGGCGGCGCCGCGCATCTCGGTATCCAAGGCCAGCGGTACGGCCGGCCCGGTCGCGGTGGGCGACAGCGTTGCCTACACGGTGAGCGTGGTCGTGGCCGATGCGCGCACCACCGCTGTGACCACGCTGACCGACACCCTGGGCACCGGCCTGGACTTCGGCAGCTTGACCAATGCCGGCGGCTTCAGCTGCGTGCCCGGCAATCCGCTGGTGTGCACGCTGCCAGCCGGCACCGTGCCAGGAACCTACGCGTTCTCGTATACCGGCATCGTCAATGCACAAGCTGTTGGCCAGGTGCGCAATGCCGTTGTGCCGAGCGGTCCCGACAATCCGTCGTGTGTCGGCAGCTGTGATACCACCACGCCACTGGCCAGCCCGCAGGTGAGCTACGCCAAGCAGGCGTCCACCGGTGGACCGGTGCGGGTGGGCGACAGCATCGGCTATACGCTCAGCGTGACCGTTGCCCGTTCGCGCACCACCGATGTGGTCACCCTCACCGATACGCTGGGCAGCGGCCTGGATTTCAGCAGCGTGACCAGCGCCGGCATCTTTACCTGCAATGCGGCCAACCCGCTGGTGTGCACGCTGCCCGCCGGGACGGTGCCGGGCACCTACAGCCTGAGCTACACCGCCACCGTGAATGCGCAGGCCAGTGGCACGGTACGCAATGCCGTGCTCGGCACCGGCACCGACACGCCTTCGTGCACGACCAACTGCGATACCACTACGCCGGTGGCGACGCCGGGCGTGAGCTACGCCAAGTCGGTGAACAGCGCCGGCCCCGTGTCGGTGGGTGACAGCCTGACCTACACCTTGACCACGGTGGTGACCAACTCGCGCACCACCGACGTGGTGACGTTGACCGATACGCTGGGCAGCGGCCTGGATTTCGGCAGCGTGACCAGCGCTGGTGCCTACACCTGCAATGCGGCCAACCCGCTGGTGTGCACGCTGCCGGCCGCTACCGCACCGGGCAGCTACAGCCTGTCGTACACCGCAGTGGTCAACGCCCAGGCCACCGGCCAGGTGACCAATGCGGTGCTGGGCAGCGGCGGTGACAACCCGAACTGCACGGTCAACTGCGATACCACCACGCCGGTGGCAGGCAGCCAGATCGACTACCGCAAGACCTCGGCCGCCGCCGGCCCGGTCAAGGTGGGCGACAGCATCGCCTACACCCTGACCGCGGTGGTCAGCCGCTCGCGCACCACTGCTGTGTTCAGCCTGACCGACACCATGGGGCAGGGCCTGGACTTCGGTTCGGTCACCGCCACCACGGGCTTCACCTGCAACGCCGCCAATCCGTTGGTGTGCACGTTGCCGGCCGCCACCGCACCGGGGACCTACACGGTCAACTACACCGCGACGGTGAATGCACAGGCCAAGGGCAGCGTCAGCAACGCCGTGCTTGGCAGCGGCACCGGTACCAATACCTGCACCACCGATTGCACCACCACCACCCCGGTGCTGGCGGCGACGGTCACCTACCGCAAGTCCTCCAGCACCGCATCGCCGGTCAACATGGGGGATGCGGTGGACTACAGCGTCGAAGTGGTGGTCGCCAACTCGCAGACCACCGATGTGCTCACCCTCACCGATACCCTGGGCACAGGCCTGGACCTGCAGGCGGTGACCCAGCCGGGCGCCTTCACCTGCAACGCCAGCAATCCGCTGGTATGCACGCTGCCGGCAGGTACCGCACCCGGTACCTACACGCTGGGCTACCGCGCGCAGGTCAATGCGCAGGCCAGTGGCAGCGTCCGCAACGCGGTGCTGGGCCGTGGCGGCGACACCCCGAGCTGCACGGGTACCTGCAGTACCGAGCACGTGCTGGCCGAGCCGCGCGTGGTGCTGGAAAAGCTGTCCGGCCCCGCCAGTGGCAGTGAAGTGCGCCCGGGTGACCGGCTGCGCTACACCCTGCGGGCCACGGTCGAGCGCGCGTCGCTGCGGCAGCCGCTGCAGCTGCTGGATACGCCCGATGCTGGCCTGAGCGTGGACACGCTGCCGGCAGGCTGCGTGCAGCAGGGCACCGACATCGTCTGCACGCTGCCGACCGGTACGCCGGTGGGACAGCATGAATTCGTCTACCAGGCCATCGTCAACCAGGAAGCACGCACGGAAGTGCTCAACCGCCTGCGCGGCCAGTACCCGGATGGCTCGCCGCCGCCGGAGTGCACCACCTGCGAAACGCGGCACAAGGTGATCTCGGACTTCGCGCTGCGCATCACCAAGACCGCCAACCCGCGCCTGGTGAAGGTCGGCGACCTGGTGCGCTACCAGCTGGTGGTCGAGAACGTCGGCAGCAGTCATTGGCGCGACGGCGTGGTGGTCGATACACCGCCGCCGGGCTTCAGCTATGTGGATGGCTCGATGCGCGTGGCCGACGACGACGGCGCGTTCTCGCTGGGCGGCAGCCAGACCCCGCTGCGCATCGGCGCGGTCGACATTGCCGTGGGCCGCAGTGCCACCATCACCTACCTGTTGCGTGTGGGTGCGGGCGTGCGCGCCGGCAACCACATCAACCAGGCCGTGGCCACTGCCGACGACGGCGCCCCGCTGTCGAACGTGGCGACCGCTGAAGTGCGCATGGATGCCGATCCGCTGCTGGAAGACAGCCTGGTATTCGGCACCGTGTTCGATGATCGCGATGGCGACGGCTGGCAGGACAGTGCCGAACTGACGGGCGTGCGCGTGCAGGGTGGTTTCGCACCGGCTGCCTACGTGCCGGGTTCGACCACGCTGGATCGTGGCGATGGCCCGCAGCCGTTGGCCGATGCCAGCGCGCCGTTGCTGCATGGCGTGCAGGTGGGCGTGGTGCATGGGCTTGCGTCCACCTCGGACACGGTCGAGAGCCACCAGGTGGTGATCCGCCAGCGCCTGCGCGAACTGGCCTTCACCGATGATTTCGTGCTGGAAAGCGCACAGGGCCATCGCCTGCAGCTGGATGCGCAGGGCGTTGCAACCGTGCAGCGCAGTGGCGAGGCGGCGAAGGGCCTGACCGCGGCCGAGCCGGTCGTGCATCGTGAGATCGCGCGGGTGGCCGAGGGCTATGAAGTGGCCTACGTGATCCGCAACCACGGTATCCAGGAACAGGGCATTCCCGGCGTGCGCCTGGCCACGGTGGAGGGCCTGCTGATCGAAACCGATCCGTTCGGTCGTTACCACCTGGCCGATGTGCACGGCGGTGATGCACGGCTGGGCCGCAACTTCATCGTCAAGCTGGATCCGGCCACGGTACCGGGTGGTTCCGAGCTGACCACCGAAAATCCGTTGCTGCGTCGGGTCACCCAGGGCGTGCCGACCCGCTTCAGCTTCGGCGTGCGCCTGCCGCCGTCGCCGCAGGCGGCCGCCGAGCGCGCCGAGCTGGCATTGGGGGAGGTGTTGTTCGCCCCGGGCAGCAGCGAACTGCGCGCCAGCTATCGCCCGGTGCTGGCGAAGATGGCCGAGGTGGTTGACCGTTACCAGGGCGGTGACGTGGTGATTGCCGCCAACGGCGAAAGCCAGGCATTGGCCTTCGCCCGTGCGGTGGCCGTGCGTGATGCGCTGCAGGCCGAAGTGGCTGAGGGTTCGCGCGCTGGCCTGACGGTGCAGTTGCGTACCGATGTGCGCGATCCGCACTCGCTGGTTGCTGGCGTTGATGCCGGTGGCGCGTTGCTCGGCAACGTGCTGTTCGACACCGACAAGGCGGTGATCCGCGAGGAATTCAAGCCGCTGCTGGCTGCGATCGCCGCGCGCCTGGAGCAGATGGGAGGCGGCCAGGTCAGCCTGGTCGGCCATACCGATGTACGTGGCAGCCATGTCTACAACCAGGCGTTGGGCCTGCGCCGTGCCAATGCCGTGTTCGAAGCGCTGCGCGTGCAGCTCAGCCCCGCCGTGCAGCAGCGTCTGCGCGTGCGCAACGAGGAGACCGCCGCCACCCGCGCGGCGGCCCGCCAACAGGAGGCCCGCCGATGAGCGCCCATCACTCTGTCGTCCGGCGTCCCGCCCGCCTGCACCGCGCTGCGTTGTACCAGGCGCTGCTGTTGGGCCTGGCAGCAACCGCGCAGGCGGCGCCACCGCCGGCCAACGCCGCGTCCAGCGACGCCGCGCCGATCCACTGCGAGAGCAACCAGTGCAGCGCCGACGGCGACCTGCTGTTCACCCTGCGTTCGCGCAGCTTCGATGAGCCGGTGACCGAAGGTACGTCGACGCGTTCGTCGTCGCAGATACTGCAGCCGGACCGCCGCGTCAGCGTCGCGCTGGACGAGCCGGGCAAGGCGACCGTGCGCGGTGAGTTCATGATCCGCCTGCCGGAAGGCGGCGCGATCTGGGCCACCGAAGACCCTGCGATGGGCCAGCCCGAGCTGTCGATCTCGGCGCCGGGCCTGGTGGCGTTCGACCAGGGCCGCATCGTGCGGCCGGTCGAATTCTTCGTGCGAGGCAACTACACCGCGTTCATCAAACGCCTGGAAGTGAGCATCTACCGCGGCAGCGACAGCGACCGGGTCGCGCCCCTGGCGACCTTTGAACTGCCCGTGGCTGCGGTCGGGCAGGGCAGTTGGGACGGTACGCTGCCGGCGTCCACGCCGCTGCGTCGTGGCGATCGCCTGGTCTATGTGCTGCGCGCGTACGATGCCGAAGGCAATGTCGATGAGACCTCGGCGCAGTCCATGCAGCTGGTGACGCTGGCCGAAGTGGAGCGTGGCAACCAGCAGCTGCGTGACGCCCTGGAAGATCGCCGCGGTACTTCCGTGGATGCCAACCAGGCCGCTTCGTTGTCGCTGCTGGAGCAGGTGTTCGACAGCAACGGCCTGCGTCAGCAGAACATCCCGGTGTACGGGTCGCGCGTGCGCCTGCGGGGTCGTGACCTGCCGCTTGGCGCGGCACTGAAGATCAACGGCGAAAGCTATCCGCTGGACCAGGACCGCAAATTCGCCGCCGAATACCTGATGCCGATCGGTCATCACGCGTTCGATGTGCGGGTCGAGCGACCCGACGCCCCGGCGATCGCGCGTACGCTGGAGGTGGATGTCAGCGGCCGCTATCTGTTCGGTGTCGGCCTGGCCGATGTCACGGTGTACCAGAACAAGGCCAGTGGTGCGGGCCGCGATGTTGCCCGTGGCGAGCGCGATGACGACGTGCTCAGTGACGGGCGCCTGGCGTTCTATCTGAAGGCCAAGACGCGCGGCCGCTATCTGCTGACTGCACAGGCCGATACGCAGAACCGGCCGTTGGACGAACTGTTCACCGGCTTCACCACCGCCGATCCGCAGGACCTGTTCCGCAGCCTGGACCCGGACCTGTATTACCCCACCTATGGCGACGATTCGCTGACCCAGCGTGACGTCGACAGCATGGGCCGCTTCTACCTGCGCATGGACTGGGACAAGAACCAGGCACTGTGGGGCAACTACAACACCGGCCTGAGCGGTACCGAATACGCCCAGTACGTGCGTTCGCTGTACGGTGCGGCGCTGTCGTGGCGTTCGCGCGGCGCCAATGCCTGGGGCGATGCGCAGACCGAACTGCGCCTGTTCGGCTCGCAGGCCGAGACCGCGCCGGGCCACAGCGAGTTCATCGGCACCGGCGGCAGCCTGTACTACCTGCGCCACGCCAGCATCCTGCGCGGCTCGGACCAGGTGGTACTGGAGATCCGTGACCGCACCACCGGCCGTGTCGAGCAGCGGGTGTCGCTGGTGCGCGGTGCCGACTACGAGATCGACGCGCTGCAGGGCCGCATCCTGCTGACCCGGCCGCTGGCCCAGGTCAGCCGCGAGAACCTGCGCCGGATCAGCCGCGACGTGCCGCTGGACGGCTACGAGCAGCGCCTGATCGTCGATTACGAATGGGTACCGACCGGCTTCGACAATGACGACATCACCGCCGGCGTACGTGGCAAGCACTGGTTCGGTGATCACGTGGCGGTGGGCGCCACCTATGTGGACGAACAGCGCGCCGGGCAGGACTATTCGCTGCGCGGTGCGGACCTGACCCTGCAGGCTGGGCGTGGCACCTACCTGAAGGTCGAACACAGCCGCAGCGAGGCGACCAGTGCGCCGGTGTTCTTCTCCGACAACGGTGGCCTGAGCTTCACCCGGCTCAACCCCGAAGGGCCGCGCGAAGGCGAGGCGACCGCGGTGGAGGCCCGGGTGAACCTGCGCGAGCTGGGTTGGACCCAGCGCGACTGGAGTGCCGGTGCCTGGTGGCGGCAGGTCGACGGTGGTTACTCGGTGGGCCGCTTCGACACCGGCCAGCGCGTGCGTGAGCAGGGCGCCGAGCTGCTGGGCTACGTGACCGACGATTTCAGCCTGTACGCGCGTTACAGCGAAGCACGGCGCGGCAATGAATCGTTGATCCAGGCACAGGCCACTGCCGAATGGCGGATCGGTGACAACGACCGCGTGTCGGCCGAGCTGCGCCGGGTGCAGGAGGACCGCAGTATCGGCAGCAATGCCGGTGTGCTGGCGGCCGCGCGCTACACCCATCGCATCGGCACCGCGCTGGACCTCTACGGCGGTGGCCAGTTGACCGTCGATGACGATCATGGCCGTTACGCCGACAATGATGCGGTGGTCGCCGGGGGTACCTACACCTTCGCCAACCTGTCCACGATCGGTGCCGAGGTCAGTGATGGTGATCGTGGCAGTGCCGCGCAGGTCAATGCCGAGTACAAGCTGACCCCGCAGCACAGCTTCTATGGTGCGTTCACCCAGTCCACCGACCGCAGTGAGTACGACCCGCTGTTCAGTCCGAACGCGCAGGATGGCTGGACGCTGGGCCAGCGCTGGCGCCTGTCCGACCAGGTCAACGTGTTCAATGAGAGCCAGTTCCTGAAATCCGGCCAGGAATCGGGCCTGGCGAACACCTTCGGCATGGATTTCTATCCGGCAGTGGGCTGGAACGCGGGCTTCACCCTCAGCGATGGCAAGCTGGATGCGAGCAGTGGCCAGGTCGACCGCAAGGCCGTCAGCCTGTCCGGCGGCCGTACGTCGCCGGGTACCGAGTGGCAGAGCAAGCTGGAGTGGCGTCGCGACACCGGTGCGGAGCGGCGCACGCAGTGGGTCAGCACCAACCGTCTCAGCCATCGTCTCAATGACAGCTGGCGGATCGCCGCGCGGTTCAACTACGCCGATACCGACGATGCGATCAACCCGGTGGCCGGTGCGCGCTTCATCGAAGGCAATCTCGGCTTCGCCTACCGTCCCTGGGACAATGACCGCTGGGCACTGTTCGGCCGCTACAGTTATCTGTACGACCTGTCGACGATGGGCCAGGTCAACGGCGTGGACTACGATCAGCGCACCCAGGTGCTGTCGCTGGAAGGCGTGTACCGCATCGACCAGCGCTGGGAAGTGGCGGCCAAGCTGGCCCGCCGCGAAGGCGAGGTGCGCTATGGCCGCGGCACCGGCCCGTGGTTCGATTCAGCGACGAACTTCGGCGCCGCGCAGCTGCGCTATGACCTGTACTACCAATGGCATGGCCTGCTGGAATACCGCCTGCTGGACGTGCGTGACGGCGGTCGCCGGCAGGGTTGGCTGGCGGGTGTGGACCGTGATGTCGGCCGCAACTTCCGGGTCGGCGTGGGCTACAACTTCACCGACTTCAGTGACGACCTGACCAAGTTCGACTACACCCACCGCGGCTGGTACCTGAACCTGGTGGGCCGTTATTGAGGACCGGGCCACGCCAGGCCATGCCTGGCGGGCCGGAGACGGTCGCTGCGAGTAGTGCCAGGCCATGCCTGGCAAAAAAGCAACGCTCGCTACCCGGTAGTGCCAGGCCATGCCTGGCAGAACAGCGGTCCCTCACTCCTGCTTGAGCAGCTCCACCAGCTGCCGCAACCGATACGGCTTGGGCAGGAATTCCACCTGCTCGGGCAGCGGCGGCAACTGCGAGCGCGCGTAGCCGGAGGACAGGATCATCCGTGCCTGCGGCTGGTCCCGCGCCACATGCTCGCTCAGCTCGATGCCGGACATGCCGTTGGGCATGCTGATGTCACTGAACACTACATCGAAACGCGTGCCGCCCTGCAGCAGGGCGACCGCTTCCTGCGCATCCGCGGTGGTCGCCACGTCGATGCCGAAGTCGCGCAGGGCCAGCCCGATCATCTCGCGCAGATCGGTCTGGTCCTCCACCATCAATACGCGGATCGGATCATCGGTCATGTGCGGGGTCCTCGGTAGCAGGGAGCAGCAGGCTGACCGTGGTGCCGACACCGGGCGTGGTGGACACATCAACGAAACCGCCGCTCTGGGTGGTGAATCCGAACACCTGGCTCAGGCCCAGACCGCTGCCCTTGCCGATGTCCTTGGTGGTGAAGAAGGGTTCGGTCGCGCGCTCGGCGATGTCCGGGGCCATGCCATGGCCCTCATCGCAGACGCTCAACGTCACATAGGTCCGTTGCCGTGATGTTTCGGCGTCGGGGTCCATGCGGTGTTCCAACGCGGTGGCGATCAGTACCCGACCGCCCCCCACCGTGGCGTCCGCAGCGTTGCCGACCAGATTGGCGAGCGCTGTCTGCAGCTGCACGGTGTCACTGAGTATCGCAGGCAGGCCGGCCGCCAGCGCGGTTTCCAGGGTGACGCCGGCAGGGCAGGTGGCCTGCAGGGCGGGCAGCCAGTCGTGGATACGCGCATTGATGTCCAGCGTTTCGCGGATCAGGGTCTGCCCGGTACTGAAGGCCAGCAGCTGCCGGGTCAACAGGGCACCCCGATCGCTGGCCGCCTGCGCGGTGGTGAGCAGGGCATTGGCACGCTCATCATCACCCATGCGTGCCGACAGCAGGTCCAGTGCATTGACGATGGTGGTCAGCAGGTTGTTGAACTCGTGGGCAAGGCCGCGGCTGAGCTGGCCGACCGTCTCGAACTGCTGGGTCTGGCGCAGCGCCCGCTGCGCGTCGCGCAGGAGCCGTTGCGCCTGCCACTGCTCGGTGATGTCGCGGGTGATCTTGACGAAGCCCACCAGCTCGCCGTTCTCGACCACCGACTCGATGACCACGCTGGCGCGGAACGGCGACCCGTCACGGCGCACCCGCCAACCTTCGGCGGCCTGGTGCCCGCTTTCCGCCGCCAGTCGCAGCAGCCGCTGCGGCTCGCCGGCATCGCGCTCGGCCGGCAGGTAGAAGCGCCCGAAGTGGGTGCCGATGACCTCTTCCGACCGATAGCCCTTGATGCGCTCGGCACCGGGATTCCAGCTGCAGACGATGCCGTCGGGATCGAGCAGGTACAGCGCATGATCGCGCACGCTGTCGATCAGCAATCGCAGCTGTCGGGAGGGGTCCGTCAACACGGACGGCGTCGAAGCGGCAGCGACCACGATGGAATGCGTATTACCTCTGTGAGGGACGAGAACGTAGGCAGTGGAGTGTGAAGAAGACGTGCACACAGCGCCCGTGCCATTGGTCGTATGCGGCTGAATGCGACACGGAGTAACATCACCCCCCTTTTCCAATGTGGAACCGACCTGCATGCGTCCTGGTGCGACTACGCGTGACCGCTGGATCTGGATGACCTCGGCGGTGCTGGTGGCGGCTACGGCCGCGCTGGAACTGGTGGTGCCGCTGGGCTATGCCGTATGGCTGGCCTATTTCATGGCCATCGGCGTCACTGTGTTCCAGCGCAGCGCCCGGGTGCCGTTCGTGGTGGCCGTCTGCGCCTGCGTGCTGCTGGCGGTGGGCTACAACGTGGCGCCGGCCAGCACCAACTCGTCCTTCTCGTTCGTCAACCGGACCATCGGCGGCGCCGCTTTCCTGATGATCGCACTCATCGCATCACGTGCCATCCAGGCGCGGCGCGAGGCGATGCGCGCGCTGTGGCTGCAGGAAGCGGAGAACGCAGTGGCGCTTGGCCTGCGGGGCGAGCTGGCGCCCGAGCAGATCGCCGAGGCGGCGGTGACGGCGCTGGCGACCCACCTGCGCGCGGATGTCGGAGCGCTCTATCGGCTGGAGGGAGGCCGCCTGCAGCTGACCGGGGGGCTGGCGTTGCCGACCGGCATCCCGGCCACGCTGGGCCTGCAGGAAGGGGTGGCAGGGCAGGTCGCCCGCGACCAGCTGGCGCGGCACCTGCAGGGCGGCGACGCGGCAACGTTGGAACTGCAGACGGGCCTGGGACGCGTGCCTGTGCGCGAGCGCATCCTCGCCCCGGTCAGCAGTGACGGCGCTGTGGTCGGTGTGATCGAGCTCGGCCGTTCGGTGGTGGGCGATCAGCGCGCGCTCGACGACGAGCTGCTGGAGCGCTGCGCCGAAACGATCGGCATGGCATTGCGCACCTCGATGCTGCGCGGACAATTGATGGTCCTGCTGGAGGAGTCGCAGCGCCAGGGCGAAGAGCTGCAGGCACAGCAGGAAGAACTGCGGGTGGCCAACGAGGAGCTGGAAGAGCAGAGCCGCAGCCTGATGCAGTCGCAGAGCCATCTCGAACAGCAGCAGGCCGAGCTTGAGCAGAGCAATGTGCAGCTGGAAGAGCGCACCCACGAGCTGGAGGCGCAGAAGCAGGCGCTGCTGGTCGCGCAGGGCCAGCTGGTCCGCAACAGCAACGAACTGGCCGCCACCTCGCGCTACAAGTCCGAGTTCCTGGCCAACATGTCGCATGAACTGCGCACGCCGCTGAACAGTTCGCTGATCCTGGCCAAGCTGCTGGCCGACAACAAGGACGGCACGCTCAGCGACGAGCAGGTCAAGTACGCCCGCGCCATCCTGTCGTCCAACAACGACCTGCTGGCGCTGATCAACGACATCCTCGATCTGTCGCGCATCGAAGCGGGGCATGTTGAACTGGCCGACGAAGTGATCGTGGTCGACAGCGTGTTGCAGCGGCTGCGCGAAACCTTCGAGCCGATGGCGCGGCAGAAGGGCCTGGCGCTGCAGATCGAGGCCGATGGCCTGGCCCCCAGCCAGCTGGTGGCCGACAACCAGCGCCTGCAGCAGATCCTGAAGAACCTGCTGGCCAATGCACTGAAGTTCACCGAGCACGGCAAGGTCAGCCTGCAGGTGCGCAACGGCGGCAATGGCAGGATCCGCTTCGAGGTCTCCGACAGCGGTATCGGCATCGCACGCGACCAGCTGCAGCTGATCTTCGAGGCCTTCCGCCAGGCCGATGGCAGCACCCGCCGCCGTTACGGTGGCACCGGCCTGGGCCTGTCGATCTCGCGCGACCTTGCGGTACGCATGGGGGGTGATATCCAGGTGGACAGCGAGCCAGGCCGTGGCAGCTGCTTCATTCTCGAGCTGCCCCTGCAGGGCGCGCCGATGTCCGAGGCCGGCGGAGACACCGCAGTCGCAGCGCCCGTACAGCAGGCCCCCGCCGCGACAGCGGCCCCTGCGCCTGTTGCCCAGCGGCCCAGTGCCGCGCCGGCCGCCCCGGTGGCCGATGACCGTGGCCGGCGTCGCCACGCCGGGCGACTGATCCTGGCCGTGGAAGATGATGCGGTCTTCGCCGAAGCCCTGGTGACGCTGGCGCACGAGCTCGATTTCGACTGCGTGGTAGCCACGACCGCCGAAGAAGCGCTGGCGCTGGCGGCGGACCTGCGTCCGAACGGCATCCTGCTGGACATCGGCCTGCCCGACGTCTCCGGCCTGACCGTGCTCGAACGGCTCAAGCGCAACCCCGACACCCGGCACATTCCGGTGCACGTGGTCTCGGGCATGGACCGCAGCCAGGTGGCACGCGAGCTGGGCGCGATCGGTTTCGCGATCAAGCCGACCACGCGTGAACGGTTGGTGGCGGCCATCGAGCAGCTTGAACAGACCAGCCAGCGCGACGTACGGCGCCTGCTGATCGTGGAGGACGACAACGATCTGCGCCGCAACCTGGAACTGCTGCTGGGCCGCGATCAGCTGCAGATCGCCGCAGTCGGTACGCTTGCCGCGGCGGTGGAACAGCTGAGCACGGTCACCTTCGACTGCATGGTGATGGACCTGTCGCTGCCCGACGGCAGTGGCTATGACCTGCTTGAGCATATGGCCGGCAACGATGACGTCGGCTTCCCGCCGGTCATCGTCTACACCGGCCGTGCCCTCAGCCGCGAGGAAGAACAGCGCCTGCGCCGCTACTCCAAGAGCATCATCATCAAGGGCGCGCGTTCGCCCGAGCGCCTGCTCGACGAGGTGACACTGTTCCTGCACAGCGTGGAGGCCAACCTGCCCAGCGACCAGCAGCGCCTGCTGCGCGAAGCGCGCCGCCGCGACACCGTGCTCGACGGACGCACCGTGCTGCTGGCCGAGGACGATGTGCGCAACATCTTCGCCTTGTCCAGCGTGCTCGAGCCGCTGGGGGTAACGCTGGAGATCGCCCGCAACGGCCAGGAGGCCGTTGATCGGCTGGCCCAGCGCGAGGTGGACCTGGTGCTGATGGACATCATGATGCCGGAGAAGGATGGCCTGCAGGCCATGCGCGAGATCCGCGCGCAACGCCACCTGCAGGACCTGCCGATCATCGCGCTGACCGCCAAGGCCATGCCTGACGACCGTGAGCGCTGCCTGCAGGCCGGTGCCAACGACTACATCGCCAAGCCCATCGACGTGGACAAGCTGGTATCGCTGTGCCGGGTCTGGTGCTCGCGGCAATGAACGAGCAGGCGCTGTTCGACCTGGAGCTGAAGGTCCTGCTGGAAGCGCTGTACCAGCGCTACCACTACGACTTCCGCAGTTATGCGGTGTCCTCGCTGCGCCGTCGCGTCAGCCAGGCCATGCAGCGCTATGAGTGCGAGCGCCTGTCGGATCTGCAGCATCGGCTGCTGCACGAGCCGGAGCTGTTCGCCCAGGCCATGCAGTTCTTCACCGTGCAGGTCTCGGAGATGTTCCGTGACCCGGAGTATTTCCGGCAGATGCGCGAACAGGTGGTGCCGGTGCTGCGCACCTACCCCTCGGTGAAGCTGTGGGTGGCTGGCTGCAGTACCGGCGAGGAAGTGTGGTCGCTGGCAATCCTGCTGCATGAAGAAGGCCTGCTTGAGCGCAGCATCGTCTACGCCACCGATATCAACCCTGCGGCATTGGCCACGGCCGAGGCCGGCGCCTACGGCATCGACCGCCTGGCCCAGTTCAGCCGGAACTACCTTGCCGCCGGCGGCACCGCGTCACTGTCGGACTATTACACCACTGCCTACGACGGCGCGGTCTTCGACCGCCAGCTGCGCCGCAACGTGGTGTTCGCCGACCACAGCCTGGCCACCGACACGGTGTTTTCGGAAGTGCACCTGGTGTCCTGCCGCAATGTGCTGATCTATTTCAACCGCGACCTGCAGGATCGGGCGGTGGGCCTGTTCCGCGAGGCCTTGGTGCACCGTGGCTTCCTCGGCCTGGGCAGCAAGGAGTCGCTGCAGTTCGGTCGTCATCACGATGCGTTCGAAGCCTGTTCGCGGGAGCACCGCCTGTACCGGAAGGTGGCCTGATGGTGCCGGTCCCGCGCCCTGCAGTGGTGGTGATCGGCGCATCGGCCGGTGGCGTGGCCGCCCTGCAGATCGTGCTTGGCGCGTTGCCGGCCAGCCTGCCGGTGCCGGTACTGGTAGTGCTGCACCTGCCGCGCGACCGTTCCAGCCGCATCGCCGATGTGCTGGCGCCGTACTGCACGTTGACCCTGCGCGAAGCAGAGGACAAGCAGCCGCTGCAGGCGGGAACGGTAACGTTCGCGCCGCCGGACTACCACCTGCTGGTGGAGGACGCGCAGGCCATCGCCCTGTCGATGGACGAACCGGTGCTGTTCTCGCGGCCGGCTATCGATCCGCTGTTCGAATCGGCCGCCGTCGTGTTCGGCACGCGCGTGCTGGCGCTCCTGCTGACCGGTGCCAGCAGCGATGGCACTGATGGCGTGGCTGCAGTGCGCGCCGCGGGTGGCCAGGCCTGGCTGCAATGCCCCGAGGAGGCCGAGGCATCGCTGATGCCGGCCTCCGCCCTGCAGCACGCCGGCGCCGACGCCGTGCTGTCCCTTGAACTGATGTGTCGTCGCCTGAAGGAGTTGTTTGCATGAACCTGTTGCCACCGGACCCTGCCCAGTCGCAGGCCCCGGTCAACCTGCTGATCGTCGACGACGTGCCGCAGAACCTGGTGGCGATGGAGGCGCTGCTGCGCCGCGAGGGCGTCAACCTGCTGCTGGCCGATTCCGGTGCGCAGGCGCTGGAACTGCTGCTGGAGCACGAGGTGGCGCTGGCGCTGCTGGACGTGCACATGCCGGAGATCGACGGTTTCATGCTGGCCGAGCTGATGCGCGGCTCGCAGCGCAGCCGCGATGTACCGATCATCTTCCTGACCGCCTCGCCGGATGATCCGCTGCGGGTGTTCAAGGGCTACGAGACCGGCGCAGTGGATTTCCTGCACAAGCCGGTAGCGCCGCAGGTGATCCTCAGCAAGGTCAACGTGTTCATCGAGCTCTACCAGCAGCGCCAGCTGCTGAAGGCGCGCAACGAGGCGCTGGAGCGCGCGCTGAAGCTCAACGAGACCATGGCGGCGGTGCTGACCCACGACCTGCGCACGCCGCTGTCGGCGATCCTGCTGTGCGCCGACAAGCTGTCGCTGGAACTGCCGGCCGACAACACCGGTGCGCAGCAGACGCTGAGCTATCTGGAAGCCAGCACGCTGCGGATGGCGCGCATGGTCGAGCAGCTGCTGGACTTCTCGCGGATCCGCAGTGGTGGCCTGCGCCTGCAGAGCGGTGCCTGCGACCTGGCCGAGGTCACGCGTGCGGTGCTGGTGGAAGCCGGTGCCGGTCATCGAGCCGACCGCATCGCGCTGGATGTCCGGGGTGATTCGACCCTGCAGGGCGACATGGATCGCCTGGGCCAGATCATCGCCAACCTGGTCGGCAACGCACTCACCCATGGTGCCGACGCGGCGGTGCAGGTGCAGGTCGATGGCGGCGATGCTCGCGTGGTCGCGCTGCGGGTAAGCAATGCAGGCCATGTCGATGAGGCGTTGTTGCCACGATTGTTCGAACCCTTCAAGGCAAGCTTCCACCAGAGCAACGGGCTTGGGCTGGGCCTGTACATCGTTGACCAGTTCGTGCGTGCCCATGGCGGGCAGTTGAGCGCGCGCAACGACGCCGGGCAGGTGGTGTTCGAGGCGTTGCTGCCGCGTCGCAGCGATGGGCGCAGCGTGGTCGTTTCCTGAATTCTTCAGCTGGCGCGTGAGCGTACTGAGACGAATTCGTCCGCAACTGCTACCGTGGCACCACTCTTGCAAAGGAAGCTCCATGCCACTGCGTGCCATCGCCTATGTCAGCCAGGCCAAACCGGATCTGTCCGCCGAGCGTCTGCAGACCCTGGTCGAGGATGCGGCGCGCTTCAACAAGATGGCAGGGGTGACCGGGGTGCTGCTGCATGACGGCGATCGCTTCCTGCAGTACATCGAAGGCCCGCCCGATGGCATCGATTCGGTGTACGAGCGCATCCTGCAGGCTGGCAGCCATGTCGACATCGTCGAGCTCGCGCGCGGCCGGGTTGGCCAGCGCCAGTTTCCCTATTGGGGGATGCGCGCGTTGCCGGTCGACGCTGCGCTGCTGCGCCAGCTTTCGGCAGGCGACTGGTCGGGATTCGCGCGCACGGCGCGTGGCGACAGTGGGTTGCCGACTGCGGTGGACCTGTTGACCGAAGTCGTGCGGCCGGCCCTCAGCGCCGGCTGACCGCTAACGCTGCGGTGCGCAGTACGCCGCGTGCAGTGCCTGCAGCACCCCCAGCGCCGGACCGTCCAGCAGCCGATAGTGCAGTGTCTGTGCCTGTCGTCGCGTTGCCACCACTTCCAGAGTGCGCAGCACGGCCAGATGCTGTGACAGCGCCGATGCGCTCAGCCCAGTGACGGTCAGCAGTTCCTGCACCGGTGCTTCGCCTTCCACCAGACGGCACAACACCCGCAGGCGCGCCGGGTGGGCCAGCGATTTCAGCAGGGCGGCCGCCTGCGCGGCATGCGCGGCCATCGCGGCGCTGTCCGTGGTGATGCTGGGCATGGCTTGACCGGGTAGTTCAGGAAAGTCTAATTTAGAGAAATCTAAATTGAAGGGCAAGCCGATGCGCACGATGCAGAGGGGCAGGGCATGAACCTGCCATGGGCGGCAATTGCCGGCGGCGGCCTGATCGGTGCGTCGGCGGTGCTGCTGCTGGCCACGCTCGGTCGGGTGGCGGGCATCAGCGGCATCACCGCCGGCACCGTGGCCGCACCACGTGGTGATCGTGGCTGGCGCTGGGCGTTCCTGCTCGGACTGATGGTGGCGGCTGCAGCGGTGCTGAGCTGGCAGGCGGGCGCGGGGCAGCCAGCGCGCGCGTTGTTGCGTGACGCACTGCCGGCCTGGCAAGTGATCGGTGCCGGTTTGCTGGTCGGCTTCGGTACGCGGCTGGGCAATGGTTGCACCAGCGGCCACGGTGTCTGTGGCCTTGCCCGGGGTTCACGACGATCGCTGGTGGCGGTGTTGGTGTTCATGGCCTGCGCGATGCTCACCACGTTCCTGGTGCGCCACGGCGGAGGCCTGGCATGAGCCGCAGCTTGTGGGCCGCCTGTGCTGCTGGTGGCCTGTTCGGTGCCGGCCTCGCGCTGGCCGGCATGACCGACCCGCGTCGCGTGCTGGGCTTCCTCGATGTGGCTGGCGACTTCGATCCCACGCTTGCCTGGGTGCTGGCGTCGGCGCTGCTGGTCAGCGCACTGGGCCAGTTCTGGCTGCGGCGGCGGCAACGTCCATGCTGCGCCGAGCGCTTCCAGCTGCCGACGGCGCAGGCGGTCGACGGGCGGTTGCTGCTGGGCGCGGCAGTGTTCGGTATCGGCTGGGGCTGGGTCGGCTACTGCCCTGGGCCGGCGCTCGCCGCGTTCGCGGTGGGGGCGCGCGAAGCCCTGTGGTTCGTGCCCGCGATGGCAGCCGGTTTCTGGCTGCATGACCGCTGGCTGCGCTGAGGTTTCACGTTTGCCTCACCGGTGCGGGGTTCAGATCACTTTTCCCGGGGAACGGAGCACGACATGGCACGGATGAAATGGAAGGGCAGCGCGTTGTTGATGGCGGCACTGGCGACGGCGGCGATGCCGGCGCTGGCCTGCACACGCGCGGTGTATCTGGGCGACAACGGCGATGTCATCACCGCCCGCTCGATGGACTGGAAAGTGGACGTCGCCACCAATCTCTACGTATTGCCGCGTGGCATCGCGCGCACCGGAAAGGCCGGGCCGGGGTCGATCGCCTGGACTGCGCGCTACGGCAGCGTGGTGGCCACCGGCTATGACATCTCCACCACCGACGGCATGAACGAGAAGGGCCTGGTCGCCAATCTGCTGTGGCTGGTCGAGTCCGAGTATCCGGCCCAGCGCAGCGGCAAGCCTGGCCTGTCGATCTCGTTGTGGGCGCAGTACGTGCTGGATAATTTCGCGACGGTGGACGAGGCCGTGACCGCCCTGCAGCGCGAGCCGTATTCGATCGTCACCGACAAGGTGCCGGGCGAGGACCGCCAGGCGACGCTGCACCTGTCGCTGTCCGACGCCACGGGTGACAGCGCGATCGTTGAATACATCGGCGGGCGCCAGGTGATCCACCATGACCGCCGCTACCAGGTGATGACCAATTCGCCGGTCTTCGACCAGCAGCTGGCGTTGAACAGCTACTGGCAGCAGATCGGTGGCACGGTGATGCTGCCAGGCACCAACCGTTCGGCCGACCGCTTCGCGCGCGCCTCGTTCTATATCAATGCGATTCCGAAAGCGGAAGATCCGGTGGAGGCGCTGGCCAGTGTGTTCAGCGTTATCCGCAACGTTTCGGTGCCGTTCGGCATCACCACGCCGGGCGAGCCCAACATCTCGTCCACCCGCTGGCGCACGGTCGCCGACCACAAGCGGCGCCTGTACTTCTTCGAGTCGGCGCTGACCCCGAACACCTTCTGGGTGGATCTGAACAAGGTCGATTTCGGCGGCAAGGTGCTCAAGCTCGATCTCGGCCGCGACCAGCGCAATACGTTTGCCGGCGATGCACTGGGCCATTTCGTGCCCAGCGCACCGTTCACCTTCCTTGGCGTGGAGGGTTAACGCGAGGCTGTGCCGCCAGCGCCTGGCAACGTTGCGGGCCGGCAGCGGCGCGCGCACACTCGTTGAATGGGCGCGATCTTCCATCTACGGCACTACGGCCAGGCCACCGGCCTGGATCGCCACGACTACGCGCAGTGGGTGTTGCCCCTGCAGGGTGAGCTGCAGTTCGAGATGGAGGGCAGGGGCGGCCGTCTTGACCTGTTGCAGGGCGCCTTTGTAGCTGCCGGCGAGGCGCACGACCAGCTGGCCGATGGGCCCAACGGTTTCGTGATTGTCGACTGCGGGCCGGGCGTGCTTGATGACGCAACCCAGGAGCACCTGTGCCGGCAACGCTGGCTGCACCTGCCGTTGTCGCTGCGGCAGCGGCTTGCCCGGGTGCAGGCAGGGCAGCCGGTGCCGGCGCTGTTGCCGGACCTGCTGCACATGTTCGCCCCGGCCGGCAGCGGCGCACGCCTGCAGGGCCTGTGCGCCGCCGTCGAGGCGATGCCGGGGCAGGCGTGGTCGGTCGCGCGCATGGCCACCTTCGTCGGCATCAGCGAAAGCCGTCTGCATGCTGTGTTCCGGCGTGAGTTCGGGGTCAGCCCGCAGGCCTGGCTCAGTGCCAGCCGCCTGCGTTGGGCCAAGCACCAGTTGCGGGTCAGCCCGGCATCGATCAGCGATATCGCACTTGCCGCAGGGTATTCCGAGCAAAGTGCACTGACTCGTGCGTTGCGCCGCGAATGCGGGCAGACGCCGGCAGCATGGCGGCGGGCGGGCGGCCAGTAGCCTCGGTCAATACGGCGAACCCTCTGCCGCCTACACTTCGCGGCCTGTGCTCTCCCGCCAAGAACCCGCAATGCGCAACAACCCGATTGCTCTGGGCATCGTCAATGGCATCGCTGCCGGAGCGCTGTGGGGCGTGGTCTTCCTCGCCCCCGCCGTGCTGGACACCTTCAATGCACTGCAGCTTTCCGCCGGCCGCTATCTGGTCTATGGCCTGATCGCGGTGGCCCTGCTGCTGCCGCGCTGGAAGCGCTTGGCGCCGAAGCTCGGTCGCGCCGAATGGATCGGCCTGTTGTGGCTGAGCCTGGCCGGCAACCTGGTGTACTTCCTGCTGTTGGCCACGGCCGTGCAGTGGGCCGGTGGCGCCGCTGCTTCGTTGATTGTCGGCCTGATTCCGGTCGTGGTTACCCTGGTGGGCGTGCGCGAGCAGGGCGCGGTGCCGTTGAAGCCGCTGCTGCCGGCGCTGGGCCTGTGCATGCTCGGGGTGGCGATGGTCGGCTGGGAAGCGCTGATGTCCGAACACCTGGGCACTCCCTGGCGCCAGCGCCTGATCGGCCTGCTGTGCGCGTTCGGTGCGTTGTTCTCGTGGGCGCTGTACTCCATCGGCAACAGCCGCTGGTTGGCGCGACGGCCTGACCTCTCCAGCCACGACTGGTCGCTGTTGACCGGCGTCACCACCGGCGGTTTGTCACTGCTGCTGGTGCCGATGGCGTTCATCGGACACGGCGGGTCTCATACGGCCGCGCAGTGGAGTGGGTTCTGGACCATCAGCGCGGGCGTTGCGGTGGTCGCTTCGATCCTCGGCAATGCGTTCTGGAACCGGGCCAGTCGCCTGCTGCCGCTGACCCTCACCGGCCAGATGATCGTGTTCGAAACCCTGTTCGCGCTGCTGTATGCCTTCGCCTGGCAGCGACGTTGGCCAAGCCTGCTGGAACTGCTGGCGATCGTGCTGCTGGTCGGCGGCGTGCTGTTGTGCGCGCATGCGCACCGCACGCCACGCGCGATCACCGAACATGTCGGCTGAATCGGCGCATTGAAGCCGACGATCACCGGTTTGTCTCAATTGCAACCAAATAGCGGCACGTTGGCCGATGATCGCCGCAAGGAAATATTGCGGCGCAACACTTGACAGCGGCCATCGTGCCGGTGTTTTCTGTACGCCATGGTCCTTGATGCCGCCAACGCCCGTCTGATCGCACCCGCTACCGCGGGCCGTTCGACTGCGCCGGTCGCCATCACCACCATTACCACCACCACCGTCACCACTGCCCTGGTGCGGCCCGTCGTCTTCGTGTAACTCCCGAAAACAACGGCCCCGCACCATCCAGGTGACGGGGAAACTCGACCACCTGCATGCGACGGGGCCTCCAACCGAGGTCTGCATGTCTTCCATCGCCCCCGCCCATCCGCCCGCTGCGTCCGCACTGGCCGCGCCGTCCACTGTCGTGCACAAGTTTGGCGGCACCTCGGTGGCCGATGCCGAGCGCTATCGCCATGTTGCCGGCCTGCTGCTGGCCCGCCCCGAGTCATTGCAGGTCAGCGTGGTTTCGGCCATGAAAGGGGTTACCGACGCGCTGATCGAGCTGGCGCACCTGGCAGCCCGGGGCGATGCCGGCTGGCAGGAAGCCTGGCATGCACTGCGCGCGCGCCATCGCGGTGCCGCGGTAGCGCTGCTCGGCGAACAGGTGGGCGACACCGTGGAGTGGATCGATGCACGTTTCGACCAGCTGGCCGAGGTGCTGGCCGCCCTGGCGGTGATCGGCGAGCTGCCACGCGAAGTGCTCGACCGCGTGCAGGGCCTGGGCGAAGTGTTCTCCGCGCAGTTGCTCGGCACTCATCTGCGTGGGCTGGGTGAGGACTGCGCGGTGCTGGATGCACGCGATGTGCTGGTGGTCGGCCATGGCGAACTGGGCGTGGATGTCGACTGGGATGCCAGTGCCGGCCGTCTGGCCGCATGGCGGCTGCAGCACCCGCAGCTGCGCGTGGTCGCCACCGGTTTCGTCGCCCGCGACCGCCAGGATCGTGTCACCACGCTGGGCCGCAACGGCAGCGACTATTCCGGTGCGATCTTCGCTGCGCTGTTCAACGCCGACGAGCTGCACATCTGGACCGACGTCGACGGCGTGCTGTCGGCCGACCCGCGGCTGGTGCCGGAGGCTGTGCAGCTGCACGCGCTGAGCTACGACGAGGCCTGCGAGCTGGCCTACTTCGGAGCCAAGGTGGTGCATCCGCAGACCATGTCGCCGGCGATCCGGCTGGGCCTGCCGATCTTCATCCGCAATACGTTCCAGCCCAGCCATCCAGGTACCCGCATCAGCGCCGAGCGCTCACCACGTGGCCCGGTGAAAGGGCTGACGCTGAGCGCGGATCTGGCCCTGCTGAACCTGGAAGGCACCGGTCTGATCGGCGTGCCGGGTACCGCCGAACGCGTGTTCGCCGCGCTGCGCCAGGCGCAGGTCTCGGTGGTGATGATCTCGCAGGGGTCCTCCGAACATTCGATCTGCTGTGTGGTCCGTGCGGGTGAAGCGGCGCGTGGTCGCGATGCCGTGGTGCAGGCGTTCTCGCACGAACTGGCAGCCGGCCAGGTGCAGCGCGTGCAGGTCAGCGACGGCGTCAGCGTGCTGGCTGCGGTCGGCGATGGCATGGCAGGCCAGCCGGGCGTGGCCGCGCGGCTGTTCGAATCGCTGGGACGGGCGCAGGTGAACATCCTGGCGATCGCGCAGGGGTCGTCCGAACGCAACATCTCGGTGGCGGTGGGCAGCGCCGATGCGACCCGCGCGCTGCGTGCCGCGCATGCGGGGTTCTGGCTGTCGCCACAGACGTTCGCGGTGGGCGTGATCGGTCCGGGCAATGTCGGTGCGGCGCTGCTGGACCAGCTGCTGGCCGCGCGCCCGCAACTGCTGGCCAAGGCCAACGTCGATCTGCGCCTGCGCGCGCTTGCGTCACGCTCGCGCATGCGCCTGGAGGCCGATGGCCTGCATGAAGACTGGCGGCAAGCGCTGCAGGACGCCGGACAGCCCAGCGACCTGGACCACTTCACCGAGCACCTGCTGGCCGCACATCTGCCGCATGCGGTGGTGATCGACTGCAGTGGCAGCGCCGAGGTCGCCGAGCGCTATGAAGGCTGGCTGGCCGCAGGCATCCATGTGGTGACCCCGAACAAGCAGGCCGGCGCCGGGCCGCTCGCGCGCTACCAGCGCATCCGCGCGGCGGCCGCCGCCAGTGGTGCGCGCTTCCGCTACGAGGCCACGGTGGGCGCCGGCCTGCCGGTGATCACCACGCTGCGTGACCTGGTGGATACCGGTGACGAAGTGCTGGCGATCGAAGGCATCTTCTCCGGCACGCTGGCCTGGTTGTTCAATCGCTTCGACGGCAGCCAACCGTTCTCGGAACTGGTGGCACAGGCGCGCTCGATGGGCTACACCGAGCCGGATCCGCGCGACGATCTGTCCGGTGTGGATGTTGCGCGCAAGCTGGTGATCCTGGCCCGTGAGGCCGGCCATGCACTCAGCCTGGAGCAGGTGCAGGTGGAGAGCCTGGTGCCGGCGCTGCTGCGCGAGGGAAGCGTGGACGACTTCATGGGGCGCCTGGGCGAATCGGACGACGCGCTGTCGGCACGGCTGCACGCCGCCCGCGAGCGCGGTGCGGTGCTGCGCTATGTCGCGCGGCTGGGCCCGGATGGTGCCTCGGTCGGCCTGCAGGAGCTGCCGGCCGACCACGCGTTCGCCAACCTGCGGCTGACCGACAACGTGGTGCAGTTCCGTACCCGCCGCTACTGCGACAACCCGCTGGTGGTGCAGGGCCCGGGCGCGGGTCCGGAAGTGACCGCTGCCGGCGTGTTCGCCGATCTGCTGCGGGTGGCGGCCGGCGAAGGGGCGCGGCTGTGATCGCACGCGCCTTCGCGCCCGCATCGGTGGCCAACGTGGCCGTGGGCTTCGACATCCTGGGTCACGCCATCGCCGGTATCGGCGATACGGTGAGCGTGCGCCGCATCGACGAACCTTTGGTACGCATCGACGCCATCCGTGGCAGTGCGGTCGAGCTGCCGCTGGATCCGGCCGGCAACACCGCTGGCGCTGCGCTGATCGCGCTGCGGGCGGCACTGGGGCTGGGCTTCGGTTTTGCCATCGAGATCGACAAGGGCATTCCCTTCGGCTCCGGCATGGGCGGATCGGCCGCCTCCTGCGTTGCCGCGCTGGTGGCGGCCAATGCGCTGTTGGACGTGCCACTGTCGCGCGAAGCGCTGTATCCGTTTGCACTGGATGGCGAAGCGGTGGCCAGCGGTGGCCGCCATGGTGACAACGTCGGCCCGCTGTTGCTGGGGGGCGTGGCGTTGTGTACGGCTGATCGCCTGGTGCCGATTCCGGTGCCGGCCAGCTGGCACAGCCTGCTGGTGCATCCGCACGCGGTGCTGGAAACCCGGCGCGCGCGGCAGGCGCTGCAGGGCAGCTATGCGTTGGGCGAATTCGTTGCGCAGAGCGCC
Source organism: Stenotrophomonas sp. 82F1 (assembly GCF_056861525.1). Classification (NCBI taxonomy): domain Bacteria; kingdom Pseudomonadati; phylum Pseudomonadota; class Gammaproteobacteria; order Lysobacterales; family Lysobacteraceae; genus Stenotrophomonas; species Stenotrophomonas sp. 82F1. The sequence continues at coordinate 38,271 of NZ_JBSPUD010000008.1, forward strand.
AACCTGGGGCTGGTGTTGAGTGGTTGCCATCGCAGTGATGCATCGCTGGTGCGCGCGGGCCTGCGTGATGTGCTGGTCGAGCCGCGGCGGGCGGGCCTGATCGTGGGCTTCGACGCGGCGCGCGATGCGGCATTGGCGGCAGGTGCGATGGGCGCAGGCATTTCCGGCGCCGGGCCCAGCTTATTCGCCTGGTTTGAAGATGCCGACCAGGCGCGCGCGGCAGCGGAACCCGTGCGTGCGGCGTTCGCCGCGGCCGGTTTCGACAGCGATGCCTGGGTCTCGCCGCTGGATGCAGCCGGAGCCCGTTTGTGCTGACTTCTTCCTCCCTACCGGATATCGATCCCATGCAATTTGTTTCGACCCGTGGCCAGTCGCCGGCTGTTGGACTCAGTGCGGCCATCGCCGCGGGTCTTGCGCCCGATGGTGGGCTGTACGTGCCGCAGGTGCTGCCGGCACCGCGCACGCTGCAGGCCGGTGCGACCCTGGCCGACACCGCCGCAGACCTGCTGGCGCCTTTCTTCGACGGGGATGCGCTGGCCGATGCCTTGCCATCGATCTGCCGTGAGGCCTTCGATTTCCCCGTGCCGTTGCGTGCGCTGGGCAACAGTGGTGATCACGTGCTGGAGCTGTTCCATGGGCCGACGGCGGCGTTCAAGGACATCGGTGCGCGTTTCCTCGCCGGCGTGCTGTCGCGGCTGCAGACCGGCAAGGAGCGCGACCTGACCATCGTGGTGGCCACCTCCGGTGACACCGGCGCGGCGGTCGCGGCAGCCTTCCACCAGCAGCCTGGTGTACGCGTGGTGGTGCTGTACCCGGATGGGCGGGTGTCGCCGCGACAGGCGCATCAGCTCGGCTGCTTCGGCGACAACATCCAGGCGCTGCGGGTGGCCGGTTCGTTCGATGATTGCCAGGCGATGGTCAAGCAGGCACTGGCCGATCGCGATCTGCAGGCACAGGTACCGCTGAGTTCAGCCAACAGCATCAGCCTGGGCCGGCTGCTGCCGCAGATGAGCTATTACGCGCACGCGGCACTGAGCCATCATGCGCAGCACCAGCGGCGCTTGAACCTGGTGGTGCCGACCGGAAATCTCGGCAATGCGATGGCGGCGGTGCTGGCGCGTGCGCTGGGCGTGCCGATCGGACAGATCGTGCTGGCGACCAATGCCAACGCGGTGCTGCCGCGCTACTTCGGCGGCAATCAGTACCAGCCAGCGGCCAGCATTGCGACCGTGGCCAACGCCATGGATGTCGGCGCTCCCAGCAATTTCGAGCGGCTGCGCTGGCTCTACCACGGCGACGATGCGGAGCTGCGCGCGGCGTTCCGCGCCTTCGCAGTGGATGACGTGACCATCCGCGCGACCATTGCCAGCGCCCATGCCAGCGACGGTGAACTTTTCTGCCCGCACACGGCCACGGCGGTGAAGGTGCTGCAGGATCTGCGCACAGGCGGCGCCAAGGGCGATTGGGCGGTGGTCGCTACCGCGCACCCGGCCAAATTCGAGGCGGTGGTGGAACCGTTGGTCGGTGAAACGGTGGCGGTGCCGCCGGCACTGGGCGCGCTGCTGCAGCGTCCAGCGCATGCCGAGCCGCTGGCGGCCGATTACGCAGCGTTGCGCGGGGTGTTGTTGCGTTGACGGAGGCGTCTGCGTGGTTGCCGGCCGCTGGCCGGCAACCCGATACCGATCGGGCACTCAGCCCAGCACTTCACCGGCCAGGCCGCGCAGGCCATCCTCGTCGAGGATCTCAACGACGTTCAGATGGGGCAGGGCGATCAGGCCCTGCTGGCGCAGCTTGGTGAAGGTGCGGCTGACCGTCTCCATGGTCAGGCCCAGATGGTCGGCAATGTCGCCGCGGCCCATCGGCAGCGAAACGCGCAGGCCATCGCCGCCCAGCTTGGCCTCGCGGGCGGCCAGGCGAAGCAGGAAATCAGCGAGTTTTTCCGCCGGTTGCAGGCGCGCCAATGCCAGCGCGGCATCCTGCGCGGCATCCAGTTCCTGGCAGGCGCGTTGCAGCAGCTTGCGCTCAAGGTGCGGATAACGGGCACGCAGGCCCTTCATCTGCGGCAGGGCAACGCGGCACACGCGGCTGTCGGCGATGGCCTCGATGTCGTAGCGATGGTGGTCGCTGCCGCTCAGGCCCAGGTAGTCGCCGGGCAGCACGAAGCCATTGATCTGGCGGCGGCCATCGGCAAGCGTACGCACCAGCCGCAATGCACCACCGGTCAATGTATAGACATGCAGGCGCTCTTCACCGCTGCGGGCGAGGGTGCTGCCCATCGTCACCTGCTGCGACACGGTCACCTGTTCCAGCGCCTGCACCTCATCGGGCGACAGCGCAGAGCACACCGCCAGGTGGCGTACCGAGCAGTGCAGGCAGTCCAGCGTGGCGCAGGACGGCGCGGCGGGGTCGTTGGTGGCGGTCGGAGCGCCGGAAGGCCGGGACATGTTGCGTGGGCGTATCGCGGGCGGGGAGGGCTTTATGATACTTCAAGCGGCCGTTGGACCCGGTATTCCACGGCAATGCGATGTGGGGCGCTAGAATGTCGGCCCCTCCCACGTCCCCGTTCCCGCAGGAGTTCCGCCCGTGATCAAGCCCCGTACCCCGCCCGGCACCCTTGAACTGCTGCCGCGCGAGCAGATTGCGTTCCAGCGCATGCTGGACGTCATCCGCCGCAACTACGAGCGCTTCGGGTTCCTGCCGGTGGAGACGCCGGTGTTCGAGCTGTCCGATGTGCTGCTGACCAAGTCCGGCGGCGAGACCGAGCGCCAGGTGTATTTCGTGCAGTCCACCGGCGCGTTGGCCAACGCCGCCGAATCCGGCGACCGTTCGCTGCCGGAGATGGCACTGCGCTTCGACCTGACCGTGCCGCTGGCGCGCTACGTGGCCGAGCACGAACACGAGTTGACCTTCCCGTTCCGTCGCTACCAGATGCAGCGCGTCTACCGCGGCGAGCGTGCCCAGCGCGGTCGCTTCCGCGAGTTCTACCAGTGCGACATCGACGTGATCGGCAAGGACAGTCTGAGCGTGCGCTACGACGCCGAAGTGCTGGCGGTCATCCACGCGGTGTTTGCCGAACTGCGCATCGGTGACTTCAGCATCCAGCTGAACAACCGCAAGCTGCTGCGCGGCTTCTTCGAGAGCCTGGGCGTGGCCGAAGGCGAGCGCCAGCTGGCGGTGCTGCGCGAAGTGGACAAGCTGGACAAGCGTGGCCCCGACTACGTGCGCGAAACGCTGGTGGGCGAGGGTTTCAACATTCCGGCCGAACAGGTCGAGAAGATTCTTGCCTTCGTCGCCGTGCGTTCGCAGGGGCATGCCGATGCGCTGGCGCAGCTGGCGGCACTGGAAGCCGGTGCCGGTTCGTCGGAGATCCTGCGTGCCGGCGTGGCCGAGCTGCGCGAAGTGCTGCAGCTGGTGCAGGCATTGGGCGTGCCGGAAACCGCGTACTGCCTGAACTTCTCCATCGCACGTGGCCTGGACTACTACACCGGCACGGTGTACGAGACCACGCTGACCGACCACCCGCAGATCGGTTCGATCTGCTCGGGCGGCCGTTACGAAGACCTGGCCAGCCACTACAGCAAGTCCAAGTTGCCAGGCGTGGGCATTTCCATCGGTCTGTCGCGCCTGTTCTGGCAGCTGCGCGAAGCCGGCCTGATCGAGGGCATCGAAGCCAGCAGCGTGCAGGCGCTGGTGGCACTGATGGACGAGCAGGGCATGCCGCAGTCGCTGGACATTGCCCGTCGCCTGCGTGCCGGTGGCATCAACACCGAAGTGCAGATGGAGCCGAAGAAGATCGGCAAGCAGTTCCAGTACGCGGCCAAGGCAGGTATCCGTTTCGTGGTGCTGGCGGGCGAGGACGAACTGGCGCGTGGCGTGGTGGCGGTAAAGGACCTGCTGCGCGAGCAGCAGTTCGAAGTTTCCCGCGACGAGCTGGCCAGCACCCTGCAGGTCGAACTGGAGCAGTCGCGGGTCATGGCATGAAGCCTGCCGCCGCAGGGGCGCTGATGCTGCTCCTGCTGGCGGGCTGCCAGAGTGATCCGGCGCTGCGCAGCACCCGGATCGGCCCGGCCCAGTATCAGCTGATGGTTGATCGCTGCCATGTGATCGACCGGGCGCAGCTGGAGCAGGATCTGCAGGCCCTGGCCGAGCGTGCGTGCGCGGGTCGGGCAGGGGGGCTGCAGAACCTGCAGTCCCATCCCAGCCGGCAGGGCAGCCTGTTCGGCGAATGCCTGCGGCGCGGCGCGCTGCAGGCGGAGGTCCGCTGTCTGCCCTGATGGGGCCACGTCCATCGCAGCATCCGAACGCCCACCGCCCGGTGGGCGTTTTCGTTTCCGCCGCCCGGTTCCGGGGTCAGATCCGTTTTCCCCGGGAAAACGGATCTGACCCCATGGCCTCGCGGTTTGACGCAGTGCGCAAGAATGCGTTAATGTACTAACACGCTATTACATTGATGCAAGAGTCCTGCCCGTGAAAGCCCGCCCCGACATCGCCGTCAAAGACCCGCAAGCCGATCTGGACGCCCTGGCCCAGGCCTTTGCCGCCCTGCGCGAGCCGGAACAGGTGGTCGCCTTCCTGCGTGACCTGTGCACGCCGGCCGAGCTGGAAGCCATGGCCGACCGCTGGAAGGTGGTGCCGCTGCTGCAGCAGGGCGTGCCCTACCGCGAGATCCACGAGCGCACCGGCGTCAGCGTGACCACCACCGGGCGCGTGGCACGCACGCTCGAGCATGGCCATCGAGGCTATGCCGCCGCCGTCGACCGCCTTGCTTCGCGCTGATCCGCGCCCCGTTCCGAACTTCGAGACCTCCCCCATGAGTGCAACCCAGGCAGCGCCGGCGCGAGACCGGCTGCGTATCGCCATCCAGAAGAGTGGCCGGCTGGCCGAACCCGCCCGCAACCTGCTCAGCGCCTGTGGCCTGAGCTGGCGCGAGAGCCGCGACAAGCTGTTCTGCTATGGCGAATCGCTGCCGGTGGACCTGTTGCTGGTGCGCGACGACGACATCCCCGGCCTGATTGCCGATGGCGTCTGCGACCTCGGCATCGTCGGCCGCAACGAACTGGACGAGCAGGCCGCTGCACGTCGCCAGATCGGCCTGCCGGATAGCTACCACGCGCTGCGTGGGCTGGGTTTCGGTAAGTGCCGGTTGATGCTGGCGGTGCCGGAAGAGTGGCAATGGCAGGGGCCGGCGCAACTGGCCGGCACCCGCATCGCCACCAGCTACCCGGCCATCCTCACGCAGTGGCTGGCCGCGCAGGGCGTGGATGCGCAGGTGGTGGAGCTGTCCGGCTCGGTGGAGATCGCGCCGCGACTGGGCACCGCCGATCTGATCTGTGACCTGGTCTCCAGCGGCGCCACCCTGCGTGCCAACCAGCTCACCCCGGTGCACAACCTGCTCGACAGCGAAGCCGTGCTGGCCGGTGCGGTGCGCGTTCCCGATGATGCCCGTGGCGCCCTGCGCAGCATGCTGCTGCGTCGCCTGGACGGGGTGGTGCAGCGGCAGGACCGCAAGCTGCTGATGTTCCGCGCCAGCGAGGACCGCGTCGACGCGCTGGCGCAGCTGCTGGCCGATGCCGAACCGTTGGTGCGTTTGCCTGCCGATGGCGGTGCGTTGCGCCTGCAGACCATGTGCCCCGGCCCGTTGACCTGGCAGCGCATGGAAGAACTGGAGCGCGCCGGCGCCCAGGGCCTGATGGTACTGAGCGTGGAGCGGTCGCTGGCATGAATCGTCTTATCTGGTCGCAACTTGATGAGGCCGCGCGCAGCGCGGCGCTGACCCGCCCGGTGCAGACCGTGGCGCAGCAGACCCGTGATGCGGTGGCCGCGCTGATCGCGCGGGTACGTACACAGGGTGACGTCGCACTGCGCGCGATCACCGCGGGCTTCGATGGCGTGGACCTGCAGGATTTTGAAGTCTCCGACAGCGAGTTCGCTGCCGCCGAAGCCACCGTGCCGGCCGCGCTGCGCCAGGCCATGGTCGAGGCGGCCGAGCGCATCACCCGCTTCCACAAGGCGGGGATGGGCCAGGGCTATGCAGTGGAAACCGCGCCGGGTGTGGTCTGCGAGCGCATGCTGCGGCCGATCGGCCGGGTTGGCCTGTATGTGCCGGCCGGCAGCGCGCCGTTGCCGTCCACCGCGCTGATGTTGGGCGTGCCGGCGCAGTTGGCCGGTTGCCCGCAGGTCGTGCTGTGCACGCCGCCGCGTGCCGACGGTACGGCCGATCCTGCAGTGCTGGTGGCCGCGCGCCTGACCGGCGTGCAACGTGTGTTCAAGCTGGGTGGCGCGCAGGCGATCGCGGCGATGGCGTATGGCACCGGGAGCATCCCGGCGAGCGACAAGCTGTTCGGGCCGGGCAACAGTTTCGTCACCGAGGCCAAGCAGCAGGTGGCACAGGACGGTGCCGCCGCCATCGACATGCCAGCCGGTCCGTCGGAAGTGCTGGTGATTGCCGATGCCGGCGCCAATCCGGCGTTCGTCGCCGCCGATCTGCTGTCGCAGGCCGAGCACGGCCCGGATTCGCAGGTACTGCTGCTGACCGATGACGCGGCGATGCTGGCCGCCGTCGAGGCTGAAGTGGAACGCCAGGTGGCCTTGCTGCCGCGGCAGGACATCGCCCGCCAGGCACTGTCGGCGTCGCAGTTGATCCAGGTGGAATCGCTGGCGGATGCGTTTGCGATCAGCAACCGCTACGCGCCCGAACACCTGATCCTGGCCCTGCGTGAACCGCGCGGCTGGCTGGACCAGGTGCAGGCGGCCGGTTCGGTGTTCCTCGGCGATTACACGCCGGAAGCACTGGGCGACTACTGCAGCGGCACCAACCACGTGCTGCCCACCGCCGGTGCCGCGCGTGCCTACAGCGGTGTCAGCGTGGCCAGTTTCCAGAACCTGATCAGCGTGCAGAGCGCGAGTGCCGCCGGCTTGGCCGCGATCGGTGGCTGCGCGCGCATCATCGCCAGCGCCGAAGGGCTGGACGCGCACGAACGTGCGGTGGCGCTGCGCATGGAGGTGGCCGCATGAGCGCAGACATCGACGGCGTGCTGGCCTTGGTACGGCCGGACCTGCAGGCCTTCGCCGGCTACAGTTCGGCGCGCAGCAGCGCTGTGCAGGGTGAAGTGTGGTTGAACGCAAACGAATCGGCGTGGGCCAATCCGGCCGATGCCACCGGCGGCAGCCGCCGCTACCCGGAGCCGCAACCGGCTGCGCTGTGTGAAGCGCTGGCGTCGCTGTACGGCGTGCAGCCGCAACAGCTGCTGGTAGGCCGTGGCAGCGACGAAGCGATCGATCTGCTGGTGCGCGCCCTGTGCGTGCCGGGCCGCGATGGCGTGCTGGTGACGCCGCCGGTATTCGGCATGTACGCGGTCTGCGCGCGGTTGCAAGGTGCGCCGTTGATTGAAGTGCCGCTGATTGATGATGGCGAGGGCCTGCGCACGGACCTGGATGCGGTGATTGCCGCTGCGAAGGGGCAGGGCGCCAAGCTCGTTTTCCTGTGCGCGCCGTCCAATCCTGCCGGCAGCGATATCGCGCTGGCGGAGATCGAGCGCGTTGCTGTTGCCCTGCGTGGGCAGGCGCTGGTGGTGGTGGATGAAGCCTATGTCGAGTACGCCCAGCGCGCATCGGCGGCCACGCTGCTGGCTACGCACGCCAACCTGGCGGTGCTGCGCACGTTGTCGAAGGCGCACGCGCTGGCCGCCGCACGTATCGGCACCCTGATCGCCGCGCCGGAACTGATTGCCGTGCTGCGCCGTTGCCAGGCGCCATACCCGGTGCCGACGCCGTGCGCCGAGCTGGCCGTGCAGGCACTGCAGCCGGCCGCGCTGGCACGCACCGCCGAACGCGTGGCCACCGTCATCGCCGAGCGCGAGCGCCTGCGTACCGCGCTGGCAGGGTTCCCCGGCGTCCGCCGAGTGTACGCCTCGGCCGGCAACTACCTGCTGGTCCGCTTTGCCGATGCCCAATCTGCGTTCGACGCGCTGCTCGCTGCCGGTGTAGTGGTGCGCGACCAGCGCGCTGCGCCGCAGCTGGGCGATGCACTGCGTATCAGCATCGGCAGCCCCGAGGAGAATGACCGCGTGCTTGCGGTCCTGTCGGCACGGAGGGCCGCCGCATGACGCCCATCCTGTTCATCGACCGCGACGGCACCCTCATCGAGGAACCGGCGGATTTCCAGATCGATGCCTACGAGAAGCTGCGCTTCGTGCCGCAGGTGATCCCGGCGCTGCTGAAACTGCGCGATGCCGGCTACCAGTTCGTGATCGTCACCAATCAGGATGGTCTGGGCAGCGAAGGCTATCCGCGCGCCAGCTTCGATGGCCCGAATGACCTGATGCTGCAGATCTTCGAAAGCCAGGGCATCGTCTTCCGTGATGTGCTGGTCGACTGCAGCTGGCCGCACGACAACGCGCCGACGCGCAAGCCGGGCATCGGCCTGATGACCGCCTACCTCCAGGACCGCAGCATCGACTGGGCGCGCTCGGGCATGGTCGGCGACCGCATCACCGACCTGCAGTTCGCCGACAACCTCAACATCCGTGGCTTCCAACTGCGCACCGAGCAGTTCGGCGGCGAGTGGGACTGGCCGGGCATTGCCCACGCACTGGCCGATGCGCCGCGTACGGCGGTGGTCCAGCGCAATACCAGGGAAACGAAGATCCGTGTGGAACTGGATCTGGATCGTGCCGGCGATGCGCACATCCACACCGGCCTGCCTTTCTTCGACCACATGCTGGAACAGATCGGCAAGCACGGTGGCTTCGCGCTGGACATCCGCGCCGAGGGCGACCTGCACATCGACGAACACCACACCATCGAAGACACCGGCCTGGCGCTGGGCCAGGCCCTGCGCGAAGCGCTGGGGGACAAGCGCGGGATCGGCCGCTACGGTTTCACCCTGCCGATGGACGAAACCCTGGCCAGTGCTGCGCTGGATTTCAGTGGCCGCCCGTATTTCGTGTTCGAGGGCGAGTTCAAGCGCGAGCGTGTGGGCGACATGCCGACCGAACTGGTCCCGCACTTCTTCCGATCACTGTGCGATGCCAGCGGCCTGAACCTCAACCTGCAGGTGCGTGGCGACAACGACCACCACAAAGTCGAAGCCTGCTTCAAGGCCTTGGCGCGTGCGTTGCGGCCGGCGCTTGCGCGGCAGGGCACCGCGTTGCCGACCACCAAGGGGGCGCTGTGAGCGAGGTCGTGCTGATCGATGCCGGCGGCGCCAACCTGGGCTCGGTGCGCTACGCACTGGAACGGCTCGGTGCTACGGTGCGCCTGGTCCGCGACCCCACTGGCCTGGCCGACGCGCAACGGGTGATCCTGCCCGGCGTCGGTGCGGCCGGCCCCGGCATGCAGCGCCTGCATGCGCAGGGCCTGGTCGAGCCGCTGCGCCAGCTGCAGGTGCCGCTGATGGGCATCTGCCTGGGTATGCAGTTGTTGTTCGATCGCTCCGAAGAGGCTGGCGTGGATACGCTTGGCTTGATCCCCGGGGTGGTGCGCAAGCTGGTGCCGGCCTGTGGCATCCGCGTGCCGCACATGGGCTGGAACCGGCTGCTGCCGTTGCGTCCCTCGCTGCTGCTGCAGGGGGTGCCTGAGCGCGCCAGTGCGTACTTCGTGCACAGCTACGCTGCACCGCTGAACAGCCATACCGTCGCCGCCTGCGATCACGGCGGCCTGTTCACCGCCGTTGTCGAGCAGGGCCGCTACTTCGGCGCCCAGTTCCATCCCGAGCGGTCCGGCGATACCGGTTCGCTGATGCTGCGCAATTTCCTTGAGGGCACCGCTGCATGAGTTTCATCGTCTATCCCGCGCTGGATATCCGTGATGGCCGCGTCGTGCGGCTGCGCCAGGGTGACTACGCGCAGGAAACCCACTATGGCGACGATCCGTTGCCGCGTGCGCAGGCGTTCGCCGCGCAGGGCGCACAGTGGATGCACCTGGTCGACCTGGATGCTGCACGTGCCGGTGGCTATACGCTGGCGCCGCTGTTGGCGGCGATCCGTGCGCAGACCCCGCTGCAGGTGCAGACCGGTGGCGGTGTGCGTGGCCGCGACGACGTGGCGCGCATCCTCGAGGCCGGCGCCAGCCGCGTGGTGATCGGGTCATTGGCGGTGCGCGAGCCCGAACAGGTGATCGGCTGGCTGGCCGAGTTCGGCCCGGAACGGCTGACCATCGCCCTCGATGCGCGCCAGGACGCGCAGGGGCAGTGGCAGTTGCCGGTGCACGGCTGGACCGAAAACGCGGGGGTGACCCTGGATGCCCTGGCCGAACGCTACGCGCAGGCCGGCATGCGCCACCTGCTGTGCACCGACATTGCGCGCGACGGCATGCTGGCCGGCCCCAACATCAGCCTGTACCAGCATCTGGCGGCGTTGCTGCCGGGCGTGGCGGTACAGGCGTCGGGTGGTATCCGCGACGTGGCCGACGTGGCGGCGGCGAAGGCCGCTGGTTGTGGCGGCGCGATCCTCGGCAAGGCGCTGCTGGAACAGCGGATGGACCTGGCGGAGGCGCTGGCATGCTGAGCCGCCGCATCATTCCCTGCCTGGACGTACGCGATGGCCGCGTGGTCAAAGGCGTGCGCTTCCGCGATCACGTCGACATGGGGGACATCGCCGAACTGGCCCAGCGCTATCGCGACCAGGGCGCCGACGAGCTGGTGTTCTATGACATCGGCGCCAGCCCGGAGGCACGGTCGGTGGACGTGGCCTGGATCGAACGCATCGCGCGCCTGATCGATATCCCGTTCTGCGTGGCCGGTGGCATCGACAGCGTGGAGACCGCGCGCCGCGTGCTGTTCGCGGGTGCGGACAAGATCTCGATCAACTCGCCCGCGCTGGGCCGCCCGGAACTGATCAGCGAACTGGCTGAGGAGTTCGGCGTGCAGTGCGTGGTGGTGGGTGTCGACTCCGTGCGCGAGGCCGACGGCCAGTGGCGCGTGCGCCGTTTCAGTGGCGATCCGGACAAGACCCAGGCGGTGCCGTTGCGCACGCTGGACTGGATCGTCGAGGCGCAGCGCCGGGGTGCCGGCGAGATCGTGCTGAACTGCATGGACAGCGATGGCGTGCGCCGCGGCTATGACGTGGAGCAGCTGCGGCAGGCGCGTGCGCTGTGCCAGGTGCCACTCATCGCTTCCGGTGGTGCGGGTGCGATGGAGCACTTCGCCCAGGCCTTTGACCAGGCCGACGTTGACGGTGCGCTGGCGGCCAGTGTGTTCCACAGTGGCGCCATCGCCATTGCCGACTTGAAGCGCTACCTGCGCGAGCAGCAGATCGAGGTACGAGATGTCTATTGACGTGCGGCCGTCGCCGCAGGCGCTGGAAGCGCTGGACTGGGACAAGGGGGATGGGCTGTTGCCGGCCGTGGTGCAGGACGCCGACACCCTGCAGGTGCTGATGCTGGGCTACGTCAGCGCCGAGTCGCTGGCGGCGACGCTGGCGATCGGCCACATGACCTTCTTCAGCCGCAGCAAGCAGCGTCTCTGGACCAAGGGCGAGCAGTCCGGCAATGTGCTGGCGGTGCAGTCGATCAGCGTCGATTGCGATGCCGATACGCTGCTGGTGCTGGCACGCCCGGCAGGCCCCACCTGCCATACCGGGGCGGAGAGCTGTTTCGATGGTGCGCCGAAGGACTTCCTTGGCGGCCTGGACCAGTTGGTCGCGGTACGTGAGGCGCTTCGTCCTTCCGGCAGCTATACGACGTCGCTGTTCGAGGGCGGCATCCGCCGCATCGCGCAGAAGGTGGGCGAGGAAGGCGTGGAGACGGCGCTGGCCGGGGTGGCGCAGGACGATGAGGCACTGCTGGGCGAGGCCTCGGACCTGCTGTACCACCTGCTGGTGCTGCTGCGCGCACGCGGGCTGTCGCTGGAAGATGCGCGCGACGTGCTGGAAAAGCGCCATCGTTGAACAAGGTGTGCGGACCAACGGTCCGCACCTACAATATGGCGTCTTCTTTTTCCCGGACCGCCCCCATGAAACTGCCTGCCGCCTGGCTGTGCTGCCTGTTGCTGACCTCGCCGGCCTGGGCCGCGGACACCGTGGTCAGCGGCAAGGTCTATCTGGAGCGAGACGGCAAGCCGGGCCGCGGTGCGACCGATCCGGGCCTGGCCGGCGTGCAGGTGTCCAATGGCGAAACCATCGTCAAGACCGCTGCCGACGGCAGCTACAGCCTGCCGGTGCGTGACGGGCAGACGGTCTTCGTGATCAAGCCTGATGCCTATTCCTTCCCGAAGGCCGCCGACGGCCTGCCATCGTTCTGGCGGCACTACCGGCCGAACGGTTCCCCTGCGCTGAAGTACGGCGGCATCGCGGCCACCAGTGACGTCGCCCGCAACTGGGACTTCGCGCTGCAGAACGACCGGCATGACAGCCGTCGTGGCTTCCAGATGCTGGTTTTCACCGATTCGCAGACCGCCAGCCTGCAGGACATCGGCTACTACCAGCAGTCGATCGTGGCGCCGCTGGTGGGGCAGACCAAGGCGCGTCTGGGTACCACGCTCGGTGACATCGTCAACGACGACCTGACCCTGTACCCGGCGATCAACAAGGTCACCACCGAGCTCGGCGTGCCGTGGTTCCACGTGCCCGGCAACCACGATCTGGACTTCGACGCGGCCAATGACGCGCATTCGCTGGACAGCTGGCGCAACATCTACGGCCCCGATACGTACGCGGTGGAAGAGGGCGGCGCCAGCTTCGTATTCCTCGACGACGTGGTGTACGACCCCACTGCCAAGCCGAAGTATGTCGGTGGCCTGCGCGAGGATCAGTTCGCCTTCCTGGCTGCGTATCTGAAGGGCCTGCACAAGGACCGCCTGCTGGTGCTGGGCATGCATATTCCGCTGTTCGACGCGGCACCGGGGCGCGAGACCTTCCGCCATGCCGACCGCCAACGCCTGTTCGACCTGCTGAAGGACTTCCGCAACGTGCTGGTGCTCAGTGGCCACAGCCACACCCAGCAGCACGTCTACCACGGCAAGGCTGACGGCTGGCAGGGTGCCGGGCCGCTGCACGAGTACAACGTCGGTGCCAACTGCGGTGCGTTCTGGTCGGGTGTGAAGAATGCCGCCGGCGTACCGGACAGCACCATGAGCGATGGCACGCCGAAGGGCTATGCGCTGCTGGACGTGGCTGGCAATGGCAGCTACCGCCTGCAGTACCGGGTGGCCGGTGCAGCCGCCAGCGAGCAGATCGGCCTGCATGCGCCGAAGGTGCTGCGCAAGGGCGCGTACCCGGCGTGGGGCATCTACGCCAACGTCTACATGGGCGAGGACGCCAGCGTGGTCGAGTACCGCGTCGATGGTGGCGCCTGGCAGCCGATGAAGCAGGTCAGCCAGGCTGATCCGCGGCTCATGGTGGAGAACGTCGCCGACGATCTGGCCTCGACGTTGCGCGGCTACGACCGTTCGCCGGAAGCCACCGCTTCGCCGCACCTGTGGCGTGGTGCGTTGCCGACCGATCTGGCCGTGGGCAGCCACAAGGTCGAGGTGCGTTCCACCCAGCCCGATGGTGCGGTATTCACCGCCAGCACCAGCTACAGCCTGCAGACCGCGCAGCCCTGAGCGCGGGCAGGGCTGTCCTCACGCACTTCCATCACGAAAGGACGCAGCATGGATATCCGCTTCATGGCCGGCACCACGCCGGTCACCCTCAGCCGCCACTGGTTCACCGGCGCGATGATGCTGCAGAGCGCCAGCGAGAAGGTCTGGGTGCAGCATCCACTGCATCCGGGCACGCACTTCTCGTTCTCGCTGGTACAGTCGTGGCAGCGCCATATCGCCGGCCATGAAGTGCTGGTGGAGCGGACCCGGCCGCTGCTGTTCGCCGGGTTCCGTCCGCAGCGCCTGCGGGTGCTGGTGGATGGTGTGCAGGTGGCCGAGCAGGAAGGGATGTGATCCCGGGTGCCGCTGTCGCCGCGCTAGGCAAAGGCCGGCCGATGCCTGAGAATCGGGACGATTCAATCGATCCAAGCAGGCCAGCGTGAACGTTGCAGCAGTGTCCCCGGTTCCATCCGAACCCGCCCGCAGCGGCGTTCCACGCAGCCTGGTCGTAGCCGATGTCGGCGGTACCTTCGCCCGTCTGGCTGTGGCCGAGACCCTGCCGGGGCAGGCGCCGCGGCTGGGCAGCTACCGCACCTACGCCTGTGCCGACCACCCCAGCCTGGCGGCGATCCTCGCCGATTTCACCGACAGCCTCGGCCAGCCGATGGCCAGCGCGGTGGTCGCCATCGCCGGCCTGCTCGACGGCGACACCCTGATCAACGCCAATCTGCCGTGGACGGTATCGCTGTCGGCAACGCGCCGCGAGTCGGGCCTGCCCGACCTGCAGCTGATCAATGATTTCGAAGCGGTGGCGCTGGCCATCCCGTATCTGCAGGCCGACACGCTGGTGCCGCTGAACGGCGACGCCGATCCGGCCAAAACCTTCCCGGCGCTGGTGCTCGGGCCGGGCACCGGCCTGGGTGCGGCACTGCGCTTTGCCGATGGCGAGCGCCCGGTGCTGGCCAGCGAGATCGGCCACGCTGCGTTGGGCGCCGGCAACGCGCTGGAACTGCACGTGCTGGGCCAGCTGCTGCAGCGCTGGCCGCACGTGGACAACGAACGCGTGCTGTCTGGCAGCGGCCTGATGAACCTGTACCCCTGCCTGTGCGAACTGCGCGGCGTAGAGCCGCAATGGACCAGCACCGAAGCGCTGATCGCAGCCGCACGGCTGGGCGACGATGCGCTGGCGGTGGAAACCCTGCAGGTGTTCTGCGCCTGGCTGGGCAGCCTGGCTGGCGACGCCGCGATCGCGGTGGGCGCGCGCTCGGTGTACCTGGCCGGTGGCATTTCCACCCATGTGCAGGACTTCCTGGCCGACGGCCGTTTCCGTGAGCGCTTCCTCAACAAGGGTGTGCTGACCGACGTGCTGCGCCAGGTGCCGGTGTGGCGGGTGGAACATGGCCAGCTGGGCGTGCTCGGTGCAGCGGCCTGGCACGCAGCGCGGACGCCCGCGCACGATTGATCGGCGCTGCCGGCATCGGGCCGGCGGGCGCAGCATGCAGACGGAGGCGAAGATGGTGGATCGCAGGCAGTTCCTGCAGGCCGGTGCACTGGCCGCGGGTGTGGCAGCGTTGCCGGTGGTGAAGGCGCGCACGCAGGGCGGGGCCAAGGTGGTATCGACCTGGGACTTCGGCGTGCCGGCCAATCAGGCCGCGTGGAAGGTGCTGGCGCAGGGCGGCAGCGCGCTGGATGCGGTGGAAGCCGGTGCGCGCTGGGCTGAGAGCGAGCTGTGCAATCCCACCGTCGGTCATTGCGGCAACCCGGACCGCGACGGCGTGCTGAGCCTGGACGCCAGCATCATGGATGGCGACGGCCGCTGTGGCGCGGTCGCTGCGCTGGTCGACATCCTGCATCCGGTGTCGGTGGCCCGCAAAGTGATGGAGAACAGCCCGCACGTGCTGCTGGTGGGCGAGGGTGCCCAGCAGTTCGCCGTGCAGCAGGGTTTCGAGCGCCAGCACCTGCTGACCCCGAAGGCCGAAGCGGCGTGGCGCGAATGGTTGAAAACCGAGAAGTACGCGCCGCAGATCAATGCCGAGCGCCGCGGCCTACCCGGCAACAGCGACAACCACGACACCATCGGCATGCTGGCACTGGATACCAAGGGCAACCTGGCCGGCGCCTGCACCACCAGCGGCATGGCCTGGAAACTGCACGGCCGGGTGGGCGACAGCCCGATCATCGGCGCGGGCCTGTACGTCGACAACGAAGTGGGCGCCGCCACCGCCTCGGGTGTGGGCGAAGAGATGATCCGTAACGCGGCCTCGTTCCTGGTGGTCGAACTGATGCGCCAGGGGCGCTCGCCGGCACAGGCCTGCCGCGAGGCGATCGACCGCGTGGTGCGCAAGCGGCCTGAAGCCAGCCGCACGCTGCAGGTCTGTTTCCTGGCGATGAACAAGCAGGGCGAGGTCGGTGCCTATGCGCTGCATCGCGGCTTTGTCTACGCAGTGTGCGATGGGCAGCGCCAGGACGACCTGCGTGATTCGCCGTCGATCTATACGAGCACGCAGGCGTGAGCGTGCGCCTGACGCTGGAGATCGCCAGCAACTCGGTGGCCTCGGCGTTGGCCGCGCAGGCCGGTGGCGCAGACCGCATCGAGCTGTTCGACAATCTCGCTGAGGGCGGCACCACGCCGTCGTTTGCCAGCATCGCCATTGCCCGCGAGCGGCTGCGGATTCCGTTGTTCGTGCTGGTGCGACCACGCCCGGGTGATTTCCACTACGACGCGCTGGAAACCGAGCTGATGCTGCGTGACATCGCGCAGTGCCGCGCGCTGGGCTGCGACGGCGTGGTGATCGGTGCGCTGGATGTGCAGGGCGATATTGACCTGC
Source organism: Stenotrophomonas sp. 82F1 (assembly GCF_056861525.1). Lineage (NCBI taxonomy): Bacteria > Pseudomonadati > Pseudomonadota > Gammaproteobacteria > Lysobacterales > Lysobacteraceae > Stenotrophomonas > Stenotrophomonas sp. 82F1. The sequence goes on from NZ_JBSPUD010000008.1 coordinate 54,618, forward strand.
CGCTGTGCCGGGAACTGGTGCAGGCGGCCGGCCCGTTGCAGGTGACCTTCCACCGTGCGTTTGATGCCGCGCGCGATCTGCCGGCGGCGCTGGAACAGGTGATCGGGCTGGGCTGCCAGCGGGTGCTGACCTCCGGCGGCCAGGCCAGCGCCGAAGCCGGGGCCGAGGTACTGGCCGCGCTGGTCGCACAGGCGGGCGGCAGGATCAGCGTCATGGCTGGCGCCGGGCTTGGCCCGGGCAACATAGCCGCCGTGGCGCGGCGGACCGGCTGCCCCGAACTGCATGCCTCGGCCAAGGGGCAACGACGCTCGGCCATGCAGTTCCAGAACCCGGACCTGCGCGGGCTGGACCCTGACTGGAGCCAGACCGCGACCGCCACCGTGGCCGCACTGCGGCAGGCGCTGGACGGCTGATCGCTGCCGGGGTCGGATCCCTTCGAAGAAGGGCTCCGACCCGGACCAGGCGTTATTGGGTCAGAGCCCCTCTACGAGAGGATCCGACCCGGGTACCTGGTTCGCCACGGACAAAACCGTTCCGCGCGCGTTTGTCGCAATCGTGTCATCGCTTCGTGCGCCGTTCTCTCAGCGATGTTTCGCAACCCGTTGAATTCTTTCGACACCGGGAGCCGATAGCGACGTGTTGCAGCGCGTTGCTGCGTCGCCGCATGCCGGGCGTGGTTCAGCTGTGCTTTAGTTTGGATCGATCCACAGGGGAGGGTGATCGAATCGAGATGGATCGATTCAACGCCCGGGATCGCCATCCGACCGCGCGCCCACCATCCAAGAGCAACCACCCATGGCTCAGTCCGTCCGCAACCGTCGTCATCTGCTGTCCCAGGCCCTCGTGCTTGCCTTGCTGCCCTTCGCAGCGGGCGCACAGGAAGCGGCCCCGTCGTCCACCAAGGACCTCGATGCCGTCACCGTTACCGGCTCGCGCATCAAGCGCGCCGGCGTCGAGGGGCCGGCCCCGGTCAACGTGATCACCGCCGCACAGATCCAGAAGGAAGGCTTCGTCACCGTCTACGACGCGCTGAAGACGCTCACCGAAGCGACCGGCACCGTTGAAGCGGCATCGCAGTGGGGCTCGCACACGCCCAACGCGAGCGGCCTGAACCTGCGCGGCATGGGGCCCAACCGCAGCCTGCTGCTGGTCAACGGCCGCCGTGTGGCCGACTACCCGCTGCCCTATGGCGGCGAGACCAATTTCTCCAACTACAGCAACATTCCTGCCGCTGCCGTGGAGCGCATCGAAGTGCTGACCGGCGGCGCGTCGGCGATCTATGGATCCGACGCCATCGCCGGCGTGGTCAACGTCATCCTGAAGACCAACTACGACGGCGACGAAGTGCGCGTGCGCGGTGGTACCTCCACCGAAGGCGGCCGCGATACCTGGGATCTGTCGTGGGCGGGCGGCAAGACCGGCGACAACTGGAGCGTGACCTACGCCCTGCAGTACACCAAGCGCGATCCGCTGTTCGGCCGCGACCGGCCGCAGATGGACGACGCTGACGATGCGCTGTACCCGTCCTGGAACATGGAACAGCGCAAGGTCGGTTTCCGTCCCACGGCGGGCCTGGCGCTGATCGACCCGAGCACAGGCCAGCGCCTGGCACCGCCGGACGGCACCTGCGAGAAATTCGCTGGCGAGTACTACACCGCCGATCGGCTGGTCTACAACTACAACGCCAATACGGTGAGCAACACCGGCCGCCTGTGCGGCATGAGCGCCGACTACGCCAACTGGCTGCTGACCGGTGGCTCGGAGAACGTGTCGGGCAATCTCTATGGCACCTTCGATTTTGGTGACGGCCTGCAGGCCTGGAGCAACCTGGCGGTGTACCGGTCCGAGGCGATCTGGGGCACCAACCCACCCAGTGTTTCGTTGATCGACGATGCCAACGGTTATTACTGGGACGCCAACCGCAATCGCCCGGTGCTCGGCGTGCGCCAGTTCACCCCGGACGAAGTCGGTGGCCTGGACACGCTGCGCAATACCAACCGCGAGTTGTCGTGGGATATCAGCGCAGGCCTGCGTGGTCGCCTGGCCGATCGCTTCGACTGGAGCGCTACGGTCGGCCGTTCCTACTACCGCGTTGAAGAGCGACAGAATGTGGTGGACGAACAGAAGTCGTACGACTTCTTCCTCGGCCCACGGCTGGGCACCACCGGCGACGGTGAGGCCATCTACGCATTGAACGAGGCGCGCTGGTGGAACCCGATCACCCCGGACCAGTACTGGCAGATGGGCACGGTCGCCAAGAATCGCGCGTCGTCCTACGTCAACCAGGCCTCGGCCGACATCACCGGTGAACTGTTGCAGGGCTGGGCCGGGCCGATCTCGTTCGCAGCGGTGGCCGAAGTAGCGAAGCAGGGCTATCACCTCAGCCCGGATCCGCGTGCCGGCATCGATTTCGACCTGCAGAACGTGGATCGTGGTGGTGGTGAGCGCACCCGCTATTCGGCCGGTGTCGAGTTCAAGATCCCCTTGGCCGACAGCCTGATCGCCACCGCTGCCGCGCGCTACGACCGTTACGGCAGCTACAAGGCCGACGGCGGCAGCGAGGCGCTGGATGTCGGCAGCCAGAAGGAAACCACCTGGAACGCCGGCCTGGAATGGCGTCCGTTCGAGTCACTGTTGGTGCGCGGCTCCTACGCGACCAGCTTTCACGCGCCGGACATGCACTACCTGCTGGGCCAGGCCAGCAGCTCCGAAGTGCTGACCTACGACCGCCTGCGCTGCATCGAGAGCGGCGCGTATCTGGTCAACAACTGCGGCGTGGGCAATACCGATGTCTGGTATGCGTTCGACGTGAACCGTCGGGGTACGCCGCTGCTGCGCTCGGAAACCGGCAATTCGTGGACGGTCGGCTTCGTCTGGGACGTACTGCCTAACCTGTCGATGAGCGCGGATTACTGGGCGATCAAGCTGGAAGACATGATCGTCGACGTCGGTGCGGACGAAGTGCTGGCCAGCGAGGCCGGCTGCCTGACCGGCAAGAACATGGACGGTACGCCGTGGGCGAATCCGGCGGGTGAGGCTTACTGCGCCGGCATCCTGGCCCGGGTGAATCGTGACAGCAGCGGGCGGTTGGTGTCGATCGAGCGCGGGCCGTTCAACCTGGCCAGCCGCGAAGTGCGTGGTATCGATCTGAGCGCGCGCTATCGGCTGGAGACGGCCGCATGGGGCAGCTTCCAACTGGGGGTGAACTACACCAACCAGATCTCGACGAAGGAGCAGCGCTACGCCAACGACCCGAACCCCGAGCGCCGCGACCGTGACCTGCGCAGCAAGCTGCGCGCGAGCCTGGCCTGGCAGGGAGGAAACTGGAACGCGAACGTGTATGCCGACCGCATCGGCTCGGTGCCGGGTGTGCGCTACCACTGGGGCACCGACCGCCTGGACAACCCCGGCGGCTGCCTGCCGTTCGCCGATGGCTACGTACCCAGCGACAGTCCGTCGCTGAACTGCCTGGAGCCTGCCACGCGTCCGGATGGATCGGCCAATCCGAACCCGAATGCGGGGCAGCAGACGGCGCGCTATTACGGCCGGGTCGGGCCGTTCATTACCTGGAATTTCAACGTCGGCTACCAGGTGACCGAGTTCATGAAGGTCAATCTGTACGTCAACAACGCGTTCAACGCGACCAGCTGGAACCACAAGGACCCGTACAAGGTCGACTACGATTTCGCCCCGACGCGTCTGCTCGGTGCGGTGGGGCGTGAGTTCGCGCTGGAGTATGTGTTCACGTTCTGAGGGATGGCGGCGCCGGGCATGACCCGGTGCCAGCCGCGGGGTGACGGGGCAGCCACGCATGGCGTGGCTCTACTGGGCGCGCGGGACGCCGGGCGGCCACGCTTGGCGTGGCTCTACTGTAGATCCACGCCATGCGTGGATGGGCCGTTGGCCGGGCGGGGTGGATTTGACCTTCCCACGATGGCAAGGTCTAGGCTGGTCATCTCTCCAGATGGAACCAGGGAAACCAGGCCATGAGCACCTCCAGCACTACCGCCGTCCCCGGAACGGCTTCCACCCTCAGCCTGCCGATCGAAGGCATGACCTGCGCCAGCTGTGTTGGCCGGGTCGAAGCGGCCCTGGCCAAGGTCGAGGGAGTCGCCAGCGTGTCGGTCAACCTGGCCACCGAGCGTGCGGACATCCGCTCCTCTGGCCCGGTCGACCGCGACGCCCTGATCCAGGCGGTGGAAAGCGTGGGTTATGAGGTGCCGGCTTCGACCACCGAACTGGCCGTGGAAGGCATGACCTGCGCGTCCTGCGTCGGGCGCGTGGAGCGCGCGCTGTTGGCGGTGCCGGGCGTCAGCCAGGCCAGCGTCAACCTGGCCACCGAACGTGCGACCGTGCGCGGCGTCGCCGGCATCGACGCACTGGTGGCGGCGATCGACAAGGTCGGCTACGCGGCGCACGCACTCGATGGCGGCACCCAGGTCGACGAGGAAGCGGCGGAAAAGAAGGATGCCGAGCGGGTGGCGCTGAAACGCGACCTGATCCTGGCCAGCGTGCTGGCAGCCCCGGTGTTCGTGCTGGAAATGGGCTCGCACCTGATTCCCGGCATGCATCACTGGGTGATGTCCACGATCGGCCTCCAGGCCAGCTGGTACCTGCAGTTCGTGCTGACCACGCTGGTCCTGGCCATTCCCGGCCGGCGCTTCTACCAGAAGGGCTTCCCGGCGCTGCTGCGCCTGGCGCCGGACATGAACTCGCTGGTGGCGGTGGGTACCGCTGCGGCGTTCGGCTATTCGGTCGTGGCCACCTTCATGCCGCGCCTGCTGCCGGCGGGCACGGTGAATGTCTACTACGAAGCGGCGGCAGTGATCGTCGCGCTGATCCTGCTCGGCCGCTTCCTGGAAGTGCGCGCGAAAGGCCGCACTTCAGAGGCGATCAAGCGCCTGGTCAACCTGCAGGCCAAGGTGGCGCATGTCAGCCGTGAGGGTCGCATCGTCGACATCCCGATCAACGAGGTACTGCTGGGCGATCTGCTGGAGGTGCGTCCGGGCGAGCGCGTGCCGGTGGATGGTGAGGTGACTGAAGGTCGCAGTTTCGTCGATGAGTCGATGATCACCGGCGAGCCGATCCCGGTGGAGAAGTCGGCCGGCAGCGGCGTGGTCGGCGGCACCGTCAACCAGAAGGGCGCACTGACCCTGCGTGCGACGGCGGTGGGTGGGCAGACCATGCTGGCGCAGATCATCCGACTGGTTGAGCAGGCACAGGGTTCCAAGCTGCCGATCCAGGCCGTGGTCGACAAGGTGACGCTGTGGTTCGTGCCGGCGGTGATGCTGGCGGCCCTCGCTACGTTCCTCGTGTGGCTGATCTTCGGGCCGTCGCCGGCGCTGACCTTCGCGCTGGTCAACGCCGTGGCCGTGCTGATCATTGCCTGCCCGTGCGCGATGGGGCTGGCGACGCCGACCTCGATCATGGTCGGCACCGGCCGCGGTGCCGAGATGGGCGTGCTGTTCCGCAAGGGCGAGGCGCTGCAGTTGTTGAAGGACGCCAAGGTGGTGGCGGTGGACAAGACCGGCACGCTGACCGAAGGCCGCCCGCTGCTGACCGACCTGGAGATCGCCGACGGCTTCGATCGCGCGCAGGTGCTGGCCCGGGTGGCAGCGGTGGAATCGCGCTCGGAACATCCGATTGCCCGCGCCATTGTCGAGGCGGCGACAGAGCAGGGCATCGCGCTGCCGGAGATGGTTGATTTCGAGTCGGTGACCGGCATGGGCGTGCGTGCCACCGTCGATGGCGCACGCGTGGAAGTGGGCGCCGATCGTTTCATGCGTTCGCTGGGCGTGGACATCGGTGCGTTCGCTGCATTGGCCGAGCGCCTGGGCAACGAAGGAAAGTCGCCGCTGTATGCCGCCCTCGATGGCCGCCTGGCGGCGATCATCGCAGTTTCCGATCCGATCAAGCCGAGTACGCCGGCCGCCATTGCCGCCCTGCATCAGCTTGGCCTGAAGGTGGCCATGATCACCGGTGACAACGCTGCTACCGCGCAGGCCATCGCCCGCCAGCTCGGCATCGATGAAGTGGTGGCCGAAGTGCTGCCGGAAGGCAAGGTGGAGGCTGTACGCCGGCTGAAGGCGGCTTACGGTCAGATCGCGTTCGTCGGTGATGGCATCAACGATGCGCCGGCGCTGGCCGAGGCAGATGTCGGCCTGGCCATCGGCACCGGCACCGATATCGCGGTGGAGTCGGCCGACGTGGTGCTGATGTCCGGCAACCTGCAGGGCGTGCCCAATGCCATCGCGCTGTCGAAGGCGACCATCGGCAACATCCGCCAGAACCTGTTCTGGGCCTTCGCTTACAACACCGCATTGATCCCGGTCGCGGCCGGTGCGCTGTATCCGGTATGGGGCGTGTTGCTGTCGCCGGTGTTCGCCGCCGGTGCCATGGCCCTGTCCAGTGTGTTCGTGCTCGGCAATGCGCTGCGCCTGCGGCGCTTCCAGGCGCCGATGTCGGACGCCTCCCATGCGGCCCACTGAAGGAGCGATTGCATGAACATCGGTGAAGCATCGAAGGCCTCCAGCGTGTCGGCCAAGATGATCCGCTATTACGAACAGATCGGCCTGATTCCGCAGGCTGACCGCACCGGTGCGGGCTATCGTGCCTATTCGCAGGCCGATGTGCATCGGCTGCGTTTCATCCGCCGCGCGCGTGATCTCGGCTTTTCGGTAGCCGAGATCACCGACCTGCTGGGCCTGTGGAACGACACGTCGCGGCATAGCGCGGATGTGAAGCGCCTGGCCGAGCAGCACATCGATGACCTCGAACAGCGCATCGAGAACATGCGGCAGATGGCCGATACATTGAAATCGCTGATCAGCTGCTGCGCTGGTGATGATCGCCCCGAGTGCCCGATCCTGCAGCGGTTGGGTGAAGGCGAGGAGGGCGCTGCGCCGGTTGCAGCGCCCGCAGGGGCAGTACGCAGGCGCGCGCGCAGGACCTGAGGAAGACCCGCGGAAAAGAAAATGCCCGCCCTGGCAGCTGCACAGGGCGGGCATCGTTCATGCAATCGTCAGCGTGATCAGGCCGTACGCGGCGGGAAACCGGCTTCGGTCAGCGCCGCGACGATCTGCGCTTCGCTGGCCGAGGTCTGCACCTGCACGCGACGGCTGGCCGGGTCGGCCGATACGGTCGCTGCCGGGTCGACCAGCTCGATCGCCTTGGTCACGCTGCGTGCGCAGCCACCGCAGGTCATGCCTTCCACATGGAATTCCATCTGTAGCTCCTTTGATGCTCTGGGGGTGGAGCCAGTGTGCACGTTCCAACGATGGCAGGGTCAAGCGATACACTGAACAAAAAACGGCAGCCACCTGTACCAGCGCGGCTGCCGTGGAGGATCGTCCCCGCGCGCAGGCGGGGTTATTGCGTTAGAACTTCCAGTTCACGCCGAAGTACAGCTGGCGGCCGGCGTAGATGTTGGACAGCAGGCGGGCCTGGCTGTCGTTGCCCAGATAGCTGCGCAGCTCGGACTTGGTGGCGTTGAGCACCGAGGCGGTAACGGTCCAGTCCGGAGTCAGGTTGTAGGCCACGTTCAGATCGAGCTGGTCGTAGGGCTTGGTGTAGGTGGTGAGGCCGTTGTTGAGGCCGCCGACCACTTCACCGCGACGGTTGTACGAGGCGCGTGCGAGGAACTTTTCGTTCTCGTAGAACACGGTCACATTGGCCTGGTTCTTGGCGCTGCCCACCAGCGGCGAGGAACCGATCTCTTCGCCATCCAGCACGATCGAAGCCAGGTTGGTGTCGTTGTAGGTGTAGTTGGCCTGCACGCCCAGACCGAAGTCGAAGGTGTACTGACCGTACAGCTCCACGCCCTGCGAGACACCGTCGCGGCCGTTGGCCTGGGTTTCATACTTCTGCACCGTCACCGATTGCCCGCCAACGGTCATCTGCTGGTCGCGCACCACCGGCACGGTGAAGTTGTCCACGTTCTTGCGGAACAGCGCCACGCCGGCCACCGAACCCGGCTTGAAGTACCACTCCAGACCCAGGTCGAACTGCACGGCCTCGAACGGCTCCAGCGCCTTGTTGCTGCCCGAGCCGTACCAGCCGGGGGTGTCGGTGCCGCCGGCGACGCGGCGGTCGTTGCTGTATTCCTCGCTGACGTAGCGCAGGCCGCCCGGGTAGGCGATGGAGGTGTAGCTCGGGCGGGCGATCACCTTCGATGCGGCACCACGCAGCACGAGGTTGTCGGTGATGTCCCAGGCGATGTTGAAGCTGGGCAGGAAGTCGGTGTAGGTCTTGTCCAGCGAGCTGAGCGTGTAGACCTTGTCACGGACCTGGTTGTCCGGCAGGCGCACGAAGCCGCCCTGGCAGCGCAGGTTCGGATCGGCGGCCGGATCATCGCAGCTCATCGGTGCGCCGCTGGCGTTGTCCACGAAGTAGTCGTTGAAGCGCTCGACCGAATCGCTGGACTGGGCGAACTGCTTGGTGCGCACCACGCGCACGCCGACGTTGCCGCGCACGCGGTCGGTACGGAAGTTGGCCTGGAAGTAGCCCGAGTAGATCTTCTCGTTGACGTCGTAGACGAAGTCTTCCTCGGTGCGGTTGTGGGAACCGCCGTAGGTCTTGTTCAGGTAATCGATGTAGGCCGGGTAGTTGATGCCCGGGAACACGTTGGCGTTGAAGCCACCGGTGATGTTGCTGATCGGATTGGACAGGAAGAAGCCCGGCTGGGCATTGCCGGCGGTCGGATCGCAACCGGCCTGGTAGCGGTTGTTGTCATAGTCGGCCGGATCCAGGCCCGGGCACACCCAGTAGGTGTTGCCGGTGTTGCGGTGGACCTGGCCGTCACGGTACTTGGCGCCGAACTGGATCGAGTCCAGCCAGCCGGCTTCGAACAGCTTGGTGACGTCGGCCTGGAAGTAGTTCTGCTTGACCTCGGTCTGCATCCACGACGAATCGGTCGAGCCGGTATCAACTTCGGCGATGCCGGCCATCAACTGCTGCTGCAGGTCCGGCGAGAACTGCACCGACGGCGTGCCGGTCAGGTCCCATGCGGTGTACTGGTTGCCCGACTGCCATTGATTGCCGACCTTGCGGCGCGGCTTGGCCGACATCCGGAAGTTCATCGACGGGCCACCTTCGGACCACGTGCGGCCACCGGTGAACGACGCCTTCCACAGCGGGCTGATGTCCCAGTCGATGGTCAGGTCGGCGGTCTGCGAGAGCGCCTTTTCCTTGCTGTAGCCACCGGTCAGCTGCGGGGTGGGGATCGTGCAGTCATCCGGGCCCCAGCCACCGGGCTTCATGCCGGCGGCTGCGGCTTCATCTTCACTGCAGTAGTAGGTCTTGCCGGCCAGCTTTTCGTACTGCGCACCGGTGACGATGCTGCCGCTGGGGTCGAAGCTGAGCCCGTTGAGCAGGCGGCCGCCATCCCAGTTGCCGTCCTGGTTGTAACGGGCCAGGTTCCACTCCGGCACCTTCAGCATGTTCTGGGTGTAATCACCCTGCAGCTCGAAGCGGAAGTAGTTGGCGGTCAGGGTCAGGTTGTCTATCGGCTTGAACTGGAAGGTCAGCTGGCCGCCCTTGCGCTCGCGCTTCTCTTCCTTCACCGCGAAGTTCACCGAGGTCGGCATGAAGAACTCGCTGTAGTTCTTGCCGGTCTGGTTGTTGAAGCCGGACTGGCCCCACCAGTAGTGGATGCCGTCCTGTTCCAGCAGGTTGCCGTTGGCATCGCGGGCGGTGGTGTTGTTGCCGTACCACTGGTAGTCCTCGGTGCTGGCTTCCATGGTGCGGCTGGTGCGCTTCTGCTGGGTTACGCCGACCAGCACGCCGAAGCGCTCGTCCTTGCTGTGCCAGGAGTACAGCGCCGACACCTGCGGGTCGACGTCGTGGCTGGTATCGGACGAGGTGCCTTCCAGGTTCACGTAGCCGGAATTGGCTTCCATCTCCAGCGGGCGGCGGGTGTGCAGGATGACCGTGCCGCCGATGCCGCCTTCGTCGATGCGCGCTTCCGGCGACTTGAACAGCTCGGCGCTGGACAGCATGTTCGACGGCAGCAGGGTGTAGTTGAACGAGCGGGTGGCTTCGTTGTTGGTTTCCGACGAGGCGACGAAGTTGCCGTTCAACTGGGTCAGGGTCAGGTCGGGCGCGAGGCCGCGCACGCTGACCGACTTGCCTTCGCCACCGCTGCGGGTGATGACCACGCCGGGCACGCGCTGCAGCGCGTCGGCCACGTTCTTGTCGGGGAACTTGCCGACGTCCTCGGCGGTGATCACTTCGACCACGGCGTTGGCGTCGCGCTTCTGCTGCAGGCTCTTTTCGATCGCGTAGCGGTAGCCGGTGACCTGGACGCTGTCCAGGGTGGTGGCGTCCTGCGCGCCGGTCGTTGCCGCCTGCTGCGCGGTAGCGCCAAGCGGAGCGACGGCGGCGGCCAGCGCCAGCGCGATGGCCAGCGACAACGCGTCGTGGCCCTGCGTACGTGTTGATTGCTTCATTGCCATCTCTCCCTCTCTCCTGGATTGATCCGGTGACTGACTGACGCGGAAACTTGAATCGATCTAATTCGTGATGCCGATCTTGCCTTCGCCGTGCAGATGCAACGAGCGCCTGGCGGATGACGCGGCACGTCCTGTCTTGCTCCCCAACTCCGGGCCATCGCGCTGTCGTCTTGGATCGATCTAAGCGATGGGCGGGGCGATTTTTAGCACGGCCGACGTGCCGACGCATGTTGCTGCGCAATATGGCAGCGACGTGTCGTACAAATGACCCTTTGTGGAAAGTTGTTGTAAGCGGTTACATGCGCAGACGGGGTGGGTCGGCCGGGCTACGCCCGGCACCCGCAGAGGCAGAAGCCAGGGCAACAGCAACAGCAAAAGCAACAACAACAGCGGCTTTCCGTGGGGTGGCGAGGTGGGTCCGGTTGCGGGGGATGCTGCAAGTACGTCCCTGTAAGCTCGGTCGCGCCATCCGTGGCGCTCACGCCCCCGCAACCGGACCCACCCCGCCTTCGACAGATTCCCGACGCCTTTGGTGGGTGTGGACCTTGGTCAACACTTGGATCCACGCCATGCGTGGATGAAATCCAATTCCATTCGATGATTTCGAAATCGGTAGGAACCTCCATCCACGCATGGCGTGGATCTACCAGACATCAGGAAACTGTCAGGGGTGGGGCGGTGTGGGTGTGCAGGACCGTTGGCGCCATGGATGGCGCCATCGAGCCCCCATGGATGGGTTTACGGCGTGTCCTGCGTACCCACACCGCCCCGCCCAGCTCGGCAACCTGCTTCTGCCCTTGCTCCGGCCTCTGCGGGTGCCGGGCGCAGCCCGGCCGAAGCCCACCCCTCATGCTGCGCCGCAGAATGCATTGGGCGAAATTCCCATGCTCTACTTGAATCGATCTAAATCCGCCGGGGTGCGGATTTGCACCGATCGAAACGAGGGCTCGGGCTGTGTGGCCGGTCCCTCGCTGCCGCCCTGCCGCCAAGGAGTCCTGCCCGTGACCAGGTTGTCCCGCCGTCGTCCCGCCCGCCGCCTGTCGGCATTGTCCCATCGGCCCTTGGCCCGCATCGCCTGCCTGCTGGCGCTCGCGGTGACGCCCTGGCTGCAGGCCGCACCGGCCGCGCTGGAGCGCGAGGTCAATACCTTCATTGGCAGTAAGGATGACGGCAACACCTTCCCCGGTGCCTCGGCGCCGTTCGGCCTGATCCAGGTCAGCCCGATCGGCAGCCACTATTCGGGCTGGCGCTACGACGACGACAGGATCCGCGGCTTCGGCCACTCGTTCCTCTCCGGCGCCGGTTGCTGGGAGCAGGGCGGGCAGGTCTCGGTGCTGCCGGTGACCGGCAGCATCGGTCCCGGCGGTGATTTCGATACCGCCGATGCCAAGGCGTTCAATCACAAGACCTACGCCTCGGCCTATACCCATGACGGCGAAATCGGCCAGGCCGGCTACTACAAGGTGCGCCTGACCAGCTACGGCGGCATCGATGCCGAAGCCACCGCACGCACCCGCGCAGCTGCCGAGCGCTACACCTTCAGCCAGGGCAAGGGCGATGGCCACGTGCTGGTCAATGTCGGCCAGGCCAACGAGCGCCACTCGGTGATCGGCAGCGTGGTCGATGTGGTCGGCGACCGCGTGGTCGAAGGCAAGCTGGTCACCAAGAGCTTCTGCGGTGGCCATCAGTACACCACCTGGTTCCGTATCGAGTTCGACCGCCCGTTCAAGGCACATGGTACCTGGGGCGAGGGCGGCGGTCTGCCGGGCGCGCGGCACAGCATGGAAGGCGAGCAGAAGCCGAATGGCGCGTGGCTCAGCTTCGACCTGGCCAAGGGCCAGTCGGTCACGGCCGTCAGCGCGATTTCGCATGTGGACGCCGAAGGTGCACGCACCAACCTGCGCGCCGAGGGCATGCAGGGCGGGGCGCTGCTCGGTTTCGACCGCATGCGCGCGCTGTCGCAGCAATCGTGGCGCGAGCAGCTGGCACGCGTCCGCGTGCAAGGGGGCAATGGCGATGACCGCACGGTCTTCTACAGCGCGCTGTACCACGCGCTGCTGCAGCCGATGACCGGCAATGATGCCGACGGCCGCTACCGTGGTTACGACGATGGCATTCATCGCGCCGATGGCTGGACCTACTACGAGTACTTCTCGCTGTGGGATACCTACCGCGCACAGAACCAGTGGCTGGCGCTGACGCGCCCGGACGTGGCGCGCGATATCGGCCGCACCCTGCTGGCGATCGACGAGCAGGGTGGTTGGCTGCCGCGCTGGGGCTATGCCAATTTCGAGACCAACATCATGACCGGCGACCCGGTCACCCCCTTCATGGTCGATCTGTGGCGCTTCGGTGCACTCAAGGGCCGCGAAGGACAGGCATGGGATGCGCTGCGCCGCAACGCGTTCGGCACGCCGCCACTGAACTCGCGGATGGCCGGTCGCTCCGGCAACCCGACCTACCTGGACAAGGGCTACGTGGTTTACGACCGTGCGTTCCCGTCCAAGGGCATGGACGTCGACCCGCACCACGGTGGTTCGGCAACGCTGGAGTACGCACTGGCCGACTGCGCGCTTTCGCAGATGGCCGATGGCCTCGGCCATGTCCAGGATGCGGCGACCCTGCGTGAGCGCGGCCGCAACTGGCGCAAGGTGTGGGACCCGCAGGTGCGCGATGCCGAGACCGGCTTCACCGGTTTCCCGCGTCCGCGTACCGAGGATGGCCAGTGGTACACCCCGGCCGATGGCCATTACAGCCCGCGCTCGCACCATGGTTTCCATGAAGGCACGGCTTGGCAGTACCAGTGGCTGGCGCAGCAGGACGTGCCGGGCCTGGTCGAAGCGATGGACGGTCGCGAGCAGGCGGGCCGCCGCCTGGATGCGTTCTTCGCAATGGATGCGCTGCAGGCCGACCCGCTCAATGCCGCCCGCAAGGAATGGGTGGTCGGGCCGTACAGCTACTACAACCAGTTCCGCTACAACCCCAACAACGAGCCCGACCTGCATTCGCCGTGGCTGTACACGCTGATCGGCCAGCCGTGGAAGACCGCCGCAGTGGTGCGTGCGGCGCAGCAGCTGTTCACCAATGCGCCCAATGGCGTGACCGGCAACGATGACCTCGGCACGATGTCGGCCTGGTACCTGTTCAGTGCGATCGGCGTGTACCCGGCGGTGCCGGGCAGCGGCGAGTTCCTGCTGCATACGCCGCGCTTTGCCAAGGTCGAGGTCGAGCTGGGCAATGGCCGCACCCTGCGCATCGAGGCGCCTGGCGCCGATGGCCGCCGCCTGCAGTACGTGCAGGGCGTGCAGGTCGATGGCCAGGCACATGCCCCGGTGTGGCTGGGCTGGAACCAGCTGCAGCAGGGCCCGAAGCTGCGTTTCGCCCTCGATGGCACGGCGCCGACGCAGGGCTGGGGCACGGCGGTGAAGGATCTGCCGGTGTCCTGGTGTGCGGCCCCGGGCAGCCAGCTGCACTGAGCCGGGGTGTGCCGTTCGAGGCAACCCAGCGAACGGCACGGCACGACAGGGCCGCGATCCATTAGGCTTGAGCATCCATCGGAGTGCGGGAAGACGATGAACGACAACGGCGACAGTTCCAGCAAGCGTTCCGGCAAGGCGGTGACGGTGACCGACATCGCCCGTGCCATCGGCGTTTCGCGCGCGACCGTGTCGCTGGTGCTGCGCGGCAGCCCGCTGGTCAACGTCGATACCCGCGCCCGGGTGGAGGCTGAGCTGCGCCGCCAGCGCTATGTCTACAACCGCGCGGCGGCGAACCTGCGGCGACGCACATCGTCCAGCATCGCGCTGGTCATCAACGATCTGTCCAACCCGTTCTTCGCCGAATTCGCTTCCGGTGTGGACGAAGCACTGGGCGGGCGTGGCTACGTGACCCTGCTCGGCAGTACCGGCGAGTCACCCGAGCGCCAGCAGGCGGTGCTGTCCACGCTGATGGAGCACACGCCTGCAGGCCTGATCCTGTCGCCGGCCGAAGGCAGCGATGCCGCGCTGCTGCGGCAGGCGCTGGGTGCCAATGCCAACGTACTGCTGTTCAACCGCGAGCTGGAAGGCGCCGAGTGGGACTTCCTGACCCTGGACAACCAGCATGGCGCCTACCTGGCTACCCGCCACCTGATCGAGCGCGGTCATCGCCAGATCGCCTTCTTCGGCGGTCATGCGGCATCGAGTTCCTGCCACCAGCGTCGCGCGGGTTTCCAGCAGGCACTGGCCGAAGCCGGGCTGGCGCTACCGCCGGGCTGGATGATCGAATCGGCACCCAACCGGCTGGAAGCGGCCGCGCGCACCGACGAACTGTTCGTCGACGGCCATCGGCCGAGCGCGGCGGTCTGCTACAACGACACCGTCGCGCTGGGCCTGATGCTGGGCCTGAACTCGCGTGGCATCCGTCCCGGCGGTGATTTCGCGGTGACCGGCTTCGATGATATTTCCGAAGCGTCGGTCGCCGTGCCGCCGCTGACCACCTTGACCGCCGATCCGCGCGAGCGCGGCCGGCAGGCGGCGTCCCTGCTGCTGCAACGACTGGAGGAGCCGGATGCGCCCCCACGGCGCACGGTCGCCCCGGTACAGTTGCGCATCCGCGAAAGCAGTGCCGCACGTCCGAACTGATGCTCTGCTGCTGAACTGATTGCACCCTTCCACGCACCAACGACCTTTCGCGCATCGAGGCGCGTACCGCATGCCGATCTCCGCAACGCCCCGCCCATCCGGTTCCCCGGGCAACCAGCCTGCCGTCACCAACGGCAAGGCGCTGGCCGTGGTCACCACCATCTTCTTCATGTGGGGCTTCCTGACCTGCCTCAACGACATCCTGATTCCGCATCTGAAGGCGGTGTTCGAGCTGAACTACGCCAAGGCGATGCTGGTGCAGTTCACCTTCTTCGGCACCTACTTCCTGATGTCGTTGCCGGCCGGGCGGCTGGTGGCGGCGCTGGGCTACAAGAAGGGCATCGTGGCCGGCCTGGTGATCGCCGGCATCGGCGCGCTGGGTTTCTGGCCCGCGGCCGAGCTGCGCGTCTATGGCGCCTTCCTCGGTGCGTTGTTCGTGTTGGCCACCGGCATCACCGTGCTGCAGGTAGCAGCCAACCCGTACGTCGCGCTGCTTGGCCCGGAGCAGACCAGCTCCAGCCGCCTGACCCTGGCACAGGCGTTGAACTCGCTGGGTACGGCCATCGCGCCGATCTTCGGCGGCATGCTGATCCTGTCCAACACGGCCATGAGCGGCGAGCAGATCGCCGCGTTGCCGGCCGCCGAGCAGCTGGCCTACCGTACCGCTGAGGCGCACGCGGTGCAGGGCCCCTACGTGGGCCTGGCCATTGCGCTGGTGCTGCTGGCATTGTTCGTGTTCCTGTTCCGCCTGCCGGCGCTGAACGACACCACCGAGCAGGCTGACGAGGGTCATCAGCACAGCTATCTGGATGCGCTGCGCAAGCGTCACCTTCTGCTGGGCGTGCTCGGCATCTTCTTCTACGTCGGTGCTGAAGTATCGATCGGCAGCTTCCTGGTCAACTACCTGTCGATGCCCACCATCGGCGGCTTCAGCGAGCAGGAAGCCACGCACTATGTGTCGGCCTACTGGACGATGGCGATGATCGGCCGCTTCGCCGGTTCGGCGCTGCTGGCGCGCTTCTCGCCGAGCCGCCTGCTGGCGATCTTCGCGCTGGTCAATGTCGGCCTGCTGACGCTGACCATGATGACCTCCGGCAATGTCGCGCTGTACTCGGTGGTGGCGATCGGCCTGTTCAACTCGATCATGTTCCCGACCATCTTCGCGCTGAGCATCGAGCGTCTGGGCCCGCTGACCAGCAAGGGTTCGAGCCTGCTGATCATGGCCATCGTCGGTGGCGCCGTGGTGCCTTACCTGCAGGGCGTCCTGGCCGACCACGTCGGCGTGCAGGCCAGCTTCATCCTGCCGCTGCTGTGCTACGGCTACATCATTTTCTACGGACTGGTCGGCGCCCGCGCGCCGGCTGCCGGCACGCACGGAGGCTGAGTCGAAAATGGGTTCCATCGTCTGCTTCGGCGAAATTTTGATCGATCTACTAGCGCAGCCGCCGGCCTCGGCCGATACCCCGCGCGCGTTCCTGCAGTACGCCGGTGGTGCGCCGGCCAACGTCGCGGTGGCCGCCGCACGGCTGGGCGCGAAGACCCAGTTCGTCGGCATGCTCGGCCGCGACATGTTCGGCGACTTCCTGGCCGAGAGCCTGAGCGAGCACGGCGTCGGTACCGACTACATCGTGCGCACCGACGCGGCCAAGACCGCGCTGGCCTTCGTGGCGCTGGACGCGGGCGGCGAACGCAGCTTCAGCTTCTACCGCCCGCCGGCGGCCGACCTGCTGTTCCGTGACAGCGACTTCCAGGCAGGCTGCTTCGATGGCGCGCAGTGCTTCCATGTCTGTTCCAACAGCCTGACCGAAGCGGACATCGCCGACGCGACGTTCGCCGGCATGGACCGCGCGCGCACGGCCGGTGCGGTGGTCAGCCTGGATCTCAACCTGCGTCCGGCGCTGTGGCCGGCCGATGTCGACCCGACACCGCGGCTGTGGCAGGCGCTGGAACGCGCCGACCTGGTCAAGCTGTCGCGGGAAGAACTGGAGTACCTGGCAGCGCCGCTTGGCGATGACGGCGAGGCACTGGTGCTGCGGCGCCTGCTGGCCGCGCAGGCACGCTGGGTGATCATCACCGACGGCGCCGCCACGCTGCATTGGTACACCCGCGAAACGCAGGGCAAGGTCACCAGCTTCCGCGTGCCCACCGTGGACACCACCGCCGCCGGTGATGCCTTTGTTGGTGGCGTGCTGGTCGGCCTGCTGGAGCGGGGTGGGGCGGGTGCGGGCTTTGCCGCGTTCTGCCAGGACCCGCAGGCGATCGCCGCCACGCTGCGCTTCGGCGCCGCCGTTGGCGCACTGGCGGTGACCCGCAAGGGCGCGTTCGCTGCGATGCCCTCGTTCGATGAAGTGCAGCAGTTGCTGCAGGCACAGGACCTTCCCGCATGAGCACCTCGCCCGATTTCCGTTCTCCCGCCTTCCTGCGCGCACACATCGCCGACACGATGGCGTTCTACCACCCGCGCTGCATCGATCCGAAGGGCGGTTTCTTCCACTACTTCCGTGACGACGGCAGCATCTACGATGCCAGCCATCGCCACCTGGTGAGCAGCACCCGTTTCGTCTTCAACTACGCCATGGCCTACCGCGAATTCGGCAATGCCGAGTATCGCGATGCAGTCGAGCACGGCGTGCGCTACCTGCGCGAGGTGCATCGCAACCCGGCCACCGGCGGCTACGCCTGGACCCTGCGCGATGGCGTGGTCGAGGACGACATGAACCACTGCTACGGCGTGGCCTTCGTGCTGCTGGCCTACAGCTGTGCATTGAAAGCGGGCATCGATGAAGCCCGCACGTGGATGGATGAGACCTGGCAGCTGTTGGACGCCCGCTTCTGGGAAGCGGAGCACGGCCTGTACCGGGACGAGGCCGACGGCCAGTGGAACTTCACCGGCTACCGTGGCCAGAACGCCAACATGCACATGTGCGAGGCGATGCTGGCTGCGTTCGAGGCCAGTGGCGAGCAGCGCTATGTCGAGCGCGCGCTGCAGCTGGCCGACAACATGACCCGCCGCCAGGCGGCCAAGGCCGGCGGTCTGGTCTGGGAGCACTACGACACCGACTGGAACATCGACTGGGACTACAACCTGGACGATCCCAAGCACTTGTTCCGGCCGTGGGGCTTCCAGCCCGGCCACCAGACCGAGTGGGCCAAGCTGCTGCTGATCCTGGACCGCCACGTGCAGGCCAACTGGCTGCTGCCGACCGCGCAGCATCTGTTCGATGTGGCGGTGGAGCGCAGCTGGGACGAGGCGCGCGGCGGCCTGTACTACGGCTTCGCACCGGAGTCGCGGCGCCAGCCGGGCATGGACGGTGCGCCGATCGGCGGCGACAGCTTCGTCTGCGACGACGACAAGTATTTCTGGGTGCAGGCCGAGACGTTGGCCACCGCCGCACTGATGGCCAAGCGCACCGGCGATGAGCGCTACTGGCAGTGGTACGACCGTCTCTGGGCGTACTCGTGGGAGCACTTCGTCGACCACCGGTACGGCGCGTGGTTCCGCATCCTCGACGCTGACAACCGCAAGTACAGCGACGAGAAGAGCCCGGCTGGCAAGGTCGATTACCACACCATGGGCGCCTGCTACGAAGTGCTGAACGTCGTGCGTTGAACATCGGCCGAATGCAGTAGTGCCAGGCCATGCCTGGCAAAAACAACAGGAGCATCACGTGCATCGCCTTCCCCTCGTTGTCCGTCTGCTCCTGCTGCTGATCGCGGCGACCGCGTTCCCCGCCGCCGCCGACCCGCTGCAGGCGCAATGGGAATTCCGCCTGCTGCCCGGCGACGCGCAGGGCGCGGCGCATCCGGGCCTGCAGCAGTGGCGCGCGGCCACGGTGCCGGGCAGCGTGCATACCGACCTGCTGGCGCACGAGCTGATCCGCGATCCGTACGTCGGCGCGCCCGAAGCCGAGCTGCAGTGGATCGGCCTGGCTGACTGGGAGTACCGCGCCCGTTTCGATGTGGACGCCGTCACCTTGGACAAGCCCAACGCCGAGTTGCGCTTCGATGGCCTCGATACCTATGCCGAGGTAAAGCTCAACGGCAAGCCGCTGCTGCGTGCCGACAATGCCCACCGCACTTGGCGCGCCCGCGTCGAAGGCCGCCTGCGGGCGAAGGGCAACGAGCTGCAGATCGTGTTCCGTTCGCCGATCCGCACGCTGCTGCCGGGCGTGCAGGCGATGCCGCACAAGATCGCCGGCAATTATCCTTCGCCCTACGGCGATGAGCCCAAGGACGCGATGGTCGGCAACTTCGCGCGCAAGCCGGCCTACCACTTCGGCTGGGACTGGGGGCCGCGCTACGTCACTGTCGGCGTCTGGCGCGGCGTTGACCTGCAGGCATGGGGCGCGCATCGGTTGACCGACCTGGCCGTGCGCACTGATGCGCTTGATGCAGAAAAGGCGACGCTGGCCGTAGTGCTGCAGGTGGAGCAGGACGCGGTAGCCGGTCCCGTTGCGGTGGACGTTGAGGTGCGTGATCCCGACGGCCGCAGCGTCGCACGGGTGCAGCGCACGGTCGAGCTGAAGCCCGGCAAGAACAGCGTGGAGGTGCCGGTTGAACTGGCCAAGCCGCGGCGCTGGTGGCCGGTCGGCCATGGTGCGCAGGACCGCTACACCGTAATGGCCTCGCTCGACGGTGGCGCCGATTCCACGTTGAAGCGTGAGCAGCGCATTGGCCTGCGCACGGTCGAGCTGCGCCGCGAGCGGGACGACAAGGGAGGGCAGGGCTTCGCCTTTGTCATCAATGGTGTGCCGATCTTCGCCAAGGGCGCGAACGTGATCCCGTTCGACGCCTTCCCTGCGCGCGTTGATGCCGCGCGCCTGCGCCAGGTGCTGGTCGCCGCGCGCGATGCCAACATGAACATGCTGCGCAACTGGGGTGGCGGTTACTACGAAGACGATGCGTTCTTCGATATCGCCGACGAGCTGGGCCTGCTGGTCTGGCAGGACTTCATGTTCGGTGGCGGCATGCAGCCCGGTTACGACCCGGCATTCCGCGCCAGCGTGGTCGCCGAGGCGCGCGACAACGTACGCCGGCTGCGCCACCATCCCAGCATCGTGTTGTGGTGTGGCAACAACGAAGAAGAAACGGCGTGGAAGGATTGGGGCCATGGCCGCGACCTGAAGGCCGCTGATCCGGCGTTCGCAGCGAAGGTCTGGCAGGGCTACGTCGATCTGTTCGGCAACGACCTGCGCCAGGTGGTGAGCGAAGACGGGCTGGGCGTGCCGTACTGGTCCAGCTCGCCCAGCAATGATCTGGACGAGAAAGCCAACGACTCCGCCCGCGGTGACAAGCACTACTGGCAGGTGTGGGGCAATCCAGCGTTGCCGGTGCAGGCCTATCTGCGCGAGACCCCGCGCTTCATGTCCGAGTACGGCCTGCAGGCCTGGCCTGCGGTGGCAACGGTGGACCAGATCGCTACTCGTGCGGAGCAGCGCATCGACAGTCCGGTGATCCGTGCGCACCAGAAATTCATGGCAGGCGAGGGCAATACGCGCCTGCTGCACTACATCGAACTGGGCTACGGCACGCCGAAGGACTTCGAGGACTTCGTCTATCTGAGCCAGGTGATGCAGGCCGATGGCATCGCCATGGCGGCGCTGCATCATCGCGCTTCGCGGCCGTACACGATGGGCTCGCTTTACTGGCAGCTCAACGACGTCTGGCCGGGTGCCTCGTGGTCGAGCGTTGACTACTTCGGCCGCTGGAAGGCGCTGCACTTTGCCGCGCGCCGCTTCTTCGCGCCGGTCACCGTGGCCGCGCTGCGCGATGAGGGCAGGACGCGCGTGCGCATGATCAACGACCAGGCCGCGCCGTTGGATGCGCGGTGGCGCCTGCGGGTGATGGACGTGGAAGGCAAGGTGCTGAGTCGGCGCGAGCAGGCAGTGACGCTGGTCGCTGCCGGGGTGACCGGTATCGGCAATTACGTGGATGCCGAACTGCTGGCCGGCGCCGATCCGGCGCGGACAGTGGCGGTGTTCGAGCTGCTGCAGGACGGCAGGGTGACGGCGCGGCAGGTCGTCGGATTCGTCGAAGCCAAGGACCAGGTGCTGCCACGGCAGCAGCTGACATCAACGTTGGCGATCGACGGTGACCACTACCGCCTGCGGTTGCAGAGCGCAGCACTGGTGCGCGCGGCCTGGATCGATTTCGGCGCGCTGGACGTGCAGGTGGAAGACAACCTGCTGGACCTGCTGCCGGGCGAAACCCGCGACATCGCCGTGCGTGGCCCGGTAGACCTGGCTGCGCTGCGTGAGGCGTTGAAGGTGCGCACCCTCAACGATCGTTGAGGGACACGCTTTGGTAGGTGCCAACCTTGGTTGGCACACCAGAAGCATGCCAACCAAGGTTGGCATCTACCAGTTTTTGCTTACAGCTGGATCTGCTGGAAGTTCTCGACGCGATCATGGCCGTTGGCGGCTGCGCCGACGCGCGGCATCGGGTAGTCCTCAAGGCGATCGATCAGACGCGTCTGCAGGCCGGCTTCGCGGGCGGCGTCCAGTTCCTCGACCACATCGGACAGGAACAGGATCTCGCCAGCGGGAACGCCGATGGCCTGCGCGATATGGCGATAGCTGTCGGCCTCGCGTTTGCCACCGACTTCGGTATCGAACCAGCCCGACACCAGCGGACTGAGGTCACCGGCATCGCTGAAGCCGAAGAACAGCTTCTGCGCCGGCACCGAGCCGGAGGAGTACACATACAGCGGCAGGCCGGAGGCGTGCCAGCCCTTCAGCACCGGCGCCACTTCCGGGTAGAAGTGTGCGGTGTAGTCGCCACGACGGTAGCCCGCATCCCAGATCAGCCCCTGCAGGGCCTTCAGTGCGGTGTGCTTGCGGTCCTGGTCGATCCAGCCCTGCAGCGTCTCGGCCACCAGGCTGTCCTGGCAGGCGCCGCCGATCTCGCTGGCGACGGCGTCCAGCCAGCGACGCACCTCCGGCTGCTGGCCATGTTCGGCGACGAAGCCGGGTAGCGCCTGGCGTGCGTACGGGAACAGCACGTTCTTGACGAACGAGATGCTGCTGGTGGTGCCTTCGATGTCGGTCAGGATGACGCGGGGCTGCATTGATCAGGACGCCTGGGTCGGAATGTAACGGGGGAATTTCTGCGCGATGTCGGTGCCGGTGAAGTGACCGACCCAGCCATCCGGCTCGGTGAAGAAGCGGATCGCCACGAAGCTGGGCTCATCGCCCATGTCGAACCAGTGGGTGGTGCCGTCGGGCACGGCGATCAGGTCATCCTTCACGCATTCGATCTCATAGACCTTGTCGCCCACGTGCAGGGTGAACAGGCCGGAGCCAGCAACGAAGAAGCGCACTTCGTCTTCCTTGTGGAAGTGTTCGTCGAGGAACTTCTTCCTCAGCTCGGCGCGGTTCGGGTTGTCGGGGGCGATCGAGGCCACGTCCACGCTCTTGAAGCCGCGTTCGGCGACCAGGCGGTCGATGTCGGCGCGGTAGGCAGCAAACACCTCGTCCTGGCTTGCGCCCGGGGCGACCGGCGCGGTGGCCTGCCAGCGTTCAAAGGTGACGCCGATCTTCTGCAGTTCGGCAGCGATGACCGCGCCGTCCTGGGTGTCCAGCAGCGGCGATTCGGGGCGGGTGTCGTCGTAGATGCGCAGTCGGCTCATGGCGGCAGCTTGAACGTCTCGGGGGGATGACAGGGTAGCAGGGTGGCAACGACGGCCAGATTCCAGAATGGCATCTGGCCTTACCGGAAACGTCAGCGGCGCAGCTTGCGCAGCTCCAGTTCGCAATGCAGCAGGAACTCGAACGCTTCCATGTGCCGGCGCGCTTCGGCCATGTCGCGGCCCCACGCATACAGCCCATGGCCGTCGATCAGGTAGCCCCACAGGGTCTGGGTGTCGAGCAGGGCGTCGACCTGGGCCGACAGCACGTCCATGTCCTGGGTGTTGGCGAACACCGGGATGTCGATGGCCATTTCATGGGTGCTGTTGCCGGCGAAGGCCTTCAGCAGTTCGTAGCCTTCCACCCGGATATGGCCCTGCGGCGCATACAGGCGCGAGGCGATGGTCTGCACCGGCGAATGGGTATGCAGGACGCAGCCGATCTCCGGGAAACGGCGATACAGGTGGGTATGCAGCAGGGTTTCGGCGGACGGGCGCAGCGGGCGGCCGACGGCCTTGCCATCGAAGTCCACCACCATGATGTCGTCTTCGATCAGGCGGCCCTTGTCCTTGCCGGACACGGTGATCGCGGCGTGGCGGTCATCCAGGCGGTGGGAGAAGTTGCTGCTGGTGGCCGGGGTCCAGCCGGCCTGGGCCAGTTCGCGGACGTTGTCGATCAGCAGCTGGGCCAGTTCGCTCAGGCGCGCGGTGTCGTAGGGGAAGGTGGGGGCGTTCATGGGGGCGATTTTACTGGATTCGGCCAACGGCTGAGCCCCTCGTGGTTGGTCGAGTGGAGCGGTTCATGGGGTGGGCGGGGCAGGTGGGCCGTGCAGGGGACGCTGCAAGTACGTCCCTGTAAGCTCGATGGCGCCATCCATGGCGCCAACGCCCCTGCTCGGCCCACCCGCCCCGCCCCTGACAGGTTCCTGCGGGCGGCCAGCCCCGGAGTGAAGAAGGAAAAGCGAAAGCGGGTCGCTGCGCTGCGCTTGCTCGGAGCGGAGCATGGCTCCGCTCTACAGCAGATTCGTCCCCGACCATTCATTTCCGGGAACGCTTCATCCACGCATGGCGTGGATCTGCTGACAGCTGCGTGGACCTGTCGAAGGCGGGGAGGGGTGAGATTACGGGGGCGTGAGCCGCATGGATGCGGCGACCGAGCTTACAGGGACGTACTTGCAGCATCCCCCGCAATCTCACCCCTCCCCGCCAAACCCTCAAACCCGCCGGTGCTGTTGCTGTTGCTCCAGCGGGTGCAGGGCCGCAGGCCCTGCAATGCAGAAAACCTTACTTCCCCCGCAGGCGGCTGTGCTTGAAGCCGTAGAAGAAGTAGATCACGAAGCCTACGAACGTCCACACGCCCATCAGCATCCAGTTGTGCAGCGTCATCGCCGACAGCAGCGCCAGGCAGCTCAGCACGCCCAGGCCGCAGATCAACCACGCGCCCCGGATGCGGAACGGACGCGGCAGGTCCGGCTGGGTGCGGCGCAGGATCAGTACACCGGCACAGACCGCGGCGAAGGCGATCAGCGTGCCCATCGAGGTCAGTTCACCAAGAATGTCCAGCGGGAACAGCGCCGCCAGCAGGGCGATGCCGATGCCGGTGATGACCGTATTGATATGCGGCGTGCGGTACTTCGGGTGGATCTTGGTGAACACCGGCGGCAGCAAGCCGTCGCGCCCCATGATCATGAAGATGCGCGGCTGGCCGATGATCATCACCAGCACCACCGACGACAGGCCGATCAGCGCACCGATCTCCACCACCACCCGCAACCAGCCCAGCTGCGGATGCGCGGCCACGGCGGTCACCACTGGCTCATCGGTGCCCAGCAGCTGGTAGGGTACCAGGCCGGTCATGACCGCAGCCATCGCGATGTACAGCACCGTGCAGATCACCAGCGACAGCATCATGCCGATCGGCATGTCGCGCTGCGGTTTGTGTGATTCCTGCGCGGCCACCGATACCGCTTCGAAGCCGATATAGGCGAAGAACACCATCGCCGCGCCGCGCAGCACGCCTTCCATGCCGTACTTGCCGGGCCCTTCGTTGGCCGGGATGAACGGGGTCCAGTTGCTGGTGTCCACGTATTTCCAGCCGACCACGATCACCAGCACGATCAGGCCGGTCTTGAGGATGACCATGGCCATGTTCATCGCCGACGACTTGCTGATGCCGACGTAGCACAGCCAGGTCAGCAGCAGCACCAGGATTGCGGCGGGGATGTTGGCGATGGCGCCGGTGGGGCGCAGCTGCGCGTCCAACGGGGCACTGACCAGCGCAGCCGGTAGATGGATGTCGAAATGGCTGAGCAGGCTGAGGAAATAGCCGGTCCAGCTGACCGCCACGGCCGAGGCGGAGACG
Organism: Stenotrophomonas sp. 82F1; assembly: GCF_056861525.1. Taxonomy (NCBI): domain Bacteria; kingdom Pseudomonadati; phylum Pseudomonadota; class Gammaproteobacteria; order Lysobacterales; family Lysobacteraceae; genus Stenotrophomonas; species Stenotrophomonas sp. 82F1. The sequence continues at coordinate 79,674 of NZ_JBSPUD010000008.1, forward strand.
CCGTACTCGAGCACCAGCATCCAGCCGATGAACCAGGCCGAGAGCTCGCCGAAGGTGGCGTAGGTATAGGTATAGGCGCTGCCGGAGACCGGCACCATCGCCGCGAACTCGGCATAGGCCAGGGCGCAGAAGGCGCAGCAGATCGCGGCCAGCACGAACGACAGCATGATGGCCGGGCCGGCGTGGTTGGCGGCAGCCTGGCCGGTGATGACGAAGATGCCGCCGCCGATCACCGCACCGATGCCGAGTGCGGTCAGGCCCCAGGGGCCGAGGTGGCGACGCAGGCTCAGGCCATTGGCGTCTTCGTGGGCGGCGTGCGGGTGCTTGGTGGCCCACAGTTGCTTGAACATGTGTGGTGGTCTTGTGCGGTGCGCCCCGTGAACGGGCGCGGGCGGAAATGCTTGCGGATATCGACGGGCCGGCGCAGGAGTCGGCCCGTCGGGAGGATCAGGGCGACTTGGCCAGCTTGCTGTGGCGCATGCCGTAGCCGAAGTAGATCAGCAGGCCCAGCACGGTCCAGCCCACGAACAGGTGCCAGTGCACCACGAAGGCCTGCCAGAACAGGAACAGGCACGACAGCGCGCCCAGCGGGCAGATCACCCACACCAGCGGCACGCGGAACGGGCGGTGCAGCTCCGGGCGGGTGTAGCGCAGGATCAGCACGCCCACGCAGACCGTGGCGAAGGCCAGCAGGGTACCCATCGACACCAGCTCGCCGAGCACGTTCAGCGGCACCAGGCCGGCCAGCGAAGCGGCGATCACGCCGACCACGATCGTGGCCCAGTACGGGGTGCGGAAGCGCTTGTGGACCTTGCCGAACACCTTCGGCAGCAGGCCGTCGCGCGAGATGGTGTAGGCGATGCGGGTCTGGCCCATCATCATCACCAGCACCACCGAGGACAGGCCCGCGATCGCGCCGATTTCCACGGCGGTCTTCAGCCAGGACAGGCTCGGGTAGGCTTCCAGTGCGGTGGCCACCGGCTTGTCGGTGCCCAGCAAGTGGTACGGCAGCATGCCGGTCAGCACCGCGCAGACGATGATGTAGACGATGGTGCAGACCGCCAGCGAGCCGAGCAGGCCGATCGGCATGTTGCGCTGCGGGTCCTTGGTTTCGCCGGCGGCGGTGGAGACCGCATCGAAGCCGATGTAGGCGAAGAACACGATGGTGGCCGCGCGGAACACGCCACTCCAGCCGAACTCGCCGGACACGCCGGTGTTTTCCGGGATGAACGGATGCCAGTTGGCCGGGTCCACGTGGGCCGCGCCGATGCCCACGAACAGGCAGATCACAAACACCTTGATGGCCACAATGATCGCGTTGACGAACGCGGACTGGGTCACGCCCACGTACAGCAGGCCGGTCACCGCCGCCACGATCAGTACCGCCGGCAGATTGAACAGCTTGCCGGAGGCGGCGAACTCGTGCCCGTTCCAGGCGATCGGCGCCGCACTCAGTGCGTCCGGGAACGGCATGTGCAGCGTGGTGGTGATGAAGCTGATCAGGTACGCCGACCAGCCCACCGCGACCGAGGCCGAGGCGAACAGGTACTCCAGCACCAGGCACCAGCCGATGAACCAGGCCATGCCCTCGCCGAGGGTGGCATAGGAGTAGGAGTAGGCGCTGCCGGAGACCGGCATCATCGCGGCGAACTCGGCGTAGCACAGGCCCGCCAGCGCGCAGGCGATCCCGGCGAACACGAACGACAGCATCACCGCCGGACCGGCGTGGTTGGCCGCGGCCTGGCCGGTGAGCACGAAAATACCTGCGCCGATCACCGCACCAATGCCAAGCATGATGAGGTGTTTCGCCGTGAGGGTCCGTTTCAACGTGGCTTCGCCGTCCAGGCTGCCTTCGATGGGTTCGCCGGCATCGACGTGCCCGGCCGGTTCAACCGGCTTGACCCTCAACAGAGCTTTCAGCATGCAGTACTTCCTGATGATCGGATTGGGAGGGCTGCCGGTACATTGCCAGCGGCCCGAATGGTGAAGGCCGCGCAAACGGCCCGCTGTACCTTAGCCAATGCTGAAGGCACCGCACAAGCGCAAACGCAACAATGAACGGCGATAATGGCCGGTATTTTTCCGGGCACCCCGCATTCATGAGCGAAACCACCGAATCCCTTGCCGTGCTTGACGATCGCCTGCGCAGCCTGCTGCATGACTATGCGCGCAAGGAACCCGCCCACGACGCCCTGGCTGCCGAATTCGGCACATTGATCGACGATGTGGAAGATGCGTTCCGCCGCGAGCGGCTGGCAGGCCATTTCACCGCCAGCTGCTGGCTGGTCAGCGCCGATGGCCAGCGCCTGCTGCTGACCCACCATCGCAAGCTGCAGCGCTGGCTGCAGCTGGGCGGCCACGCCGACGGCGACCGCGACCTGGCCCGGGTGGCGCTGAAGGAGGCCGAAGAGGAGTCCGGCCTGGCCGGGCTGGTGCTGGACGATCCGGCGATCTTCGACCTGGACAAGCACTGGATTCCGGAGCGCAAAGACGTGCCGGGGCACTGGCATTACGATGTGCGTTTCGTGATCCGTGCGCTGGGCGGCGAGGATTTCGTGCTCAGCGAAGAGTCGCTGGACCTCGCCTGGCGCCCGGTGGCCGAGGTCGCCGGCGATCCGCAGTCGGACGAATCGATGCAGCGCATGGCGCGCCGGTGGCTGGCACGCTGAAAAAAGCATCCACGCATGGCGTGGATCTACCAGGAGATCGCGCGCCCAGTAGATCCACGCCATGCGTGGATGACGCAATGCCAGTAGAGCCACGCCATGCGTGGATGACGCAATGCCAGTAGAGCCACGCCATGCGTGGATGGCGTGGTACCGGATGCATTCCGCCGGGCATGGCCCGGCGCTACCATCAATACAGAATGCGCGTGCGCAACGTGCCCGGAATCGCCGCCAGCTCGTCACGCACCGCGCTGGCCTGTTCCTCGCTGGCGGTGATGTCGATCACCACGTAACCCACCTTCGGGTCGGTGCGCAGGAACTGGCCGTCGATGTTGACGTTGTGTCGCGAGAAGATCTCGTTGACCTTGGACAGCACGCCCGGCACGTTCTGGTGGATGTGCAGCAGTCGCAGGCTGTCGGCGTGCTCGGGCAGGGTCACTTCCGGGAAGTTGACCGCCGACAGGGTGCTGCCGTTGTCGCTGTAGCGCACCAGCTTGGCGGCTACTTCGATGCCGATGTTGTCCTGCGCTTCCAGCGTGCTGCCGCCCACGTGCGGAGTCAGGATCACGTTGTCGTGGCGGGTCAATGGTGATTCGAAGATATCGCCGTTGCCCTTCGGCTCGACCGGGAACACGTCCAGCGCCGCGCCACCGATGTGGCCGCTGGCAAGCGCAGCATCCAGCGCATCGATGTCGACCACGGTGCCGCGCGCAGCGTTGATCAGGTGCGCGCCACGGCGCATCTTCGCCAGCTCGGCGCTGCCGATCATCCACTGCGTGGACGGTGTCTCCGGCACGTGCAGGGTGACGATGTCCGCACGCGCCAGCAGGTCGTCGAGGCTGACCGCAGCACGGGCATTGCCCAACGACAGCTTGGTTTCCACGTCGTGGAAGATCACCTGCATGCCCAGCGATTCGGCCAGCACGCCCACCTGGGTGCCGATATGCCCGTAGCCGATGATGCCCAGCACCTTGCCGCGCACCTCATGGCTGCCGCTGGCCGACTTCGACCAGCCGCCGCGATGGCATTCGGCGTTCTTCTGCGGGATGCCACGGGTCAACATGATCGCTTCGGCGATCACCAGCTCGGCGACGCTGCGGGTGTTGGAGTAGGGCGCGTTGAATACCGGTATGCCGGCCAGCTCGGCCGCATCCAGGTCGACCTGGTTGGTGCCGATGCAGAAGCAGCCGACCGCAATCAGGCGCTTGGCCTCGGCCAGCACCTCGGCGCTGAGCTGGGTGCGCGAACGGATGCCGACGATGTGCGCCTCGGCGATGCGCGCCTTCAGCTCGTCCTCGGGCAGTGCCTTGGTGTGCGCTTCGATCTGGCTGTAGCCGGCGGCGCTGAACACCTCCACGGCGGTCTGGCTGACCCCCTCCAACAACAGTACGCGGATATCCTGCTTCGGGAACGAGGTCTTCTTCGGCGACATGGGGCGGCACGGCCAGTGGGACAGGGGCTGACCACTATGCCAGATCGCAACGCCCATGTTGCAGTGCGCAATTGGTTGCAACTGCAGCTATTGAAGGCGCTGCGGGGCTGGACGCTGGCCCCCGCCGCTGGCACGCTTGCCCGTTCTTCACGCCCCGCGCTGGACCGTCATGACCGATTCCCGCATCGCCTCGTTGCAGCAGGCCTGTCCCGGCCTGAAGCTGAAGACCGACCCTGCCGACCTGGAGCATTACGGTCGCGACTGGACCCGGCGCTGGACGCCGGCGCCCTTGGTGATCGCGTTGCCGGCCACGGTGGAAGAAGTGCAGGCGGTGATGCGCTGGAGCGCGGCCGAAGGCGTGGCGGTGGTTCCGTCCGGTGGTCGCACCGGCCTGTCCGGTGGCGCGGTAGCGGCCCATAGCGAGCTGGTGCTGAGCCTGGAGCGGATGAACAAGGCGCTGGACTACGACGCCGTCGACCGCACCCTGGTGGTGCAGGCCGGCATGCCGCTGGAGGCGCTGCACAACGCCGCGCTGGAGCACGGCCTGATCTACCCGGTGGATTTCGCCGCGCGCGGTTCCTGTTCGATCGGCGGCAACATCGCCACCAATGCCGGTGGCATCCGGGTGATCCGTTACGGCAATACCCGCGAATGGATCGCCGGACTGAAGGTGGTCACTGCCACGGGCGAGCTGCTCGAGCTCAACAAGGGCCTGATCAAGAACTCGAGCGGCTACGATTTTCGCCAGTTGCTGATCGGCTCGGAGGGCACCCTGGGCGTGATCGTCGAGGCCACGGTGAAACTCACCGACCCGCCGCCGGCCAGCAACGTGATGCTGCTGGCGCTGCCCAGCTTCGACGTGCTGATGCAGGTGTTCGCCGCGTTCCGCGCGCGACTGCAGCTGCAGGCCTTCGAATTCTTCACCGACCGTGCGCTGGAGCATGTGCTGTCACACGGCGCGCAGGCACCGTTCGATGAAGTGCACCCCTATTACGTGGTGACCGAATTCGCTGCGGGCGATGAAGCGCAGGAAGCGGCGGCAATGGCCGCCTTCGAAGACTGCATGGGCAATGGCTGGGTCAGCGACGGGGTGATCAGTGCCAGCGATGCCCAGGCAGCGCAGCTGTGGCGCCTGCGCGAGGGCATCACCGAGGCGCTGGCGCGCTACAAGCCCTACAAGAACGATGTCTCGGTGCGGATCTCGTCGATGCCGGCGTTCCTGGCCGAGACCCAGGCGCTGATCGGCGACGCCTACCCGCATTTCGACGTGGTCTGGTTCGGCCATATCGGTGACGGCAACCTGCACATCAACGTGCTCAAGCCGGATGACACCAGCGATGCCGACTTCGTGACCCAGTGCGAGCACGTGACCAAGCTGCTGGCGCAGGTGCTGGCACGCTTCAATGGCAGCATTTCGGCCGAGCACGGTATCGGCCTGGTCAAGAAGGGCTACCTGGACAGTACCCGTGGCCCGGCCGAGATCGGGCTGATGAAGGCGGTCAAGCGCGCGTTCGATCCCGAAGGGCGGCTGAATCCCGGCAAATTGTTCGACCTTTGACACGGGCAAAGACTTCACCCAGCCGTTACGCTCCACCCACCCAAATCAACGAACTTCCTGACCATGATCCGTCCGTTCCTGCTGATTGCCCTGTTGTCCCTGCCGCTGGCCGGCTTCGCTTCGAGCTTTGCCGGCACCTCGGCCGGGTCGGCGACGGGCGCCTCTTCGGGTTCCTCGGGCAGCAGCTCGGGCGATGACAAGGTGGTGCTGGCCGCACGCGATGATGCGGCGGCCTTTGTCGCCAGCGATGGCCAGATCCGCGGTGCACGCCTGCAGGCGGCGCTGGTGCACCTGCGCGAGCAGGATGCAGGCGCACGGCAGCAGAGCGACCTGCAGCTGGCGCGCGCGCTTCTGGCGCGTTGATCCGGGCGGCATGACCTCCGCGTCATCGCTTTCTGTAGAGCCGAGCCATGCTCGGCTGAATGCCAAGCGCAGACGGGCGATCACAGCAGCCACGCATGGCGTGGCTCTACTGCTGGCCGCTCACGTCGCGCACGCGGCTGATCGCCTGCAGCTCGACCCGGCCGGTCTCGATCCGGCACAGCAGCAGCTCGCCAGCCAGACCCTGGCCGATGTGCAGTCACTGCTGCCGGAAGGCCTCCTGGCTGCATTGCCGGCGCAGGTGCAGGTGCGCTGGAGCGATGACCTGCCGACCGGTGTGCATGGCCGAGCCTTCGCCGGGCGCATTGCGCTGCGTCGCGACCTGTTGGATGAAGACATGCCCGGTGCCCGCCGCGCGCGGCGCAGCGCACTGGTGCATGAACTGGCCCACGTTGCCGACCGTGGCGGCGCGAACTGGTCGCGCAGCGCCCGCTGGCGTGATCTGGCGGGATGGCAGCGCAAGCCATGGCACCTTGGCCGCGGCGACAATGCCTTCCGCGACCGCAGCCCCGATGCCTACGAGCTGACCGACCCGGCCGAGTACCTGGCGGTGAACGCCGAACACTTCGTGCTGGATGCAGAGTTCGCGTGCCGCCGCCCGGCACTGGCGCAGTGGTATCAGGCGCACTTCGGTACGCCGCCATCGTTGCCTGCGCCGCACTGCGCTGGCACCGTTCCACTGCTGCAGGCCGATGCGGAAGAGGGCGCGGCGTCGCTGCTGCAGCTTGACCCGTCGCGTGTGTACGCCGTGGACTATCTGTTCGCCGAAGGCAGTGCGCAGCCGATGAGCCGTTGGGGCCACAGCATGCTGCGGCTGGTGATCTGCCGTCCCGGCCGCGCACCGGGGCCGGACTGCAGGCTGGACCTGGAGCATCACCGGGTGCTGTCCTTCCGCGCCTTCGTCGGCGATGTGCAGATTTCCAACTGGCGCGGCCTGACCGGTGGTTATCCTTCGCGCCTGTTCGTGCTGCCGCTGCAGCAGGTGGTGGACGAGTACACCAAGGTCGAACTGCGCGGACTGGCCTCGCTGCCGCTGCAGCTGGACCGCAGCGAGATCGCCAGCCTGCTCGAGCGTACTGCACAGGTGCACTGGAGCTATGACGGCCGCTATTACTTCGTCAGCAACAACTGCGCGGTGGAGACGGCAAAGCTGCTGCAGGCAGGTGTTCCGCGTCTGGGCGAAGCCGGCCTGGCGCAGCTGAGCCCGCGCGGGTTGCGGCGGCGGTTGGCGCGGCTGCATGCCCTGGACGAGCAGGTGCTGGCCGATTCCGCGCAGGCCCAGGCGCAGGGCTACTACTTTGCGTCTGCGCGCGACCACTACCAGCAGTTGTTTTCGGTTGCCGCCGCGCAGATGGCATTGCCGGCGCGCGATGTGCGCGCATGGCTGGCGCTGCCGGCGCAACAGCGGGCGCCGTGGTCGCTGCGCGGTGATGTGCGCGCCAGTGCCGGCCTGCTGCTGTTGGAACAGGCGGCGCAGCGGCGCGCGGAACTGCGCGCACGCGACGCATTGAAGCGGCGGTTGCTGGCTGACCCGGACAGCAGCGCCACCCGTTCACTGCGCGCGTTGCTGGAACAGAGCGGGCAGTGGTTGCGGCCCGGCCAATTGCTGGCCGACGCCGGCTACGGCCTGCCGCAGGCGGAAGAACAGGCAGAGGTGGCACGCGCAGTGGCCATCGCCAGCGCACAGGCCATACCCGCCTGGCAGGCACTGCGCGTGCAGCTGCGCGCGCAGTTGCCGCCACCGCAGCGACGTGAGCTGGATGACATCGACAACAATCTGGCAACGTTGGGCGCGCGCGTGCGTGAGCAGGCCGCCGAAGTGCCGCCTACTGGCGCGGCAGCTCGATGACGAAACGACTGCCGCCGGCCGTGCCCGGGGTGCAGTAGACCTGGCCGCCGTGTGCATCGGCGATGGCCTTGACCACCGCAAGGCCGAGACCACTGCCACCGCCCAGGCGCGATCGTGAACCGTCGCCGCGCATGAACGGATTGAAGATGTCCGCATGCAGGGCCGGATCGATACCCGGGCCTTCGTCCTCGATCGCCACCTGCACATGGGCCACGGTGTCATGCACGGCGATGCGTACCTTGCCCGGGTTGGCATAGCGGCGCGCGTTCTCCAGCAAGGCCAGCAACGCCTGCCGCAACCGCGTCGGATCGCAATGGGCGGGGTGCTCCTCGCGGCTGGTCTCCAGCTCCAGCACGAAGCCGGCACTGCGGAAAGCGGGATCGACCAGGGTCATCACCGAATGCACTTCGGCCACCACATCGGTGCGGGCGCGGCGCACATCAAGGCGAGCATTGTCGGCCAGGCTCAGCACCCGCAGGTCCTCGATCAGCCGTGACAGGCCCTCGACCTGCGCCAGCAGACTGCGGAATTGCGACTCATCGGGCTGGAACACGCCTTCGGCCAGGCCCTGCAGGCGCCCGCGCAGGATCGTCACCGGCGTGCGCAGTTCGTGGGCGATGGCCGCGTGCCACATCACCCGTTCGCTTTCCATGTGCTGCAGGCGGCGCGCCATCGCGTTGAAGTCGTCGACCAGCGCTGCGACCTCACCGGGGGAGTTGGCCTCGGCCGTGGCGCGCGCGCCGAGATCGCCGCCAGCCAGCGCACGCACGCTGTCCACCAGTGAGTTGAGCGGCGACAGGATGCGGTGCGCCAGGCGGAACGAGGCGGCGATCGCCAGCGCCAGGCCGGTCAGGATCACCCCGACCATCCACGCCAGCTCCGGTCCCGTCGGCAGCCAGCCTTCCGGCTCTTCGGCGCTGGCCGGGAAGAATTCGATCAGCACGGCATACAGCAGCCACGAAGAGAGGATCACCATCACGATGACGCCGACGACCATCAGCGACATCGAGACGATGATGTGCCGGCTGAGCCCGGAGCGCCGCATCAGCGGTCGGCCATCAGTCGGTAGCCGACACCGCGCACGCTGGCCGGAATCTGGGTGAGGCCCACTTCGTCCAGTTTGCGCCGCAGCTTGCTGACATGGCTGTCCACGGTGCGTTCCAGTGCTTCGCTTTCCGGCAGGCATTCGTGCATCAGCTCGCTGCGGCTGAAGATCCGTGACGGCGCCAAAGCCATGCAATGCAGCAGCTTGAACTCGGTCAGGGTCAGCAGCAGCTCGTGGCTGTAGCCGTCGCCTTCCACATGCACCGCGTGGGTGGCGGTGTCGATCAGCAACGGGCCCACGCGCAGGGCAGTGGGCGCATCCGCCCGCGGACTGCGCAGCGTACGCCGCAGTACTGCACGCACGCGTGCTGCCACCTCTGCCGGGTTGAACGGCTTGACCACATAGTCATCGGCACCCATCCGCAGCGCGGTCAGCTTGTCCAGATCCTGGTCCAGCGCGGTCAGCATGATGACCGGCGTTTCGCCGCGCTGGCGCAGCTGGCTCAGCACGCTCCAGCCATCCAGCCGCGGCAGCTGCACGTCCAGCAGTACAAGGTCCGGGCGCATGCTGCGATGCAGGTCCAGGGCAATCTGGCCATCGGCCGCACGCAGGGTGCGCAGGCCCTCGCGTTCAAGGTAGGCGGCAAGGATGTCGGCGATCTCGGCTTCGTCCTCGACGATCAGGACCAGCGCCGCGAGGGCAGGGGAGGCATGCATGGCAAGGCGAGGCCGGAAGGTGCTTGCCCTCCATCGTATCTCCACAGTTCCTCCATCGAAACCCCATCATCGCCACGCACACTGCGCGCTTCATGATTCGTCAGCCGCGCCTGCGGCACTGTGCACAGCAATGAGAACCTTCAGGACTCCGGTCGCGCTGGTCGCGACCTTCGCCTTGGCCATGACGGCCTGCTCCCGCCCCGAACCCAGCGTCGAAGCGGTGCCGCGTGTCAGCGTGGTCACTGTCGGCCCGCAGGTGGTGCAGCGCGATGATGAACTGCCCGGTCGGGTGGCGGCGGTGCGCACCGCGCAGATCCGTGCGCAGGTCGGCGGCATCGTGCAGCGCCGGATGTTCGAGCAGGGTGCGGAGGTGCAGGCCGGGCAGCCGCTGTTCCAGATCCACCCGGCGGCATTCCGCGCCGACGTCGATTCGGCGCTGGCGGCCCTGCAGCGCAGCGAAGCCGCCCTCGGGCGCAGCCGTGTGCAGTCACAGCGGCTGCAGGCACTGGCCGCCGCGCAGGCGGTCAGCCAGCAGCATCGCGATGATGCCAGCGCCGAGCACGAGCAGGCCCGCGCAGCGGTCAACGAGGCACGCGCGATCCTGGCGCGACGCCAGCTCGACCTGCGCTACGCGACGGTCAGTGCACCGATCGATGGCCGCATCGACCAGGCATTGGTGACCGAAGGCGCGCTGGTTGGCGTCGCCGATGCCGAGCCGATGGCCGTGGTACAGCAGATCGATCAGGTCTACGTGGACGTGCGCCAGCCGGCATCGCAGCTGCAGTCCCTGCGGCGTGGTGCGGTGGACGGCGAGCTGCCGGTGACGATCATCGGCGCGGCGGGTTCGCCGCTGCCCGAGCGCGGCCGGCTGTTGTTCTCCGGTGTCAATGTCGATGCGCGCACCGGCGATGTGATCCTGCGCATCCTGGTCGACAACCCTGAGCGGCAGCTGTTGCCGGGCATGTATGTGCGTGCCCGGGTGCCACGCGGTGCGCCGGCCAGCGCGCTGCTGCTGCCGCAGCAGGCGGTGCTGCGCAGCGCCGGTGGCCAGGCCTATGCCTGGGTCATCACCGCCGATGGCAAAGCAGTGATCCGCACACTGGAAGTGGACGGCAGCGTCAACCGGCAATGGCTGGTGCGGCATGGCCTGAAGGCGGGCGAGAAGGTCGTGGTGGAAGGCCAGGAGCGCCTGCAGGAAGGCGTGCTGGTCGACCCGCGCGACTGGCAGGTGCCGGTCGCCAGCGCCAGTGCACCGCCGACATCCGCAAGCCAGGGCTGAGCCCTTCCAGGAACCTACGACATGGCTCGTTTCTTCATCGATCGCCCGGTGTTTGCCTGGGTGCTGGCGATCTTCGTCATCCTGGCCGGCGTGCTGGCCATTCCGCGGCTGGCGGTCGAGCGCTATCCGACGGTCGCGCCGCCCAGCGTCAGCATCTATGCCAGCTATCCCGGCGCCAGCCCGCAGACGTTGAATGACGCGGTGGTCGGCCTGATCGAGCGCGAGCTGTCCAGCGTCAAGCATCTGCTGTACTTCGAATCGTCGGTGGACACCTCCGGCGAAGCGTCGATCACCGCCACCTTCAAGCCCGGCACCGATCCCGAGCTGGCACAGGTGGACGTGCAGAACCGGATCAAGGCGATCGAGCCGCGCCTGCCACGCAGCGTGCGCCAGAACGGCCTGTTCGTGGAGGCTGCCGACTCGGGGTTCCTGATGCTGGTGGGCCTGCGCTCACCCGATGGCAGTGTCAGTGAAGCGGCGCTGGGCGATTTCATGGCGCGCAACATCATCGAAGAGCTGCGGCGCATCGACGGCGTCGGCCGCGTGCAGTTGTTCGGTGCCGAACAGGCGATGCGGATCTGGCTGGACCCGACCCGCCTGACCGGCTACGGCCTGACCATGGGCGATGTGGCCAGCGCGATCGAGCAGCAGAACCTGGAGATCTCGCCGGGTCGCATCGGCGATTCGCCCGGCGTTCCCGGCCAGCGCATCACCGTGCCCTTGAGTGCCGAAGGCCAGCTGTCAACGCCCGAGCAGTTTGCAGCGATCGTGCTGCGCGCCGGTGCCGATGGTTCGCGGGTGCTGCTGGGTGACGTCGCCCGGGTCGAACTGGGTGCGCAGAGCTATGCCTGGGGCACGCGCGAAGATGGCTACCCGGCCACGGCGGCCGGTGTGCAGCTGCGCCCCGGTGCGAATGCGGTGCGTACCGCCACGGCTGTGCGCGAGCGCATGGCCGACCTGCAGCCGCTGCTGCCGCAGGGCGTTGAATCCAGCATTCCGTTCGATACCGCGCCCTTCGTCAAAGTCTCGATCCAGAAGGTGCTGCAGACCCTGGTCGAGGCGATGCTGCTGGTCTTCGCAGTGATGTACCTGTTCCTGCAGAACTGGCGCTACACGCTGATCCCCGCCCTGGTCGCGCCGATCGCGCTGCTGGGCACCTTCGCGGTGATGCTGGCGCTGGGCTTCTCGATCAACGTATTGACCATGTTCGGCATGGTGCTGGCGATCGGCATCATCGTTGACGATGCGATCGTGGTGGTCGAAGGCGTGGAGCGGATCATGGCCGAAGAAGGCCTGCCGCCGCGCGAGGCCACGATCAAGGCGATGCGTGAGCTGACCGGTGCGGTGATCGGCATCACCCTGGTGCTGACGGCGGTGTTCATCCCGATGGCGTTGGCCAGTGGCTCGGTCGGTGCGATCTACCGCCAGTTCAGTGTGGCGATGTCGGTGTCGATCCTGTTCTCGGCACTGCTGGCGCTGAGCCTGACCCCGGCGCTCTGCGCGACGCTGCTGCGCCAGGGCACACGTGGCCACCATGGCCGCGGCGGTGTATTCGGTGCGTTCAACCGTGGCTTCGAGCGGATGACCGGGCGTTACCAGCAGGGCGTGGCGGCGGTCCTTCGGCGCAGTGGCCGGGTGATGGGCCTGTTCGCTGCCTTGCTGGTGGCACTGCTGATCGGCCTGCATTGGTTGCCGGGCGCGTTCCTGCCGGAAGAAGACCAAGGCTATTTCATGACCTCCATCCAGCTGCCGGCCGAAGCAACCGCCGAACGCACGCTGGCGGTGGTCGAGGCCTACGAACAGCATGTCGCCTCGCGGCCGGCGATCGCGTCCAACCAGGCCATCCTCGGCTACAGTTTCTCCGGCTCGGGCCCGAGCGCGGCGCTGACCTACACCATGTTGAAGGACTGGGGTGAGCGCGGCGGCAGCACCGCAGCGGATGAGGTGAAGGCTGCGCAGCAGGCCATGGCGACGGTGCCGGAAGGCGAGGTGATGAGCGTGATGCCGCCGGCCATCGACAGCCTTGGTCGTTCCTCCGGCTTCTCGTTGGCACTGCAGGCGCGTACCGGCCAGTGCCAGGCCGAGCTGCGCGCCGCCCTGCAGCAGCTGCTGAAACTGGCGGAAGCCAGTCCGTTGCTGGCGGAGGTGCATGCCGATGGGCTGCCTGCGGGCAGCAACGTGCGGCTGGACATCGATCGCGCCAAGGCCGAAGCGATGGGCGTTGCATTCACCGACATCAGTGCAACGCTGTCGGCGGCGATGGGCTCGCAGTACGTCAACGATTTTCCGAATCGCGGGCGCATGCAGCAGGTCATCGTGCAGGCCGATGCCCCACACCGGATGGAGCTGGAGGACGTGCTGAAGCTGTATGTCCGCAACAGCGAAGGCGGCATGGTGGCGCTGTCCGAGCTGGTCAGCCCGCAGTGGACCGAGGCGCCGCTGCAGCTGCAGCGTTACCTGGGGTTCCCGGCGTTGAACCTGTCCGGCGCACCCGCCAGCGGCGTGTCCACCGGCCAGGCGATGATCGAGATGGAGCGCCTTGCACAGCAGCTGCCCGCGGGCTTCGCCCTGCAGTGGACCAGCCAGTCGCTGCAGGAGCGTGAGTCCGGTGCACAGGCGCCGTGGTTGCTGCTGCTGTCGATGCTGGTGGTGTTCCTGGTGCTGGCGGCGCTGTACGAGAGCTGGTCGATTCCACTGGCGGTGATGCTGGTGGTGCCGTTGGGCCTGCTCGGCGCCGTTGCCGCGGTGCTGTTGCGCGGGATGCCCAATGATGTGTTCTTCAAGGTCGGCATGATCACGGTGATCGGGCTTTCGGCGAAGAACGCGATCCTGATCGTCGAGTTCGCCCGCCAGCTGCAACAGCAGGGACGCGGCCTGGTCGAGGCGACCATCGAAGCGGCACGCCTGCGGCTGCGGCCGATCGTCATGACCTCGCTGGCGTTCGCGCTGGGCGTGGTGCCGCTGATGCTGGCACAAGGTGCTTCAAAGGAAACGCAACAGGCCATCGGTACCGGCGTGTTCGGCGGCATGGTCAGTGCGACCGTGTTGGCCGTGTTCTTCGTGCCGGTGTTCTATGTGGTGGTGCAGGGTGCGCAGCAGTGGCTTGCGCAGCGCCTGCGTCGACGCCGGCCGACGCCGGGAGGACGCGTGGATGGAAAGCAGGTGGATGGAAAACAGGAACCGTGAGGGCCTGTACGACGCGCAGCTGCGCGTGCTGGAGCAGCAGCTGCGCGATGCGTTGCTGGACGGTGACCATGGCGCGGTAGCTGCCCTGCTGTCGCCGGTGTTGTTCATGATGGACGGGCAGGGCGGTCGGATGCTCGACCTGCCCTGGCTGCGGGACTGGCGGCAAGGACGCCTGCAGATTCTTGCGCTGCAGGTGCATGCAATTGAAACGTTGCTGTGTGGACGCCTGGCGTTGTTGTCCGGCGATGTTCAGCTGCATGTGCACTGGCTGGGACGCGAACACGTGCAGCACTTTCGCCTGTTGCGCGTCTGGACAAGCGCTTCCAGTGCCAGCGGCGCGCAGCTGCTGTCGATGGCGGTGCTGACAGGCTGAACACGGTCATGCAGCTTTCAGGCCCCGTTTGCGCGCAGATGGTAGGGTCCAAGGTCTCTGTAGTTTCGACAAGGAGTCGAGCCATGCGTGTAATTCCCAGTCTGTTGGCGGCTTCCCTCGGCCTTGCGCTGAGCGCCTGCCAGCCGGCGCAGACGCCGGCATCCAGTGGCGCAGCCGATGCGGCCGCAACGCCGGCACCGGCACCTGTGGCTGCCGCTGTTGATGGCGGCGGCAACGAAACTCTCTACCGCTGCGGCGACCTCGACGTGCGCGCGACCTTCAACGGCGAAGACGCAGCGACGGTTGTGATCGGCGAGCGCAGTTTCGCGATGTCCTCCGAACGCGCGGCCTCCGGAGCGAAATATGCCGATGGCAAGGGCAACAGCTTCTGGACCCGCGGCAGCGACGAAGCGCTGCTCAGCCTGAAGGGCGAGGCGGACCGTGAGTGTGGTGCGGTGGAAGCGACCGAGGGCGATGGCAGTGCCGGCAACGCCGCGTTCCGTGCCACCGGCAACGAGCCCGGCTGGCTGGCCGTCGTCGACGGTGATGCGCCGGGCCTGCAGGTGGAGGTCGACTACGGCGAGCGCCGCTTCGCGGTCGCCAAGCCGACCGAGGGCGCAGACGGCTGGGTTGGCAAGGCGGCCGATGGCACCGACATCAAGCTGAGCTTCCAGCGCACCACCTGTCAGGACGACATGAGCGGTGAGGCGTTCGAGGCCAAGGCGATGTTGACTGTGGGCACGCGCCAGTACCACGGCTGCGGCAACTTCGGCGCGAAGTAACGCGTGGTTACGCGGATCGGTAGCGCCGGGCCATGCCCGGCGTTGATCGGTCAGTCCTCACAGGGCTTCAAGTCCAGCTCGAACACCAGGTCGTAGCGGCTGTTGATCCCGACCAGCGCCTTGCGGATCGCACAGTCTCCGCGATGGCGCGCGACCAGATCGGTGAAGATCTTCTCGCGACCCTCGCAGTACGTCGCGCTGGCCTCTTCGAGTTCCCGACGGCGCTCGTCGTCGTAGGGCTCTTCGCCGGCGAAATGCTGGCAGGTGTTTTCGCGCGCGAGAAACGCCTGCACGTCGCCGGGCATCTGACAGTAGATGCGTATGTCTTCGATGTCGTACACGTCGTTGGAGACCGCACAGCCAGCGGCGGCACGGACCTGTTCCAGTTCCTCGTAACTCGAGGGCAGGCTGGCAGCGGAGGGCTCCTCGGCGGGTTCCTGCAGGGCCGCGGGCGACGTCGCTGGCGGTGCGATGGGAGCCACCGGATCGACCGCTACGCCCTCTGGCGTGGCACCACCTGCACCGTTGTCCGCTGCCTGCGGCGAGCACGCCGCAAGCAGGGACAGGCAGGCGATCAGTGCCGCGCGGTTAATCGGCACGGCCGGCAAATTCGCCGGTGGCGGTGCTCACCAGCACACGCTCGCCGTTGACGATGTACTCCGGCACCATGATCTCGATGCCGGTGTTGAGCTTGGCCGGCTTCGGACGCTTGGTGGCGGTACCGCCCTTCAGTTCCGGCGGCGTCTCGATCACTTCCAGCACCACCGAGGCCGGCAGCTGGATGGCCACCGGCTGCTCGTCGATCACCTGCACGTAGATGCCGGTCAGGCCGTCGGTGATGTAGCCGGCGTCATCGCCGATCACGTCCGCGTCCAGGGTGTAGGGGGTGTAGTCCTCGTCATCCAGGAAGACGAACGCATCGCCGTCCTTGTACGAATAGGTGGACTGGCGGCGCAGCAGTTCGACTTCGACCAGGTTGTCGTCGGCATCGAAGCTGGCATCGAGCTTGTTGCCGCCCGGCACGCTGTACATGATGAAGCGGAAGCGGACGTTGCCGCCGCGACCCTGCGGCGAGCTGCGCTCGATGTCGCGGATCTGGTAGACGCCGTTGTTGAACTCGACGACGTTGCCCTTCTTGATGTCGTTGGCTTTCATGATGATGTTGGTCGTTGGGGGAGGGCGCCGTCCCGGCGCCCGGGGGGAATCACTTCGGAGCGAGCCGGGTGGCGCCGTCCAGGCGGATGGTCTCGCCGTTGATATAGGTGTTGCCGAGGATGTGGCCGACCAAGCTGGCGAAGTCTTCCGGCTTGCCCAGGCGCGACGGGAATGGGATCGATGCGGCCAGCGATTCCTGCACGGCCTCGGGCATGCCATCGACCATCGGCGTCCAGAACACGCCCGGCGCGATGGTGTTGACGCGGATGCCGAAGCGCGACAGCTCGCGGGCCATCGGCAGGGTCATTGCCACCACGCCACCCTTGGAGGCGGAGTAGGCGGCCTGGCCGATCTGTCCTTCGTAGGCGGCAACGCTGGCGGTGTTGATGATGACGCCGCGCTCGCCGTCCACCCCGGCCTCGTTGTGCTGCATGCGATTGGCCGCGGCCTTGGCGACGTTGAAGCTGCCGACCAGGTTGACCATCACCGTGCCCTGGAACCCGGCCAGCGGCATCGGGCCTTCCTTGCCCAGCACGCGGCCAGCGCCGAGGATGCCGGCGCAGTTCATGGCGACATTCAGGCCGCCGAGGAAATCGAAGGCCTGGTCGATGGCCGCCGACACGGACGCTTCATCACTGACGTTGACATTGAAATAGCGGGCGTTGTCCTGCCCCAGCCCGGCAACAGCGGCCGCGCCCTTGGCGTCGTTGAGGTCGAACAGGGCGACCTTGCCGCCCTGGGCAACCAGGTGCTGGGCCACGGCCAGGCCGAGGCCGGAGACGCCGCCAGTGATCACGGCACGTACGGAAGACAGCTGCATTGCACGGTCCTGCAGGTTCAAGAACCGCCGATTCTAACGGAAGCGACGGCAGCCGCCGTTGTGCACTGCGCCGCGGGCCTCAGCCCAGTTCGCGGGCGCGCCGCAGGCGACGCTCGAAGTCGGCGGCGGGCAGTCCGTGGGCGAACAGGAAGCCCTGGCCGACGGTCACCCCCAGGTCGAGCAGGCATTGCCGTTGTGGTTCGGTTTCCACACCTTCGGCGACCACGCCCAGGCCGAGGCTGCGGGCAATCGCGCAGACCGCCTCGCAGACCGCCACATCCGAGCGGTTGCGGGGGATGCCCTCGACGAACAGCTGGCTCAGTTTCAGCCCATGGATGGGCAGCCGGCGCAGGTAGTTCAGCGCGCTGTAGCCTTCGCCGAAGTCATCGATGGTCAGCATCACCCCCATCTCGCGCAGGCGGGCGAAAGTTCGTAGGGTGTCCGGCGCATCTTCGATCAGCACCCGCTCGGTGAACTCCAGCTCCAGCACGCTGCCGGGCAGGCCGAACTCGTCCAGCACCTGCCGCACCCAGCGCGCGAGATCCTCGCCGACGAACTGCCGCCAGGACACGTTGACGGCCACCCGTACCAGGCCGAGCCCATCGTCCTGCCATTGCCGTACCTGCCGGCAGGCTTCGCGCAGCGCCCATTGGCCGATGCGCACGATGTCGCCGGTGTGCTCGGCGTGGCGGATGAACAGGTCCGGGCGCATCGGCCCCAGCTGGATGTTGTGCCAGCGCATCAACGCCTCGCAGGCAATGGTGGCGCCGCTGCGCAGGTTGACCTGTGGCTGGTAGACCAGGTGGAACTCGTCGCCATCGAGGGCCTTGTGCAGCCGACTTTCGATCTGCAGGCGGTCATGCTGGCGCTGTGCGAGTTCCGGGGAAAACACCTGCCAGCCGTTGCGGGTGCGCCGCTTGCACTCGTACATCGCGGTGTCGGCATTCTGGATCAGCTGCTGCGGCCGGTCGCCATCACGCGGTGCACGGGCGATGCCGATGCTGGCGGTGACCGGGAACTCGTCGCTGCCCAGCTGGAACGGCGCAGAGAAGGCCGCAGTGATGCGCTCGGCCAGCTGTTCGGCCTGGTCCGGCTGGTCGCGCAGGTCGCAGATCACCAGGAACTCGTCGCCACCGAAACGGGCGAGCAGGCCTTCGGTGCCGATCGCGGTGGCGATGCGCCGGGTCGCTTCGATCAGCAGTTCATCACCGGCGTTGTGGCCGAGCAGATCGTTGACCACCTTGAAGCGGTCCAGGTCGATGTACAGCACCGCCACGCGGTCGTGGCTGGGGCTGTCCATGCGCACGCCGAGGTCGCTCAGCACCGCATCGCGGTTCATGATCCCGGTCAGCGGGTCGGTGCGGGCCTGCACGCGCAGGGTTTCCTCGGCCTGCTTGCGCTCGGTGATGTCCTGCACGGTGCCGGTGATGCGCGCGGCATCGACATCGCCGGCCGAGACCTCGCCGATCATCCGTATCCAGAACGAGTGGCCATCGCGGCGCTGGCCCTGCAGCTCCAGGCCGAAGCTGCTGCGGTGTTCGATGGTGTCGGCCAGCGCCTGCTGCAGGGCGGCGCGGTCGTCGCTGCGCAGGCAGTCCAGCAGGTCCGGCATGTCTTCCATATCTGCCGGCTGGCCGACGATGCGCCGCGCCTCATCGGTGAGGTACAGGCGCTGCAGGCCGCGATCCCACTCCCAGCCGCCGATGTGGGCCAGTGACTGCGCGCGCGCGAACAGGGTGTTGTTGCGCTTCAGTTCGGTGATGTCACTGAACATCGCATAGACATGGTTGGCCTGGTCGCAGCCGTTGCCGAACACCGGTACGTTGGTGGTGGACAGCCACAGCATGCGTCCGCGCGGGCGGTGGTAGAGGCCGATGATGGTGCTGCGGATCATCCGCCCGGCCTGGAAGCAGCGGCTGGTCGGCCACTGTGCCTGGGTCAGCGGATGGCCATGTTCGTCGACGATGATCCACGCCTCGGGATCGAGCATCGAATTCAGGCCCACGCCACCACCGGTGAGGCCGAGGATGCGGTGCGCGGCCGGGTTGGCCGACAGCACGCGCAGATTACGGTCGAACAGGATCACGCCCTTGTCGATCGACTCCATCAACAGGCGATAGCGCGACTCGGCGCGCCAGCGCCCGCTCAGGTCGCGGGCGACGGCGACGATGCAGGGCTGGCCACGGTCCTGGAAGCCGGCCGAATGCACCTCGACCGGAAAGCGACTGCCGTCGCCGCGCATGTTGGTCACTTCGATGACGTAGGTGTCGCCGCGGTTCAACGCCTCCCACACCGGTTGCAGATGGTCGCTGGGCAGGTCCGGGTTGAGCAGTTCGATGGGCTGGCCGACGATGTCTTCGCGCCGCCGATCGTAGGCGATGATGCCGGCACGGTTGACGTCCAGCACCACGCCTTCGGCGCTGAGGATGCTGACCGGGTCGGGCACCGCATCGAACAACGCGGCATAGCGGGCCTGGGTATCCAGTTCGCGCTGCTGTGCATCGGCCAAGGCCTGCCGCGCCTGGCGCAGCAGCCTGGCCTGGGCAGGCGGTGGCGATGCGGCCAGCGCCGCGTCCAGAGCGGCCAGCGCGTCGTCGGTTGCGGCGAGAGCATCGCCGATGGCCGGACGGTCGCGCGGGCCGCTGTCGTTCATGTCGCCGCCAGCGCCTGCCCGACGCGGCTGGCGGTGGCGCGGCCGAGCAGCCCCGCCAGCCAACGCCCGGTCTCTGCCAGCGATGGCAGGTCCACGCCGCACTCCAGGCCCAGGCCCTGCAGCAGGTACACCACGTCCTCGCTGGCCACGTTGCCGCTGGCGCCCTTTGCGTACGGGCAGCCGCCGGCACCGGACACGGCGCTGTCGACCACGCGCACGCCTTCTTCCAGGCAGGCGGCGATGTTGGCGATGGCCTGGCCATAGGTATCGTGGAAGTGCACGGCCAATGTGCTCATCGGGATCTCGGCAGCCACCGCCTGCAGCATCGCGCGGGCCTTGCGCGGCGTGCCCACGCCGATGGTGTCGCCCAGCGAGATTTCGTAACACCCCATCTGCTGCAGGGCACGGGCGACGCGCACGACGTCGGCCAGCGGCACCTCGCCCTGGTAGGGGCAGCCGAGCACGGTGGAGACGTAGCCACGCACGCGCACGCCGTCGGCGGCTGCACGGCGCAGGATCGGCTCGAAGCGGGCCAGCGATTCATCGATACCGGCGTTGGTATTGGTGCGGTTGAAGGCTTCCGATGCAGCGGTGAACACCGCGACTTCCTGCACGCCGACGGCGCGTGCGCGGTCGTAGCCCTGTTCGTTGGGCACCAGCACCGGATAGTCGATGCCCGGGTGGCGCTGGATGCCGGCATAGACTTCGGCAGCGTCGGCCAGCTGCGGCACCCAGCGCGGGCTGACGAAGCTGGTCGCCTCGATGGTGCGCAGGCCGGTGGCCGACAGGCGATCGATCAGGGCGATCTTGTCGGCGGTGGCCACGGCCTGCTTTTCGTTCTGCAGCCCATCGCGCGGGCCGACCTCGACGATGCGGACGAAATCGCTCATCGCGGCACCCCCGCGGCAGGCGGGACGGGACGGGCAGGGCGGATGGGATCGACTGGGGTCACGGCGGTTCCTGGGAAACGGAGGCGGCCCGGTCTTCGCCAGGCTGCCAGATGAGATACGCAGGCGGGTCGCACGAGCGGCCACGCCTGCGCCTGTTTTGACGGAGGGCCTACCCGGGCAGGTGGCAGACCACCTCGATGTTGTTGCCGTCCGGATCGATCACGAAGGCGGCGTAATAGTCCGGGTGGTACCACGGGCGCAGGCCGGGGGCGCCGTTGTCGCGGCCCCCTGCAGCCAGGGCGGCGGCGTGGAATGCATCAACCTGGGCCCGTTCGCCGCAGACGAAGGCCACGTGCACCCCCTGGCTGAGGGGCGCCGCATTGCCCAGCCAGAAGAACGGTTTGCCGTGTTTGCCGAAACCCACGTGGTCGTGGGCGCCGGTCTGTTCGGCACTGACCTCCATCACCAGGCCGATCTGCAGCGGCGCCAGCGCCTGCAGGAAGAAGACCTTGCTGCGCGGCAGATCGCCGGTGTTCACACCAATATGGTCCAACATGTCAGGCCTCCGTGACCCAGTGCGGTGCGCGCTTGTCGAGGAAGGCGCCCAGGCCTTCCTGGCCCTCGGCAGACACCCGCAGGCGGGCGATCAGGGCGGCATTGTCACGGTCCAGGCTGTCGCGATCATCGGCGTCGCGCACCTGCCGGACCAGCAGTTTGGCCGAGGCCGAGGCGATCGGCCCGGCCTTGTCGAGCAGGGCCAGCTGCCGCTGCACCGCTTCGTCCAGGCGCTCGGGCTCCACCAGGTGGTGGATCAGGCCGATACGCAGGGCGGTGTCGGCGTCGAAGTGCTCGCCGGTCGCGAACCAGCGGCGGGCCTGGCGGCTGCCGATGGCCTCGATCACATAGGGCGAGATCACTGCCGGCAACAGGCCCAGACGGCTTTCGGTCAGGCCGAAGCGGGCAGCGCTGGTGGCAATGGCGATATCGCAGCAGGCCACCAGGCCGACACCCCCACCGAAGGCGGCGCCGTGGACACGGGCCAGGGTCGGCTTGGGCAGCTCGTCCAGGGTGCGCATCAGCCGCGCCAACGCCAGGGCGTCCTCGCGGTTGTCCGCCTCGCTGGCCGTGGCCATGCCGCGCATCCACTGCATGTCGGCACCGGCGGAGAAGGAGGCGCCGTGGCCTGCCACCACCACCGTGCGCACCGTGTCATCGCGGCCGGCTGCTTCCAGGGCGGCGGTCAGCCGGGCGATCAGGCCGGCATCGAAGGCGTTGTGCAGCTCCGGCCGGTTCAGCCAGAGGGTCAGGACAGCGCCATTGCGCTCGATCTGCAAAGCATCGTTCATGGGATTCCGGGGTTGCTCCATACCTGTATGGATCATAGCGGGCCATTGGTCATGGGCCATGACGCGACGCGGGAATGTTAGAATCGAGAACCATTTACATCCAGCAGAGAACACGCTAGATGACGCTGTCCGAACTGCCCCTGCACACCTCGGCCGTGGTCGATTCCGTGCAGGACCTGCATGCCAACGATGCCATCGCCCGGCGCCTGCGCGAGCTGGGCTTCGTCAAGGGTGAGGAAGTGCGCCTGGTGGCGCGGGGTCCGGTCGGCGGCGAGCCGCTGCTGGTGCAGGTCGGGTTCACCCGTTTCGCGCTGCGTATCAGTGAGGCCCGGCGCGTGGTCATCGACCCGGCCAGCCAGGAGCGACGCGCATGAGTGCCACCGCAACCGCCGCACCGCTGCGCATCGCGCTGGTCGGCAACCCCAACAGCGGCAAGACCGCTCTGTTCAACCAGCTGACCGGCAGCCGGCAGAAGGTCGCCAACTACACCGGCGTCACCGTCGAGCGCAAGGAGGGCCGCCTGCGTGCGCCGTCCGGCCGCGAATTCGCCGTGCTCGACCTGCCGGGCGCCTACAGCCTGCATCCGGCCAGCCTGGACGAGGCGATCACCCGCGACCTGTGCCGGGGCTTCTACCCGGGTGAGGCCGCGCCGGACGTCCTGTTGTGCGTGATCGACGCCACCAACCTGCGCCTGCACCTGCGTTTCGCGCTGGAACTGCGCGAGCTGGGCCGGCCGATGATCATCGCGCTGAACATGGTTGATGCCGCGCAGCGTCGCGGTATCCAGATCGACGTTGCCGCGCTGGAGCGCGAGATCGGTGTGCCGGTGGTGGAAACCGTGGCGGTGCGCAAGCAGGGCGCGCGTGCGCTGGTGGAACGCCTGGACACGATGGTGCCGCACCTGGATGCGCCGCTGGCCGGTGTTGAAAAGGACGTGGATTACCACGCGCAGGTACGCGCGATCCTGGCCGCCGCCGTGCGCATGCCGGCGCGGACCGCGAAGATCGACGACACGCTGGACCGCTGGCTGCTGCATCCGGTGTTCGGTTTGATCACCCTGGTCGTGGTGATGTTCCTGATCTTCCAGGCGGTGTTCGCCTGGGCGACGCCGCTGATGGATGGCATCGAAGCCGGCTTTGCCTGGCTGGGTGAGCTGGCCGCCAGCGTGCTGCCGGCTGGGCCGCTGACCAGTCTGCTGACCGACGGCATCATCGCCGGCCTGGGGGGCGTGGTGGTGTTCCTGCCGCAGATCCTGATCCTGTTTGCCTTCATCCTGGCACTGGAGGAGTCCGGTTACCTGCCGCGCGCTGCGTTCCTGCTGGACCGCATGATGGCGGCGGCGGGTTTGTCGGGGCGCTCGTTCATTCCTTTGCTGTCCAGCTTCGCCTGTGCGGTGCCGGGCATCATGGCCACCCGCAGCATCCAGGACCCGCGTGACCGCCTGGCCACGATCCTGGTGGCACCGCTGATGACCTGCTCGGCGCGCCTGCCGGTGTATGCGCTGTTGATCGGCGCGTTCATTCCGGCCGGCAGGATCGGCATTTTCAACCAGCAGGGCCTGGTGCTGTTCGGCCTGTACGTGGCCGGCATCCTCAGCGCGCTGGTGATGTCATGGGTGATGAAGAAGTGGCGCCGCGACAAGAGCGAGCACCCGCTGATGCTGGAGCTGCCGTCGTACCGCATTCCGCATCCGCGCGACCTCGCCGTCGGCCTGTACGAGCGCGGCATGATCTTCCTCAAGCGCGTCGGCGGCATCATCCTGGCGCTGACCATCCTGTTGTGGTTCCTGCTGTCGTTCCCGGGCGCGCCCGCCGACGCGACGATGCCGGCCATCGACTACAGCTATGCCGGCCAGATCGGCCACGCGATGACCGCGATCTTCGCGCCGCTGGGCTTCAACTGGCAGATCTGCATCGCGCTGATTCCGGGCCTCGCCGCGCGCGAAGTAGCGGTGTCCTCGCTGGCGACGGTGTACGCGCTGTCGGCTGCCGATGACGATGCGGCGATCTCCGCGCTGTCGCCGGTGGTGGCTGATGGCTGGTCGCTGGCCACCGGTCTGGCCCTGCTGGTGTGGTTCATCTACGCGCCGATGTGCATCTCGACGCTGGCCACCATCAAGCGCGAGACCAACTCGTGGAAGCAGATGGGCTTTGCGGCGTTCTACCTGTTCGCCGCGGCGTACGTGGCTGCCCTGATCACCTACCAGGTGACCGTGGCGCTGGGGGGCGGCTGATGGACGCCGGCCTGCTGATCCAGTACCTGATCATCGCGGTGGCCGTGCTGGTCAGCGCCTGGGTGGTGCTGAAGAAGCAGGCGCCCGGTACCGTGCGCAAACTGCGTGGCGCGCTGGCACTGGCGCTGCTGAAGCCGGGCCGTGCGGTTTGGCTGCAGGCGTTGGGCCGGAAGATCGCGCCGCCGGCCACTGGCGGTGGCGGCGCATGCGGCGGCTGTGACAGTTGCGGGCCGACGCCGCCGAAGCAGCACTGAGGCTGCCTTTCCTGCTTTGGCGGGTGCGAAGCTTGGTTCGCACGCCCTTGATCCTCATCCACGCATGGCGTGGATCTACTCATCTCCTGCGCCGCCCTCCAGCGGCGTCGGAATTGATCATCCACGCATGGCGTGGATCTACGTTGCGGGCCGGGCGAGGCGGGCCGTTCGCCGCGACGCGTCAACGCGCCTGCGCACCCAGCTCGGCCGCTTGAGCCAGCCAGCGTTCGCGCTGTTGCGGCGTGCTGCTGCGCACGGCGCCCAGGCGGCTGACCCGCACCGGGCGGATGCCGCAGAATTCCAGGATGGTGCTGCGGATCTGGGTAATGCCCGGGTCGCGGTAGATCCACCGGTAGTACCAGGGCGGCGTGTCCAGGGTAGTGATGACCCGCGCGCTGCGTCCAGCCAGCAGCCGGTCCCACCACACCGAATCGCGCCGGTAGCGGAAGGCGAAGCCTGGCAGCAGCACGCGGTCGAAGAAGCCTTTCAGCAGCGCAGGCATCGCGCCCCACCAGGTCGGGTAGACCAGCACAAGATGATCGCAGGCCTGGATCGCGTCGGCGGCATCCTGCAGGTCGGCTTCCAACGGCTGGATCTGGCGATAGCCGTGGCGAAGTGCCGGGTCGAACTGAAGGTCGCCCAGGGCGATCAAGCGCACGCGGTGGCCGGCGTTGCTGGCGGCGGTTGCGTATCGCTGGGCGAGGGCGCCGCACAGGCTGTCGCGGTCGGGATGGCCAAGCAGGATCAGGATGGAGCGGGGCACGGCAGTCTCGGAAGCTGGAAAACCGCGACCGTGCGCTATGCCCCAGGGGCAGAGTCAACCACCGGCGGGGCAGCCAGCGGCAGCCAGAACGCAAAGACCATCGCCCTGCTGCAGCCATTGCCGCAGCTCGTCCGCCACCTGCTGCAGTTCGACCTCGATGCGGGCAAGCCGCTCGCGCTCGGAAGCAATCGCAGCGCGCTGGCGCTCCAGCAGGACCAGCACTGCCGGCCAGTCGAGCTGGCCGTCGCTGCGCTGCAGGCGGGTGATGGCGGCCAGTCCGATGCCCAGCCCCAGCGCCTGCCGGATCAGCTGCACCCACGCCACATCCTGTTCGCTGTAATCGCGATAGCGGTTCAGGCGCGGCACTGGCGGCAGCAGTCCGCGTGCCTCGTACAGGCGGATCGCCTTGGCGCTGGCGCCGGTGCGGCGCGCGACCTCGGAAATGCGCACCGTTTCAGCCCTGCATTCGCGCAGGCGGCATGATGGCGTCAGCGCGAATGCAGGGCGGTTCGCAAAGGTGCATGAGGTGCGGGCCAGCGCTTGTAGGGGCACGCAGCGTAGCAGCGACAGCGCTTGCCGGACCATGCGTGCTGCCGCTAGCCTGCGTGCATGAACCAGACTCCCCTGCGATTGCTTATTCACGGCGCCTCCGGGCGCATGGGCCAGGCCCTGTTGCGGCTGGCCGCCGAACACCCTGATTCCCTGCAGATCGTCGCTGCGGTGACCGGCCGCGCGCCGGCCCAGCGGGTGATCGATGGTGTGCCGTTCTTTGCTGCGAGCGAGGTGCCGGGGGCGCCGGTGTTCGACGTGGCGATCGATTTCAGCCTGCCGGAGGGCTTCGATGCACTGCTGGCACTGTGCGTGGAGCGCGGCGCAGGCCTGGTGTCGGGCACCACCGGCATTTCCACTGCGCAGCGCCAGGCGCTGGAGGCGGCGGCGGTGAAGATCCCGCTGGTGTGGGCGTCGAACTTCAGCCTGGGCGTGGCGGTACTGGACGAGCTGGTGGAGCGTGCGGCGCAGGCGCTGGCCGGCTGGAACTGCGACATCGTTGAATCGCACCATACGCAGAAGAAGGACGCTCCCTCGGGCACGGCGCTGACCCTGGGCGCTGCGGCGCAGCGCGGCGGGGCTGAGCCGCAGTACGCCAGCCTGCGCGCCGGTGACATCGTCGGTGAGCACCTGGTGCAGTTCACCGGCCTGGGCGAGCGCATCGAGCTGGTGCACCGGGCCACCAACCGCGACATCTTCGCCCGCGGGGCGCTGTTTGCCGCGCGCCAGCTGCAGGGCCGGGCGGCGGGCAGCTACCGGGTGCGGGACCTGCTGGACGGACCCGGGTAACGGACCCGGGTCGATGGTAGATGCCAACCTTGGTTGGCAGCCGTTGCTGAACGCGCCAACCAAGGTTGGCGCCTACCGGAGCCGGGCAGGTGGGATGGCAGCGGCCCGCCCTGCGGCCTGCATACGCCCCCGGATTGAAATGAATGCGCAATCGCCTGTTCATGAATGGCGATAACCGCTGGCGCGCGCGCCCCGGCACCGCTACAATTCGCACTCGCCGAATCACGAAAGCCGGACCGGTCCCAGACCGTACGTCCGCGCTTTTTTGCAACCGGATTTCCGTGAAGCGCAGGCGTGACTTCGGCACCCCCTCGGTAGCCAAAGTGAGAATTCCGTGACCCAAGCCGCAATCCTCGTCCTCGAAGACGGCACCGTATTCGAGGGCGAATCCGTAGGCGCGCCCGGCCTGTCCGTCGGTGAGGTGGTGTTCAACACCGCCATGACCGGCTACCAGGAAGTGTTGACCGATCCGTCCTACGCCCGGCAGATGGTCACGCTGACCTATCCGCACATTGGCAACACCGGCATGACCGACCAGGACAATGAAGCGTCCAAGGTGTGGTCGGCCGGCCTGATCGTGCGCGATGTGCCGCGCCGCCCGAGCAGCTGGCGCAGCCAGGTGTCGCTGCAGGACTGGCTGATCCAGCGTGGCGTGGTCGCCATCGCCGGTATCGACACCCGCAAGCTGACCCGCATCCTGCGCGAGAAGGGCGCCCAGAACGGCGCGCTGATGGCCGGCGACGGCATCGATGTGGAAAAGGCACTGGAAGCGGCCCGCAAGTTCCCCGGCCTGAAGGGCATGGATCTGGCCAAGGTCGTCACCACCGACAAGTCCTACGTCTGGACCGAGGGCCAGCTGGACCTGGACGCCAATGCCTTCGTCAGCGTGCCGGCCAAGTACAAGGTCGTGGCCTACGACTTCGGCGTGAAGACCAACATCCTGCGCATGCTGGCCGAGCGCGGCTGCGAGGTCACCGTGGTGCCGGCGCAGACCCCGGCCGCGGAAGTGCTGGCGCTGAAGCCGGACGGCGTGTTCCTGTCCAACGGCCCGGGTGACCCGGAGCCGTGCGATTACGCGATCGCCGCGATCAAGACCTTCATCGACGTGAAGATCCCGACCTTCGGCATCTGCCTGGGCCATCAGCTGCTGGGCCTGGCTTCGGGCGCGAAGACGATCAAGATGGGCCATGGCCACCATGGTGCGAACCATCCGGTGCAGGACCTGGACAGCGGCCGGGTGATGATCACTTCGCAGAACCACGGTTTCGCAGTGGATGAAGCGACCCTGCCGGCCACCCTGCGGGTGACCCACCGTTCGCTGTTCGACGGCACCAACCAGGGCATCGCCCGCACCGACGTGCCGGCCTTCTCGTTCCAGGGCCACCCGGAAGCGTCGCCGGGCCCGACCGACGTCGGTCCGTTGTTCGACCGTTTCGTGGCGCTGATGGACCAGGCCAAGGCTTGATCAGTACGCCGCCGGTTCGCCGGTGGCGTCGCGATGGACCGTAAGCCTCCGCATCGCGGCTGCCCCTGGCGCGGCGCTGCGGATCAAGATTCCTGATCGACAGCGTGCGATCACCCCCCTTGTCACGCTGTACTGACTTAGAGAAGAAAATGCCCAAGCGCACTGACCTCAAGACCATCCTCATCATCGGTGCCGGCCCGATCGTCATCGGCCAGGCCTGCGAGTTCGATTACTCCGGCGCCCAGGCCTGCAAGGCCCTGCGTGACGAGGGCTACCGCGTGGTGCTGGTCAACAGCAACCCGGCCACGATCATGACCGACCCGGAGATGGCCGACGCCGTCTACATCGAGCCGATCAACTGGCAGACGGTCGAGAAGATCATCGCCAAGGAAAAGCCCGACGCGTTGCTGCCGACCATGGGTGGCCAGACCGCGCTGAACTGCGCGCTGGACCTGGCCGACAACGGCGTGCTGGAGAAGTACAACGTCGAGCTGATCGGCGCCAAGCGCGAAGCCATCATGATGGCCGAGGACCGCGAGCTGTTCCGCGTGGCGATGAGCGAGATCGGCCTGGAGTGCCCGACCGCTGCCGTTGCGCACACCCTGGACGAAGCGCTGGAGATCCAGACCCGCGTCGGCTATCCGACCATCATCCGCCCCAGCTTCACCCTCGGCGGCAGTGGCGGCGGCATCGCCTACAACCGCGAAGAGCTGATCGAAATCGTCAACCGCGGCCTGGAACTGTCGCCGACCACCGAAGTGCTGGTCGAAGAGTCGGTGCTGGGCTGGAAGGAATTCGAGATGGAAGTGGTCCGCGATACCGCGGACAACTGCATCATCGTCTGCTCGATCGAGAACCTGGACCCGATGGGCGTGCACACCGGTGACTCGATCACCGTGGCCCCGGCGCAGACCCTGACCGACAAGGAATACCAGCGCCTGCGCGATGCCTCCATCGCCGTGCTGCGCAAGATCGGCGTGGATACCGGTGGTTCGAACGTGCAGTTCGGCATCAACCCGGACACTGGCCGCGTGGTGGTGATCGAGATGAACCCGCGCGTGTCGCGGTCCTCGGCGCTGGCCTCCAAGGCCACCGGCTTCCCGATCGCCAAGGTCGCCGCCAAGCTGGCCGTGGGCTACACCCTGGACGAACTGAAGAACGAGATCACCGGCGGCCTGACCCCGGCCTCGTTCGAGCCGTCCATCGACTACGTCGTCACCAAGATTCCGCGCTTCGCGTTCGAGAAGTTCCCGGCTGCCGATGCGCGCCTGACCACCCAGATGAAGTCGGTGGGCGAGGTGATGGCAATGGGCCGCACCTTCCAGGAATCGATGCAGAAAGCCCTGCGTGGCCTGGAGACCGGCAAGGTCGGCTTCGACCCGACCGGCCTGGACCTGAGCAACGAAGACGATCTGCAGACCCTGCGCCGCGAGCTGAAGGCACCGGGTCCGGAGCGCCTGTTCTTCGTCGCCGATGCGTTCCGCGCCGGCATGAGCGTGGAGGACATCTTCAAGCTTTCCTACATCGATCCGTGGTTCCTGGACCAGATCGAAGAAATCATCGCTGCCGAGGCCCAGGTCGCGGCCGATGGCATCGACGCACTGGATGCGACGCGCCTGCGCAAGCTCAAGCGCGCCGGCTTCTCCGACGCCCGCCTGGCCCAGCTGACCGGCACCAACGAAGCGGCCGTGCGTGCGCTGCGTCGCGCGCACAAGGTGCGCCCGGTGTACAAGCGCGTGGACTCCTGCGCCGCCGAGTTCTCCACCGGCACCGCCTACCTGTACTCGACCTATGAGGAAGAGTGCGAAGCCGCGCCGAGCAACCGCGACAAGATCATGATCCTCGGCGGTGGCCCGAACCGCATCGGCCAGGGCATCGAGTTCGACTACTGCTGCGTGCACGCGGCACTGGCGCTGCGCGAAGATGGCTATGAAACCATCATGGTCAACTGCAACCCGGAAACCGTGTCGACCGACTACGACACCTCCGACCGCCTGTACTTCGAACCGCTGACCCTGGAAGACGTGCTGGAAATCGTCGAGCTGGAGCAGCCTAAGGGCGTGATTGTGCAGTACGGCGGCCAGACCCCGCTGAAGCTGGCACGCGCGCTGGAAGCCAACGGCGTGCCGGTGATCGGCACCAGCCCGGACTCGATCGATCTGGCCGAAGACCGCGAGCGCTTCCAGCAGCTGGTGGAGAAGCTGGGCCTGAAGCAGCCGCCGAACCGCATCGCCCGCAACGACCAGGAAGCCCTGCTGCTGGCGCGCGAGATCGGCTACCCGCTGGTGGTGCGCCCGAGCTACGTGCTGGGTGGCCGCGCGATGGAAATCGTCTACGGCGAATCCGACCTGGCCCGCTACGTGCGTGACGCGGTGAAGGTGTCCAACGATTCGCCGGTGCTGCTGGACCGCTTCCTCGACAACGCCGTCGAGTGCGACGTCGACATCATCGCCGACGCCCAGGGCAACGTCCTGATCGGTGGCGTGATGGAGCACATCGAAGAGGCCGGCGTGCACTCGGGCGATTCGTCCTGCTCGCTGCCGCCTTACTCGCTGTCGGCTGAAACCCAGGCCGAGCTGCGTCGCCAGGTGATCGAGCTGGCCAAGGCCCTGAACGTGGTGGGGCTGATGAACACCCAGTTCGCGATCCAGACTGACGAGGAAGGCAACGACACCATCTTCCTGCTGGAAGTGAACCCGCGTGCCTCGCGCACCGTGCCGTTCGTGTCCAAGGCCACCGGCATGCCGCTGGCCAAGATCGCGGCCCGCTGCATGGCCGGCAAGACCCTGGAAGAGCAGGGCGCCACCAAGGAAATCGTGCCGGACTACTACTCGGTGAAGGAAGCGATCTTCCCGTTCGCCAAGTTCCAGGGCGTCGACCCGATCCTTGGGCCGGAGATGCGCTCCACCGGTGAGGTGATGGGCGTGGGTCGCAGCTTCAACGCCGCCTTCGCGCGCGCGCAGGAAGCCGGCGGCATCAAGGCACCGCCGGTCGGCAAGGCCTTCGTGTCGGTGCGCGACCCGGACAAGAAGCGCGTGCTGCCGGTGGCCAAGGCCCTGCTGGCACGTGGCTACAGCCTGGTCGCCACCCGTGGCACCGCAGCGTGGCTGCAGCAGCACGGCATGGACTGCGAGATCATCAACAAGGTGGTCGAGGGTCGCCCGCACATCGTCGATTCGATCAAGAACGGCGAGATCGTCTATATCGTCAACACGACCGAAGGCCGTGCCGCGATCAACGACTCGTTCTCGATCCGTCGCGAGGCGCTGCAGCACCGCGTCACCTATTCGACCACCATTGCCGGTGCCAAGGCGCTGGTGGATTCACTGGAATTCCGCGGTACCGGCCCGGTCTGGTCGCTGCAGGAACTGCACAAGGAGTTGAACGCATGAGAGCACCCATCACGATGAAGGGCGCGCAGCGACTGCGCGATGAACTGGATCACCTGAAGTCGGTCAAGCGCCCGAAGGTGATCGCCGCGATCGCCGAAGCGCGCGAGCATGGCGACCTGAAGGAGAATGCCGAGTACCACGCCGCGCGCGAGGAACAGGGCTTCATCGAAGGCCGCATCAAGCAGCTGGAAGGCGAGCTGTCGCACGCCGAGATCATCGACGTGAGCAAGCTCAATGCAGGCTCCAAGGTGGTGTTCGGCGCCAGCGTGACCCTGGCCGACGTGGAATCGGACGAAGAGAAGAAGTACCAGATCGTTGGCGATCTGGAGGCGGACATCAAACTGGGCCTGATCGCCATTTCCTCGCCGGTTGCCCGCGCGATGATCGGCAAGCTGGAAGGTGACTCGATCGTGATCGATGCGCCGGCTGGCCAGCGCGAGTACGAGATCGTCAGCGTCAGCTACCAGGACTGATCCGTGGCGACGGCGACCCTGCTGTTGCCGGCACGCAGCCGCTTTGCGGTGGCTGCATTGCCGGATGATGTGGCGCGTGCCCTGGGCCGCGCCACCACCTCGCAGGGCGACGCCGGTGAACGGGCGCAGCTGCTGCGTCACTTCATGGTCGCCGCGCCGCACTGGCCGGTGGCCGCGTTGACCCGCCAGCGTGACGTCGGCGATGCTGCCGGCGCCTGCTGGCTGCGTGCCGATCCGGCCTGCATGGTGCCGGACATGCATGGCGCGCGCATGATGGGCCACGGCGAAACGCTGCGGCCCAGCCTGGCCGATACGTTGGCCCTGCTACCCGTGTTGCAGCCGCTGTTTGCGGATGCAGGCTTCGTGCTGGATGCCCCCGATCCTTCGCGCTGGTACCTGCGGCTGCCCATCGGTACCGAACTGCCAGAGTTCGACAGTCCCGACGAGGTGCTGGGCGATGACCTGTTCTCGCACCTGCCACCGGGCGAGGCGGGCCGCCGCTGGCGCGCATTGATGACGGAAGCGCAGGTACTGCTGCATACCCATTCGTGGAACCAGCAGCGCGCCGCGCAGGGGCAGCAGCCGATCAATTCGCTGTGGTTCTGGGGCGGTGGCGTGATGCCGGTATCGGTGGCCACGCCACATGCGCAGGTGCGCAGCCGCGATGCGCTGCTGCAGGGTCTGGCCCAGGCCGCAGGCGTAGCGGTGGATGGCGAACAGTCGGTCGATGCACTGGTCGACCTGCGCCAGCTGCGCTCGTTGCAGCAGCTGGGCAACGATGCGATCCGGCCGCTGTTGGCCGCGCTCAAGCGTGGTGAACTGCAGCGTTTGGTACTGGATTTCGAGGACGGCCTGCAGTTCCAGCTGGACAAGGGCCAGCGCTGGCAGTTCTGGAAGAAGCCCCGCCAGCTGCACGACGGTTGAAAGAATGCGGTAGCGCCGGGCCATGCCCGGCGGATGCGCTATCGAACATCGGTGACGTAGGTCGGCAACTGCCAGTGCCTGCGACTCGGGCCGGTGCAGTAGTGACCGACGTACTCCGCACTGAGGATCAGTCGACTTCCGTCCCACGCCCAGTGCCGGTTCGTCCCGCACGCATCCTGGTCTGTCGCAAGGCCTTCTTCAAGGAACACGGCGTGCGGGTAGAGCGGAAACAGCGGGGTCGACGAGAGCAGCTTGGGTGCGAATGGTGCACGGTCGCGGATCAGCCAGGTACCCGCTGGCACGATGTGGCGGTCGGCCGCACAGCTCAACATGGCAAGGACATGGGTGGCATCCACCCGTTCGATGCGTAGCTGGCGCGACGACATCCGTTCGCAGGCGTTCCGCGCGACGGCCACCGGCTGCAGTTGCTGCAGCAGATCTGTCCGCTCAGCCATCTGACCATCGTCGTCATGTGCTTCGACCAGCAGGGGCGGTGCCTTCAGGGGAGGCGCGGCTACTGCAGCCGGCACCTTCGATTCCGGCTGTGCGCCCTTGCGCACCAGCGCGCCCGGGGTATCCAGCCGACCCTGTACCTCGTCCATCTTCAGCAGCAGCGTGCGGATGCCGCGATCCGACAGTGGCCACGCATGGCCGGAGGCGTCGCTCATCTCGATGCGCCTGTCCTCCAGCAGTGCATCGATCACTGCTGTCACATAGTGCGCGGGCAGCTGCAGGCCAATATCGAGCGCTTCGCTGTGGCCGATGGTACCGAGGTCCCTTCCGTCCACGCGCAGTCGCAACGTCCCTTCGGGCGCCACCGCGGCAGGGGTACGAGGCGCGTCCTCGGCGCCTTCGGCCATTGACAGCCGTGCGGTGACCGCGGTCTGTGGCCCGCCAGCGCGTTCGAGCAGCACGCTCAGCATCAGCGGTGCCAGCGGGCCGTAGACTGCCAGCCGGCAGGTGCGGGTGTTGTCGCAGGCCAGCACCCCGTTACCCTCGACGAAC
This sequence comes from Stenotrophomonas sp. 82F1, assembly GCF_056861525.1. Lineage (NCBI taxonomy): Bacteria > Pseudomonadati > Pseudomonadota > Gammaproteobacteria > Lysobacterales > Lysobacteraceae > Stenotrophomonas > Stenotrophomonas sp. 82F1. The sequence goes on from NZ_JBSPUD010000008.1 coordinate 113,652, forward strand.
GATGTGCCATGCGGTTCAGCGGCCGAGGCAATCGAGGCCAGAGTGAGGGAGGCCAGCAGCAGCGGTGTGCGCAACAGTGAGGATGCACGCACTCAACGAACCTCGCTGACCAGCGTCGGCAGCGTCCAGTGCCCGCCCGGCATGCCACGGCACAAGCCGGTACTGAACGCACTGCTGGGCTGGAATCTGCGGCCATCCCAGGTCCAGTCCGAGCCGGAAACGCAGTCGCCGATGCCTCGGCCCTTGTAGCGTGCGTACAGCGTGCGCTCGCCGCGCGAGAAGCCCTCTGCTTCCAGCGTGACCGTCTGCGGGGCGAACGGTGGATGATCGCGCGCGATCCAGAAACCATTGCTGTAGTTGTACGCACCCATCTGGCACAGCGCCTGCACCAGCACATGGCTGTCGTCCAGCCGCTCGATCACCATTTCCGGGGTTCCCTTGTACTCGATCAGGCGCGGGCAGTCGTCGCTGTCGCCGAGCGTGGCAATCAACGCGTCGCGCAGCGCTTCGCTGCTGCCCAATGCGCTGTCGCCGGGGCGAGCGGCTGCCAGCACGCCGCGCACGATCATCGGTCTGGCTTGCGCAGCCGGCACGCTCGCTTCGGCACGCGTGCCACGCCGTACCAGCGCGCCGGGCGTGCCCACGCGCCCTTGTGCCTCGTCCATTTTCAACAGCACTGCAGCGGCACCACGATCGGAAATCGGCCAGCGCGTGCCCCTGCTGTCGATCACCTCGATGCGGGCCTGGCCGGGCAGGGCGGCGAGCAGGGCTGCAACCTGCGTCGGTCGCAGCGTCACCTTTTCGCCGGCCCCGGTATCCTGCACGGGACCCAGATCACGTCCATTCACCTGCAGGTGCATCGCACCTTCAGGCATCGCACTTTCGCCATCTTCCCCGACCCGCAGCCGCGCCTTCACTGCTGTGCCGGGACCACCGGCGCGTTCCAGCATCAGGCCCATCAGGCTGTCTGCGTTCTCCGGGCCATAGCCTGCAGCGCGGCAGGTGCCGGTGTTGTCGCAGGCCAGGAACCAGTCGTGGCGCACGAAATCGATACCGGGTTCCAACGGCGTGTTTCCGGCGTGGCTGGCCAGCGGCAGCAAAAGGCTGGCAATCAGTGCGGACAGCGTGCGATGCATGGCAAATTCCGTTTCAGAAGCGAACAAGCATGGGCGATCACCCCGCCTGCGCCAAGCCCGCGCAGAGCCAGACGCGCCGAGCGGGGTATCATGCGCGGGTCTTCCGTAACCCGGCGATGCCGATGTCCCTTGCCGCCGATGCTGCGCCGCTGTCCTCTGATTCGCCGATGATCCGCCGCCGCGATGCGGTTGCGCCCGGTAGCTGGCCGGATGGCACGCTGCCACTGTTGGCGCGCCTGTACGCCGCACGTGGTGCGCACACCCCGGAACTGGCGCTGCCCAAGCTGGGCAACCTGCATGCGCCGGAGCTGCTGACCGGCATCGATGCGGCCGTGGACCTGTTGGTCCAGGCCATTGCAGCGGACAAGCGGATCCTGGTGGTCGGCGATTTCGACTGCGACGGCGCAACCGCCTGCGCGGTCGGTGTACGTGGCCTGCGCATGCTCGGCGCGCAGCATGTCTTCCACGCGGTGCCCAACCGCATGGTGCACGGCTACGGCCTGTCACCGTCGCTGGTGGACGAGCTGGCTGCGCTGCAGCCGGATCTGCTGGTCACCGTCGATCACGGCATCGCCTGCCATGCCGGCGTGACTGCGGCCAAGGCGCGTGGCTGGCAGGTGCTGGTGACCGATCACCATCTGCCCGGTCCGCAGCTGCCACCGGCCGATGTCATCGTCGATCCGAATCTGGACGGTGACGCCTTCCCCAGCAAGTCGCTGGCCGGCGTCGGCGTCATCTTCTACGTGCTGATGGCGCTGCGCCGCCGGATGCGCGAAGCGGGTGTGTTTGCCGATGGCAAGGGGCCGGACCTGACCACCCTGCTGGACCTGGTGGCGGTGGGCACCGTGGCCGACCTGGTGGTGCTGGATGCCAACAACCGCGCCCTGGTCAGTGCGGGTCTGCGTCGGCTGCGCAACGGCCAGGGCTGCGTCGGCCTGAAGGCATTGATCGAGGCCAGTGGCCGCGACGCCGCGCGACTGACCGCCACCGACATCGGCTTCGGCCTTGGCCCGCGCTTGAACGCGGCCGGCCGGCTGGAAGACATGGCGCTGGGTATCGCGCTGCTGCTCACCGAAGATCCGCGGCAGGCCCGCGACATCGCGCAGACGCTGGAGCAGATCAACGCCGAGCGGCGTGCGGTGCAGCAGTCGATGACCGATGACGCCGAACAGGCGCTGTCACGGGTGGTGCTCGATACCGCAGGGCAGCGTCCGGTGGCGGCCTGCCTGTTCGATGCCGATTGGCACCCCGGTGTGGTGGGCCTGGTCGCGTCGAAGATGAAGGATCGCCTGCATCGTCCGGTGATCGCGTTCGCCCCAGCCGAGCCGGGCGCCGATACCCTGCGCGGTTCGGCGCGCTCGATCGCCGGCCTGCATATCCGTGATGCGCTCGCGCTGGTCGATGCACGCCATCCCGGCTTGATCGAGCGCTTCGGCGGTCACGCGATGGCTGCCGGCTTGAGCATGCGTCTGGATCATCTGGCCGACTTCGAAGCCGCCTTCGTCGCCACCGTGCTGGAAATGCTCGACCCGGCAGCACTGCAGCAGCAGGTGCTCAGTGATGGCGAACTGGCAGCGGACGAACTCGATCATCGCCACGCTGATGCGCTGCGCCTGGCCGGACCGTGGGGACAAGGCTTCCCCGAGCCGCTGTTCGATGGCCACTTCGAAGTGGCCAACTGGCGCGTATTGAAGGAACGGCATCTGAAGCTGGAGCTGCGCCTGCCCGGCGTACCGGGCACGATCAACGCGATCCATTTCGGTGGCTGGCACGGCAATGCGCCCGGCAAGCATGTCCACCTGGCCTACCGCCTGGCCTGCGATGACTATCGCGGTGGCGCCGCGATCCAGCTGATCGTCGAGCACTGCCTGCCCGCATGAAGAAGGGGGGCGTCAGCGGACCTCGCTTACCCGCGTCGGCAGTTCCCAGGTTCCGCCGGGAACGCCACGGCACAGACCGCCACTGATCGCCGAGGTCGCGATGAAGCGCGTGCCATCCCAGGTCCACGTTTCATCCGACACGCAGTCGGCCAGACCACGGCCCTTGTGCGAGGCGACAATCTGCCCGTCACCGTAGTCGATCGCATCGCTGGTCACCCACTGCGGCTGGTAGGGCGCTTTCTCACCGATGACCCAGTAACCATCGCCGGTGTTGTAGGCGGCGCGCCAGCAGGGAACGTTGACCAGCAGGTGCTTGGCATCCAGGCGCTGGATCTGCAGTGGTGAGTTGCTGATCGGAAGATCCGGGTCGGCGTCGAGCAGGCCTTCGCAGCTGGGCTCTTTCAGGGTGGCACGCAGCGCTGCACGCAGCGCCGGTGAAGCGGCCAGCTTGGCAAACGCCGGGTCGTCCGGCGGCGTCGACAAGGTCGCTGCCTTGCGCACCAGGGGTTTGGCAACGGCGGCCGGCACGCTGCTTTCGGCGGCAGTGCCCTTGCGCATCACCGCTCCCGGTGTCCCCACGCGGCCCTGGAACTCGTCGGCCTTCAGCAATACAGCCGCTGCACCCTTGTCCGACAGCGGCCACGCATGGCCGGCGGCATCGACAATTGTGATGCCGCCATCGCGCACCAGTGCCGACAGCACTGCGGTGGTCTGCGCCGGGCTCAGCGCATAGGTGCCTGTGTCCTTGGCCGGCGCCAGCACGCCGAGATCACGCTGCTGGATGCGCAGGTGCAGCGCGCCCTTGGGCTGCGGCTGGTCATCGATCGGCTGCAACGACACGCGGCCGTTGATGGCCTGATCAGGGCCACCCTTCCGCGTCAGCAGCACGCTCAGGGTGCTGTCATCGCCACTGGCATAGCCGGCCGCGCGGCAGGTGCGGGTGTTGTCGCAGGCCAGGACCCAGTCGTGATGCTGGAAATACAGCCCGGCAGGCGCGTCGACGGCGCCGGCGGCCAGTGGCCAGCACAGGGCCAGCAGGGTGGGAAGCAGGGGAGAACGCATGGGCATCCTTGCGCGGGATCGGGAAGTCGCACATGGTGCGCCCAGGGGCGGCGAAGAGCCAGCATCGAATCGCGTTAACCCCATCCCTCCGTCTGGTGCGTTCAAGCAATCACGATCCCATTGGAGTCCTGTCATGGTCTTCGCCCGATGCTGCACCGTACTGCTGTTGGCCTTGGCAACCTGGCCGGCTTCGCCCCAGGCGTCGCGTCGTGCGGCACCGCCGATGACGTCTACGCCGCTGCTGATCGCACCCGCGGCGGAACAGCCCGTGCAGCTGCGACAGGCGCGCATCGAGGGCGAGGTGCAGGCCGGCATCGCCCAGACCCGGATCACCCTGGAGTTCCACAATCCCAATCAGCGCGTGCTGGAGGGTGAGCTGCAGTTCCCGCTGGGCGAGGGCCAGCAGATCACCGGCTTCGCCCTGGACATCAATGGCGAACTGCGCGAGGCGGTGCCGGTGCCCAAGGACCGCGGTCGCCAGGTGTTCGAGGAAATCGCCCGTCGTGGCGTCGATCCGGGCCTGCTGGAGCAGACCGCTGGCAACCAGTTCCGGCTGCGCGTGTATCCGCTGCCCGCCGGCGGCAGCCGCCGCGTGCAGCTGGTCGTGCGCGAGCCGCTGGCATACGCCGGGCAGGGTTGGCGTTGGACGCTGCCGCTGCAGTTCGTCGCCGGCGCCGCTGCCGTTGAACTGGACGTGCAGGCATTGAAGGGTGCTGACACGGGCGATGCGCCGTTCCGCATCGCCGATGGTCGCCTGCACTGGCAAGGTCGCGGCGCGCAGTTGCCGACCCAGCTGCAATGGACGCTGCCGGCCGAGCGCAAGGCACAGGTGCAGGTTGCAGGGTGGCAGGACGGTCACTACCTGTTGGCACAGCTGCCGGTGCCGACGTCGGCCGCGCCACGCCGTGTGCCGTCGGAAGTGGGGCTGCTGTGGGATGGTTCCGGCTCCGCTGGCCGGCGTGATCGCACCCGCGAGTTCGCGCTGCTTGATCGCTACTTCGCTGCGATGGGCGAAGGCAACGTCGCGCTGACGGTGCTGCGTGATCGTGCCGAGCAGGTGCGTCGTTTCCGTATCCGCGGCGGCGACTGGAGTGAACTGCGCCGGGCGTTGATGGCGGTGCAGCCCGATGGTGCCAGTGCGCTGGCGCAGTGGCAGCCGCAGCCGGAGGTGAAGGAATACCTGATGGTGAGCGATGGCCTGCTGACCTACGGGCCGGAAGCATTGCCGGCGCTGGCCGCCGACCAGCGCCTGTTCGCGATCAGCAGTGCTGGTGCACGCACCGATGCCATCCGCCTGCGCGGTTGGAGCGAGGCGCATGCAGGTGCTTTCGTGGCGCTCGGCAGCGATATCGATGCCGCCGCGCGGGAGCTGCTGTCGGTACCTCTGGATGTCCAGATCGACGCCGGACGTGGCGTGCAGGATGTGGTGATCGATCGCCGCAGCCAGGCTCAGGGCTGGCTGTGGTTGCATGCGCGGTTGGCGGCCGAAGGTGTGCCGATGCGGGTACGCGTGGCTGGCGGCGAGTGGCAGGCACTGCCCGCGACGCAGAAGAACGAAGACGGTGATCTGCTGGCCGGCTTGTGGGCACAGGCACGTCTGCAGCAGCTGTCGGCCGATCGACGCGGCAACCGTGAGGCGATGCAGCGCCTGTCGCAGCAGTTCAGCCTGGTGGGCCCGGATACCTCGCTGATCGTGCTGGAGACCCTGGACGACTACCTGCGCTATGCGATCCGTCCGTCGGGCAAGCTGCGCGCCGAGTATGACCAGCGCTTCGCACGCCAGGTTGCAGACCGCGATGCGGCCGACCGTCAGCGCCTGGACAACGTGGTGACGCAGTGGCAGCAGCGCCAGCAGTGGTGGAATCGCAGCTGGCCGAAGGGGGCGCCGCCGCAGGTGGATTCGAAGGCGCTGGAGGTGGCGGCCGGCGCCCCGCCGGCACCGGTAGCGATGCTGGTTGCTCCGGCACCGGCCGCAGCGGAGATGCAGTTGAATGCAGCCACTGCGCGCCAGCGTTCGGTTCCACGCCCGGCACCAGCGCCCGCGCCGATGATGGAAGCAGCCGCCGATGCGATGGCGGCCGAGCCTGCCGCTGCCAATGACGGCCAGCTGGGAATCAAGCTGGCTGCGTGGCAGCCGGATTCGCCGGTTGCCCGCCGCCTGCGCCAGGGGCCGTCGTCGCAACTGTACGACCGCTATCTCGCCGAGCGCGCGGCGAACGCCGACAGCAGCGCATTCTTCCTCGACGTGGCCGATCTGCTGATCGAACAGGGGCAGCGCGATCTTGCCCTGCGCGTGCTCTCCAACCTGGCCGAGATGGAGCTGGACAACCGCCATCTGCTGCGCGTTCTCGGTTATCGGCTGATGCAGGCCGACGCTCCGGCGCTGGCGGTGCCGGTGTTCGAGCAGGTGCTGGCGATGGGCCAGGAAGAACCGCAGAGCTTCCGCGACCTGGGTCTGGCGCTGGCCGCAGCGGGCAAGCCGCAGCAGGCGCTGGCGCCGCTGTACCAGGTGGTCGTGCGCCCTTGGGATTCCCGTTTCGACGGCATCGCGCTGATCGCCCTGGACGAGTTGACCAACCTGGTGGCCGGCAGCAAGCCGCGGCTGGACACCAAGAGCATCGACCCGCGTCTGCTGCAGGCGATGCCGCTGGACCTGCGCGTGGTACTGGCCTGGGATGCCGACAACAGCGACATGGACCTGTGGGTGACCGACCCGAACGGTGAGCGCGCGTACTACGGCAACCGCCTGACCTATCAAGGCGGGCAGATGTCGCAGGACTTCACCGGTGGCTATGGCCCGGAACAGTTCTCGCTGCGCAACGCCAAGCCCGGCAAGTACAAGGTGGAGGCGAACTACTTCGGCAGCCGCCAGCAGCTGGTGACCGGCGCGACGACGCTGATGCTGCGCCTGACCACCCACTGGGGTACGCCGAAGCAGAACGACCAGCTGGTGACGATGCGACTGAAGGACCGTGCCGAGACCGTGCTGGTGGGCGAATTCGAGGTGCGTTGACCACTTCGACGCCCGTGTAGGGTCGAGCTTGCTCGACTGCTTCGCTGTAGAGCCGAGCCTGTGCTCGGCTCATGGCACAAGCAGCCGAGCGTGGGCTCGGCTCTACAACCGTGCCGTTGCGGCGCGTGCGATCGGTGACTCTGGTGGATTGGCACGCAACCCGAACAGCGGCCGCAGCCAGCGCACGCGCCGCACCAGCAGTTCGTGGATCAGCAGGCAGCCGCCGACCGTGCCGACAATCACCAGCAGCGGCTCCAGCCAAGCGCCCAGCTGCAGCGGCCGCAGCCAGTACAGCAGTACGATCAGCACGGTCTGGTGCAGGATGTACCAGCTGAAGACCGCCTCGCGGCAGTAGCCCAGGCCACGCCATGGACGCGCAAGCAGGACCTGCGCCCAGCCGAAGATGGCCAGCAGGGCGCACCAGGTGTACATCGCGCGGCCGACGCGCTCGGTCTGCGCCCATGGCAGCGACAGTACCCATTCCGGCAGATCGCCAACATCGGGCATCCGGGCAAGTGCGCGGATGCCCAGTTCGACAGTCAGCCCGATCACGGCCAATACCAGGGTCAACCGCCGGCCACGCACCAGCAGATCCCATCCACGCTGCCAGCGCGCCGCAAGGAAGCCGCCGAGGAACAGGGGCAGCGATTCGGCGTGGACATACAGGTCATCGACCAGTGCATGGGTTGGCGGGTGCGCGGGCAGGATCACCAGCAGTGCCCACGCCAGCCACAGCACCGGCAGCAGCAGGCCCAGCGTGGCGATCCAGCGGTCGCCCAGAGGCAGATCCGGCAGACGGTGGCGTAGCGGCCGCACTACGCTGGCCAGCAGGATCGTCAGCAGCGTGTAGGGGATCAGGTATGCCAGGTACCACAGGTGGTTCCAGGTGAAGCCATAGGCGGCACCGCTGAAGCTGGCGCCCGGCCAGGGCCGGAATTGCCAGTAGCGCCACAGGAAGGCGCCGAGCCCCGGCGTTACGTCGCCCTTGTCCACCGCCTCACAGTAGGCCTGTAGGGAAACGACCGCGACGATGCCGAACAGCAGCGGCAGCAACAGGCGCCAGCCGCGCCGCAACGCGAACCGCCACCGGCCGTGCCCGGGTAGGCACAGGCCCAGTGCAATGCCGGAGATGGCGAACAGCAGCGGCATGCGCCAACGATTGAGCGCGATCATCGGCCACTGCAGCCACCCGGCCGTGTGGCTGCTCTTGAGGTGGAAGTCCCATCCGGCCACGTACGCCATGGCCACGTGGTAGAGGATCAGCAGCCCGAAGGCGCCGATGCGCAGGGTGTCGAGGTCGTGGCGGCGGGTCATCGCGCTATCCGTGTTGGTGTCGTTGCAGGGTGGAAGACCTTCCGGGGTGTCGCCAGCAGGAGGGGGTGGCTGGATGCCCCGCAGGGCCCAATGGCGGGGCTGGGGGACGAATGGCGTACGTCACCGGGGCTGTGGTTGGCGATAATCCAGTGATGGACGAGCACAACCAGCAGGACCCGCAAGTGCGTGGCGAACCAATGGGCAGCAGCAGGCAAGGACGGCAGGTAGCCGTGTTCTGGGTCGTACTGTTCCTGGGGACGGCGGTGGCCAACGTGCTGGCCAAGGTGATGATGGCGGCGCGCGATGGACTGCCCTCGCAATGGAGGGCGACGACGATCGACGAGTTCAGCAGCGCGCTGGTGTCGCTGCTGCTGCTGGCGTTGTTGATCCGCGCCGCCTCGCGTTGGCCGCTGCACGCCGACACCTGGCGGCAACGACTGATGCCGTACCTGCTGGGTGCGGTCGCGTGGTGGCTGCTGCACGTGAGTGGGATGGTCCTGCTGCGCAAGGCCGCGCACGCCTTGCTTGGCAGCCACTACACCTTCGGTGACTGGCCGGCGCAATGGTTCTATGAGTTCTTCAAGGACATCCAGACCTACGCGCTGCTGGTCTCGGCGGTACATGCCGTGGCCTGGTTCGGTCGTCGCCGGCAGGGTGAAGCGACCCTGCTGGCCGCCCCCGATGAGGGCCCGCCGGTCGAGCCGGTCGATCGTCCCGACCATTTCCTGGTGCGCAAGCTGGGCAAGGAGTTCCTGGTGGCCACGGCCGACGTCGAATACGCCCAGGCCGCCGGCAACTACGTGAATCTGCGGGTGCGCGGCCATGACTATCCTCTGCGGATCACCATGGCGGTGCTGGAAGCGCGGCTGGACCCGGTCCTGTTCCTGCGCAGCCACCGCAGCTGGCTGGTCAATCGTGACCAACTGCGCTCGATCGAGCCGCTGGATGGCGGCGAGGCCTTGCTGCACATGGCTGACGGGGCCCGGGTGCCGTGCAGCCGACGCCAGCTGCCGCTACTGCGCCAGGCCTTGGGCGGGTAGGGGCGTGGCAGGGCGGGACCGGCTTCTGCGCCGGTTCACCCCGGCCTGCGGTATCATTTGCAGTCATCTTTTGAATGTATGACCGCCGACATGATCGAACTGAATCCTGTCCGCCAGCGCATCGCCGATCTGACCGATCGCGTGTTGTCGCTCCGGGGGTATCTTTGACTACGACGCCAAGAAAGAGCGTCTTGAAGAAGTAACGCGGGAGCTGGAAAGCCCCGACGTCTGGAACAACGCGGAGTACGCCCAGAACCTGGGGCGCGAGCGCTCGACCCTGGAAAAGACCGTGGGCGGCATCGCCGCGGTGCTGGAAGGCCTGAGCGACGCCACCGAACTGCTGGAGCTGGCCGAGTCCGAACAGGACGAGGACACGGCGCTGGCCGTGGTGGCCGACCTGGACAAGCACCAGGCGCACGTGGAGAAGCTGGAGTTCCAGCGCATGTTCTCCGGCCAGATGGACACCGCCCCTGCGTTCGTCGACATCCAGGCCGGCGCCGGTGGTACCGAAGCCCAGGACTGGGCCGAGATCCTGCTGCGCATGTACCTGCGCTGGTGTGAATCGCGTGGCTGGAAGACCGAACTGATGGAAGTCTCCGGTGGCGACGTCGCGGGCATCAAGTCGGCCACGCTGCGCGTGGAAGGCGACTACGCCTATGGCTGGCTGAAGACCGAGACCGGCGTGCACCGCCTGGTGCGCAAGTCGCCGTTCGACTCGGACAACCGCCGCCATACCAGCTTCACCTCGGTGTTCGTGTCGCCGGAAGTGGACAACAACATCGAAATCGACATCAACCCGGCCGATCTGCGTACCGACGTGTACCGCTCCTCCGGTGCCGGTGGTCAGCACGTCAACAAGACCGAGTCGGCGGTGCGTATCACCCACATTCCGACCAACACGGTCGTGGCCTGCCAGACCGGCCGCAGCCAGCACCAGAACCGCGACAACGCGATGAAGATGCTGGCCGCCAAGCTGTACGAGCTGGAAATCCAGAAGCGCAATGCCGAGCGTGATGCGGTGGAAGCCACCAAGTCCGACATCGGCTGGGGCAGCCAGATCCGCAACTACGTGCTCGACCAGAGCCGTATCAAGGACCTGCGCACCGGCATCGAGCGTTCGGATACGCAGAAGGTGCTCGACGGCGATCTGGACGAATTCGTCGAGGCCAGCCTGAAGGCCGGCCTGGCGGTCGGTTCCAAGCGCATCGATGCCTGATGCGTGCCCGGCGACAGCGGTACCGTCCGCTGCCCGGGCCCTGTATTGCGGGACGTCATCGGCGTCCCGCAATGCCGTTGAAACCTGCAGGGCAGGGTGATGATGCGCAGTGAAGCCGAACGCAAGGAACTGGGTGGCTTTCTCAAGGCCTGCCGCGCGCGGGTCGAGCCAGCAACACTGGGCCTGCCAGCGGGGCGCAGGCGCACGCCGGGCCTGAAGCGCGAGGAAGTCGCGCTGGCGATCGGGGTCAGCGTCAGCTGGTACACCTGGATCGAGCAGGGCCGCGAAGTGCGCGCCTCGCCCGAGGTGCTGGAGCGCCTGGCGCAGGTGCTGCGGATGAGCGACGACGAGCGCGCCTACGCGTTCGCGCTGTCCGGCTACGGGGTGCCGCTGGAGTTCCCCGACGAAACGGTGACCGACGGCCTGCGCCAGCTGGTGGAGGCAATGCAGCCGATCCCGGCATACGTGCGCAATACCCGCTTCGACATCCTGGCCTGGAACCCGGCCATCGCCGATCTGTTTGTCGACTACGGTCAGTTGGCGCCGCATGAGCGCAATACGCTGCGGCTGATGTTCCTGTATCCGCCGTACCGCACGCTGATCCTCAACTGGGAAGAAATGACCCGCGGCCTGCTGGCCAGCTTCCGCGCGGCGATGGCGCAGGCGCCGGACAAGGCGCCGTTCCTGGCGTTGGCCGAGGATATCGGCACGCACAGCGAGCAGTTCCGCCAATGGTGGCCAGAGCACGATGTCCGTCGTTTCGACGAAGGTGCCAAGAAGCTGAACCATCCCACGCGTGGACTGCTGGACCTGCAGTACGTGGCGTTGGTACCGGAGAGCCGGCACGACCTGTCCCTGGTGACCTACCTGCCGCGCAGGTAAGGGGTTTGGCGGGGCGGTGTCGGAGTGCCGCGATCAGGTAGATCCACGCCATGCGTGGATGCTTTTCGATTTCAATTCGAGATATTCGATCTCGATGGAAATTCATCCACGCATGGCGTGGATCTACTGTGTCGACCAAGGTCGACACCTACCAACAGCCGCGGGAATCTGTCGAAGGCGGGGTGGGTCCGGTTGCGGGGGCGTGAGCGCCATGGATGGCGCGACCGAGCTTACATGGACGTACTTGCAGCGTCCCCTGCAGCCGGACCCGCCCCGCCATCCCACGGAATGCCGCTGTTGCTGTTGCTTCCGTTGTTGCTGTTGCCTCTGCGGGTGCAGGGCGCAGCCCTGCCGGGAGCCCCACCCCATTCAGGCAGGTAAGTGCAGGTCACAGGATAAACAGACGCCTTGTTGCCTTTACCGATCGGGTCCACATTCCTTGTCAGGAAACGGGCAGCCGCCCGTTGTCGAGACAACAGGAGACCTGCATGTCCGCTTCCCCCGCAGCCCCCGCTGCCATTTCCCGCGATCCGGCCACCGGCCAGCAGATCGCCAGCCACCCCTTCGCCACTGCCGCCGAACTGGAAGCGATCCTTGATCGCGGCCAGGCGGGCTTTGCTGCCTGGAGTGCGCAGTCACTCGAACAGCGCGCGGGCGTGCTGCGTGCGATGGCAGCCGTGCTGCGCCGCGACCGTGAACCCCTGGCCGCGCTGGCCACCGCCGAGATGGGCAAGGTCCACGCCGAGTCGTTGGCCGAGATCGAGAAGTGCGCGGTGCTGTGTGACTGGTACGCCGACAACGGCGCGGCGTTCCTGCGCGACGAGCCGACCGCGGTGGCCGACAACAAGGCCTATGTCTCCTACCTGCCGCTGGGCGTGGTGCTGGGCATCATGCCGTGGAACTTCCCGTACTGGCAGGTGATGCGCGCGGCCGTGCCGATCCTGATGGGCGGCAATGGCTTCCTGCTGAAGCCGGCCGAGAACATCGTCGGTACCGCGCAGCTGCTTGATGCGGCCTGGCGTGATGCCGGGCTGCCTGAGGGGGCCTTCATCGCTGCCAACATCAGCCGCGAAGGCACCAGCCGCGCGATCGCCGATGACCGCATCGCGGCGGTGACCCTGACCGGCAGCGTGGCCGCGGGCCGCAGCATTGCCGCCCAGGCGGGGCAGGCGCTGAAGAAGGTGGTGCTGGAACTGGGCGGTTCCGATCCGTTCATCGTGCTGGCCGACGCCGACCTGGACGCCGCAGTCGATGCCGCCGTCGCCTCGCGCTTCCAGAACACCGGGCAGGTGTGCATTGCCGGCAAGCGCATCATCGTCGAAGAGCCGGTGTACGAGCGCTTCGTGGCGTTGTTCTGCGAGCGGGTGCAGGCGCTGACCGTCGGCGATGGCCGCGAAGCCGGCAACCGGATCGGCCCGATGGCCCGCCAGGACCTGCTTGAACAGCTTGATGCGCAGGTGCGCGCCTCGGTCGAGGCCGGTGCGCAGCTGCTGGTGGGCGGCAAGCAGCTTGATCGCCCGGGCAGCTTCTACGCCCCCACCGTGCTGGCCGGCGTCGAGCCCGGAATGCAGGCGTTCGATACCGAGACCTTCGGGCCGGTGGCGTCGATCAGCCGTGCGCGCGATGCCGACCATGCGGTGGAGCTGGCCAACCAGAGCGAGTTCGGGCTCAGCGGCAATCTGTGGACGGGCGACCACGCCCGTGCGATGCAACTGGCGCGCCGGCTGCAGACCGGCGGCGTGTTCGTCAACGGCTTCTCGGCCTCCGATCCGCGCGTGCCGATCGGCGGCGTGAAGAAGAGTGGTTTCGGCCGCGAGCTGTCGCACTTCGGTATCCGTGAATTCGTCAACGCGCAGACGGTGTGGTTCGACCGCCGTTGACGCGGGCCATCCACGCTTGCTGTCAGCATCCCTGCAACGTTCCATCATCACGCACTGCGAGAAGGACGTCATTCCATGTCCAAGGGTTCCGATCTGCTCGTCGCCGCACTCGAAAACGAGGGCGTCGAGCGCATTTTTGGCATTCCCGGTGAAGAGAACCTCGATGTCGTCGAGTCGCTTCGCCACTCCAGCATCGAGCTGGTCATCACCCGCCACGAACAGGCTGCCGTGTTCATGGCCGCCACCTACGGCCGCCTGACCGGCAAGCCGGGCGTCTGCCTGGCCACGCTCGGCCCGGGCGCACTGAACTTCACCACCGGTGCCGCCTATGCGCTGCTCGGTGCGTGGCCGGTGATCATGATCACCGGGCAGAAGGGCATCGTCGCCAGCAAGCAGGCGCGCTTCCAGATCGTCGACATCGTCAGCACGATGAAGCCGCTGACCAAGTCGGCACGGCAGATCGTCTCGGCACGCACCATCCCGACCATCGTCCGCGAGGCGTTCCGCACCGCCCTGGAAGAGCGTCCCGGCCCGGTGCTGCTGGAACTGCCCGAGGACATCGCGGCGATGGAGGTCGAGGACGTCGCACTGATCCCGCCACACCCGGTGGATCGGCCGATTGCCAGCCCCGAGGCGCTGGACCGCGCGGCGCAGATCATCCGCGACGCCAAGCGGCCGCTGCTGGTGATCGCGTCGGCCGCCTCGCGGCCGCAGTCCAGCGAGGCGCTGTCGGCCTTCGTGCTGCGCGCCGGCATTCCATTCGTCACCACGCAGATGGGCAAGGGCGCGGTGGCCGGTGGCTCGGGCCTGTACATGGGCACGGCGGCGCTGAGCGAGCGCGACTACGTGCACATGGCCATCGACCAGGCCGACGTGATCGTGACCATCGGCCACGAGGTGACGGAGAAGCCGCCCTTCGTGATGCGCCCGGGTGGCCGCACGGTCATCCACATCGGCTATTCGCAGGCCGCGGTGGAGCAGGTGTACTTCCCGCAGGTGGAGGTGATCGGCGATATCGGCCGCTCGCTGACCCTGCTGGCCGACCGTATCGAAGGCAAGGTGGACAACGCCGCTGCACTGCTGCCGCTGCGCGCGACGATCCTGGAGCACATCGCCGATCGTGCCGAAGAGGCCGGCTTCACGCCGCAGCGGCTGGTGCATGACGTGCGCCAGGTGATGCCGCCGGACGGCATCGTGGCGCTGGACAACGGCATGTACAAGATCTGGTTCGCGCGCAACTACCGCACCCAGGTGGCGAACACGCTGCTGCTGGACAACGCATTGGCAACGATGGGCGCGGGCCTGCCGTCGGCGATCATGGCCTCGATCCTGTACCCGCAACGCCGCGTGCTGGCGGTGTGTGGCGATGGCGGTTTCATGATGAACAGCCAGGAGCTGGAGACCGCGCGTCGGCTGGGCCTGAACCTGGTGGTGCTGATCCTCAACGACGGTGCCTACGGGATGATCCGCTGGAAGCAGGCGGTGGACGGCTTCGCCGATTACGGCATGACCTTCGGCAATCCGGACTTCGTCAAATACGCTGAAGCCTATGGCTGCCAGGGACACGAGGTGACCGCGATCGAGCAGTTCATTCCGACGCTGGAAGCGGCGTTCACGGCGGGCGGCGTGCATCTGGTGTCGGTGCCGATTGATTATTCGGAGAACCAGCGGGTGCTGGTGGACGAGCTGCGGCAGGCGTTCCCCGGGAACGGGTGAATCCGGGGCATGGCCCGTTAGGTGTCGACCTTGGTCGACACGGGGGCGCCAACCAAGGTTGGCGGCTACCAAGGCGTCGGTGCCGCGATATCCGGTAGGTGTCGACCTTGGTCGACACACGATGAATCGCCAACCCAAGGTTGGCGGCTGTCGGAACAGGGGCGGCCCACGGCCGGGGAGGGGCCATCCGGAGGCCGGGGCAGGGCGCTTTTGGTATGCTGGGCAACCGGCTGTGCCGGGCGCAAGACTCCCCCTCACTACACGATTCCCGCAGATCCATGAGCGAAGCTACCGATACCCCCCCCGTCGACGAAAACAAGTTGATCGCCGAGCGCCGTGAGAAACTCAAAGCGCTGCGTGGGCAGGGCATCGCGTACCCGAACGACTTCCGTCGCGAGGACTTCGCCGGCAGCCTGCAGGAAGAATTCGCCGATGCGGAACAGTGGACCGCCGAAACCCTGGAAGGCAACGGCCGCCAGGTGAAGATGGCCGGTCGCCTGATGGCCAAGCGGGTCATGGGCAAGGCCAGCTTCGCCCAGATCCAGGACGAGTCCGGCCGCATCCAGCTGTTCCTGCAGGGCAGCGTGCTGGGCGATGCCTATACCGCCTTCAAGGGCTGGGACGTGGGCGACATCATCGCCGTCGAAGGCGGCCTGACCCGTACCAAGACCGGCGAGCTGTCGGTCAAGGCCGAATCGATCCGCCTGCTGACCAAGTCGCTGCGCCCGCTGCCGGACAAGTGGCACGGCCTGGCCGACGTCGAGCAGCGCTACCGCCAGCGCTATGTCGACCTGATCGTGACCCCGGAGTCGCGCGCGGTCTTCATCAAGCGCTCGAAGATCATCCGTGCGATGCGTGCGTGGCTGGACAACCGCGACTTCCTCGAAGTCGAGACGCCGATGATGCATTACATCCCCGGCGGCGCGGCGGCCAAGCCGTTCACCACCCACCACAACGCGCTGGACCTGGACCTGTACCTGCGCGTGGCGCCGGAGCTGTACCTCAAGCGCCTGACCGTCGGTGGCCTGGAGCGCGTCTACGAGATCAACCGCAACTTCCGCAACGAAGGCGTCAGCACCCGCCACAACCCGGAATTCACCATGATGGAACTGTACGAGGCGTATGCCACGTACAACGAGATCATGGACCTGACCGAAGGCGTGATCCGTGACGTGGCGCAGTCGGTGAACGGCTCCACCACGGTGGAGTGGGACGGCGCCAACATCGACCTGGGCCCGGCGTTCCGCCGCTGGCGCATGGACGAGGCGGTGCGCCACCACAACCCGGAAATCTCGGCGGCCGACTGCACCGACCGTGACGCGCTGCTGCGCCATTGCGAGCGCTTGAAGATCCGCGTCAAGCCGTCCTACGGCTGGGGCAAGCTGCTGCTGGAGATCTTCGAAGCCACCGTCGAGCACACCCTGATCCAGCCGACCTTCATCACCGACCACCCGGTGGAGGTCTCGCCGCTGGCCCGTGCCAACGACAATGATCCGGGCTACACCGACCGCTTCGAACTGTTCGTCAACGGCAAGGAACTGGCCAACGGCTTCTCAGAGCTGAACGACCCGGAAGACCAGGCCCAGCGCTTCCAGGCGCAGGTGGCGGCGAAGGAAGGCGGCGACGACGAGGCCATGCACTACGACGCCGACTACATCCGTGCGCTGGAGTACGGCATGGCGCCGACCGGCGGCCTCGGCATCGGCGTCGATCGCCTGGTGATGCTGCTGACCGGCAGCAGCTCGATCCGCGACGTGCTGCTGTTCCCGTACATGCGTCCGGAGCAGTAACCGGCTTTTTCGGCGTCCGTTTGTGCGCGCCGTCGCGGTTTGAGACGGCGCCATTGACGCGTCCCGCACTCGGCGTATCGTTATTGCACAACCTTGACACCGGCTATGGCTTGATGGCGTCAGGGGAGGCCGCAATGTGGAGAATTCGCTTCACATTGTGACGACGATCATGAATCGGGGAGCTTGTGACGGGAGTCGAGCCGATGCAGGGTGCCAGCGTGCGCAGCGGCGGGGTATCCTCGCCCGCTGACCTTTCAGCATGGTCGAGAAAGCAGGCAGAGAACGCCTTGAACATCGTCATCGTCGACGACCAGACTTCCGCACGGACGATGCTTCGTCACGTCATCGAGGACATCGCGCCGGAACTGAGCGTGCATGACTTCGGCGATCCGTTGACCGCGCTGGCGTGGTGCGAATCGTATCCGGTCGACCTGCTGCTTCTCGATTACCGCATGCCGGAGATGGACGGGCTGGAATTCGCCCGCCGCTTCCGCCGGCTGCCCAAACACCGCGATATTCCGGTGATCCTGATCACCGTGGTCGGCGACGAGCCGATCCGCCAGGCGGCACTCGAAGCCGGCGTGATCGATTTCCTGGTCAAGCCGATCCGTCCGCGTGAGCTGCGCGCACGCTGCTACAACCTGTTGCAGCTGCGCCAGCAGACCGAGAACGTGAAGCAGCGCGCCCTGTCACTGGAGCAGCGGCTGCTGGCCAGCATGCATGAGGTGGAGGAGCGCGAGCGCGAAACGCTTTCACGGCTGGCACGTGCGATCGAGTTCCGTGATGCCGGCACCAGTGCCTACCTTGAACGGATGGCGCGCGTGGCTGGCCTGATCGCCGAGCAGCTGGGCCTGCCGGAAGACGACGTCAAGTTGATCGAAATGGCTGCGCCGCTGCATGACATGGGCAAAATCGCCATTCCCGATGCGGTGCTGCTCAAGCAGGGCAAGCTCAATGATGAGGAGCTGGCGATCATGCGCCGGCATCCGCGCATTGGCCACGAACTGCTCAGTGGCAGCCAGAACCGCTTCATCCAGGTCGGTGCATTGATCGCGCTGCGCCACCATGAGCGTTACGACGGCAGTGGTTATCCCGATGGCCTGGTCGGCGACGCGATTCCGCTGGAGGCACGCATCGTTGCCGTGGCCGACGTGTTCGATGCGCTGATCTCGCCGCGCCCCTACAAGGAAGCGTGGACGATGGAAGCCACCATGGCCTACCTGTATGCCCAGCGTGGGCGCCTGTTCGACCCGCGTTGCGTGGATGCATTGCTGCGTGGCCGCGAACAGCTGGAGCAGATCTGCGCCGAGCATTCCACAGCTTCGGCACGGCCGGGACTGGGCGAGTGAAACGCCTGCTGTCGAGATTGCGTCTTCGCCTGTCCCAGCGCCAGGACAGCGAGCATGGCCAACAGATCGTCCGCATCATCCTGATCAGTCTGATCCTGGCGTACGTACTGTTGCCTTCGGCGCGGCATGAGCTGCCGCACAGCCAGTATGTCGGTGTGCTGGCGATCGTGTTGACCGGCCTGAGCCTGTCGCTGCTGTTGTTCGGCTGGCTGTTGTGGCGACCGCAGCGCTCCGATCCCCGGCGCGTACTGGGCATGCTGGCCGATTACGGCCTGATCGCCGCCGGCATGATCCAGATGGGTGAGCCGCTGTCGTGGGTCTACATCGTGGTGATGTGGGTGACGGTGGGCAACGGCATGCGCTTCGGCAACCACTACCTGTATGTGGCCGTGGCGATGGCGATGGTCAGCTTCGGCAGCACCGCACTGTCCACGCCGTATTGGCAGCAGAATGCACGCCTGGCCATCGGCCTGTGGCTTGGCCTGGCGGCGGTTCCGCTGTATTTTTCCACGCTGCTGCGGCAGTTGACCGAAGCGATGGCCGAGGCGCGGCGCGCCAGCGAAGCCAAGAGTCGATTCCTGGCCAACATGAGCCACGAGTTTCGCACCCCACTCAATGGATTGAATGGCATGACAGAAGTGTTGGCGACCACGCGCCTGGATGACGAGCAGCGTGAGTGCGTGAGTACCATCCAGGCGTCATCGCGCAGCCTGCTGGCGCTGGTCGAGGAAGTGCTGGACATCTCGGCGATCGAGGCCGGCAAGCTGCGCGTCGTTGCCGAGGATTTCGTTCTTTCCGAAGTGATCCAGGCCATCGGCCTGATCCTGTTGCCGCAGGCCAAGGCCAAGCGCCTGGACTATCGGGTGAAGGTGGCCGAGACCGTGCCGCCGACGCTGCGCGGCGATGTCGGGCATCTGCGGCAGATCCTGCTCAACCTGGCCGGCAATGCGGTCAAGTTCACCGACCACGGCCGGGTCGAGATCCGCGTCAGCGTTGTCCACGCAGACACCCAGGGCGGGGTGCGGCTGCGCTTCGACATTCTCGACACCGGCATTGGCGTCGCACCGGCGATGCGCCCGCGCTTGTTCGAGGCCTTCGAGCAGGCCGACGTCAGCATGGCCCGTCGCCATGAAGGTACAGGCTTGGGCACGACCATCGCCAAGGGGCTGGTCGAAGCGATGGACGGCGAGATCGGTTACCTGGACAACCCGCCGCAGGGCAGCCACTTCTGGGTGGAACTGCCGTTCGCGCCACCGCAGCCGGTGGTGCCGGGTGCGGTGCCGACCCTCGCTGCGGGCGGCGAAGCCGGTGCCGGCGGCAATGTCATCGCCTTTGCCGATCCGTTCCTGCGCCATCGCGCGCGCGTGCGCAGCATGCAGATCCTGGTCGCCGACGACCATGAGGCCAACCGCATGGTGCTGCAGCGGCTGCTGCAGAAGGCCGGGCACAAGGTGCTGTGCGTCGATGGTGGCGAGGCGGTGCTCGACGCACTGGCTGAAAGCGAGTTCGATGCGGCCATCGTCGATCTGCACATGCCGGGCATGAGTGGCCTGGACATGCTGAAGGAACTGCGGGTGATGCAGGCCGGTGGCGGCCCGCGCACGCCGGTGCTGGTGCTCAGCGCCGACGTTACTCCCGAAGCGATCCAGCGCTGTACCCAGGCCGGTGCACACGCGTTCCTGGCCAAGCCTGTAGTGGCCGTGCGCCTGCTGGATACCCTGGCCGAGATCGCCAACAACGCCCAGCTCAAGGCCAGTGCGCCGCCGATCGTGCGCACCGTCACCAACCTCGATGGCGTGCTTGATACCGGCGTGCTGGATGAACTGGCGTCGCTGGGAATGGGCGAGGGTTTCGAGCGTGAATTCATCCGCCAGTGCCTGGACGATGCCGAATCGTGCCTGCGCAAGGCCGAAGGCGACGGCGAAGCGGCCCGTTGGGGCGCTTTCCGCGAGCAGTCCCATGCGATCAAGGGCGTCGCCAGCAACCTGGGCCTGGTGCGCGCGTCCAACCGTGCCGGTGAGTTGATGCGGATGGCCGACTGGCAGCTCAAGGCCGAATGGCGGCAGCGTCTTGCGGTGCTGCAGGGGGCGATCAAGGAAGGCCGGCAGGCGCTCGATGCGCGCGCAGAGCGCAAGGCACGCGGCGTGGCCGACGACGGCGAGCGCTAGCGCTGGGTCCGTGCGGCAGGCTGCCGGGCGCTGCACGCCCCATAAAAAAAGCCCGGTGGCCAGCCGGGCTTGAACCCTGCGGGGGAGGGGAACGTATCAGGCCACATCCAGATTGGCGCGTCGGGTCTGCGCCTTGATCAAACGGTCCATGGTCCGCAGCGAACGGTCGCCCAGGGCCAGCGCCGAATCGACCCAGACCTTGGTGATTTCCAGCAGTTCGTCATAACTGACCGCCTGCGCCAGGTTGCGCGCGGCATTCATCGCCAGGTACGACTGTGGCAGGCGCTGCTGCTGGCGGATCATCTCTTCGACTGCACTGCGACCTTCACCTTTCCTGACCAGCACGTCGACCACGCCCATCGCGTGCATCTCCTCGGCGCTGTAGACACGGCCGTCGAGGATGATCTTCTCGGCCAGCTGCGGCGCCACCCGGCGGCACAGGAACGAGTAGGCGCCCATGCCCGGGAACAGGCCGAACAGCACTTCGGGCAGGCCCATGCCGCAGCCTTCTTCGGCCACGATGGTGTGGCAGGCCAGGGCCATTTCCAGGCCGCCACCCAGTGCATCGCCCTGGATCAGGGCGATCGAACGGACATCGCCGCCGAAGCCGGTGTGCAGATGGTGCACGCCCTCCACGCAGCGTTGCGCGTAGGTCAGCAGCAGGTCGCGGTTGCCTTCGCGGATCAGGCGGGTGAACAGGTCCAGGTCGCCGCCCAGGTTGTAGGCGGCGGCGTCGGAGGCCAGCACGAAATGGCGCAGCTGGCCGCTGTGGCGCTGCGCCGGGCCGCGGGTGATGGCGCTCATGTAGCTCCACATCTCGTCCAGCATGTCCTTGCGGCAGCAGGGACGCACGCCGGTGGAGGCGTCGGCGTGCATGAACAGCCAGTGGGCGGCGCCGTCGGCGCTGTCCTGGGTGCGGATGGTGGCATAGGGCGAGCCGCTGCTGGGCAGCTTTTCGATGGTACTCATGGAAGGGTCCTCGGCGGTGCGGCCCGCAGATCAAGGTGGTGGCCGGCGGGCCGAACGGTCCACTCACGCGGCGATGCTACACCGGCCCCGGGCCCGCGCACGCGAAAAGGCCCGGGTCGTTGCCGACCCGGGCCTGAGTGCGTTCAACTTTCCGCAAACCCTTACGGGGCGGGCGTATCGCGGAGTTCGCGACGCAGGATCTTGCCGACGTTGGTCTTCGGCAGCTCTTTTCGGAATTCAACGATTCTGGGGTGCTTGTAGCCGGTCAGGTTGGCCCGGGCGTGTTCCTTGACCATCTCGGCGGTCAGGTTCGGGTCCTTCTTGACGATGACCACCTTGACCACCTCGCCGGACTTCTCGTCCGGTACGCCCACTGCGGCCACTTCCAGCACGCCCGGCATCATCGCGATCACGTCTTCGACTTCATTCGGGTACACGTTGAAGCCGGACACCAGGATCATGTCCTTCTTGCGGTCGACGATGTAGAAGAAGCCGTGCTCGTCCATCTTCGCCATGTCGCCGGTGTGCAGCCAGTCGTCGGCGTCGATGGCCTTGGCGGTTTCCTCGGGGCGCTGCCAGTAGCCCTTCATCACCTGCGGGCCGCGGATGCACAGTTCGCCCACTTCACCCAGCGCCAGGATGTTGCCGTTGTCGTCCTTGATGCAGGCATCGGTGGACGGAATCGGCAGGCCGATCGAGCCGTTGTACTCGGCAAGGGTAAGCGGGTTGATGCAGGCCGCCGGCGAGGTCTCGGTCAGGCCGTAGGCCTCGACCAGGGTGACGCCGGTGGTCTTCTTCCAGCGCTCGGCGACCGCACGCTGCACGGCCATGCCGCCGCCCAGGGTCACCTTCAGCGAGGAGAAGTCGACGGTGTCGAAGCCGGGGGTGTTGAGCAGGCCGTTGAACAGCGTGTTGACGCCGGTGATCGCGGTGAAGCGCACCGACTTGAGCTCCTTGACGAAGCCCTTCATGTCACGCGGGTTGGTGATGAGGTGGTTGCAGCCACCGAACTTCATGAAGACCAGGCCGTTCGCCGTCAACGCGAAGATGTGGTACAGCGGCAGGGCGGTGATGATCCATTCCTTGCCCATCTCGATGCCCGATGCGCTGATCCAGGCCGAGGCCTGCTGCATGTTGGCGATCAGGTTGCGGTTGGTCAGCATCGCGCCCTTGGCCACACCGGTGGTGCCGCCGGTGTACTGCAGGAACGCCACGTCGTCGTGGTCGATCTCGACCTTCGGCAGCGTGTGGCGGCTGCCCAGCTTGAGCGCCTGTTTGAAGCGCACCGCGCCCTTCAGATGGTAGTTGGGCACCATCTTCTTGATGTACTTGAGCACGAAGTTGACGATCACGCCCTTGGTGCCGAGCAGGTCGCCCAGGCCGGTGGTGACCACATGCTTGACCGGCGTATCGGCGATGACCTGTTCGACGGTGTCGCCGAAGTTGTCCACCACCACGATCGCGGCAACCCCGGCGTCGACCAGCTGATGCTTCAGCTCGCGCGCGGTGTACAGCGGGTTGACGTTGACCACGGTCAGGCCGGCACGCAGCACGCCGAAGGTGGCCACCGGGTACTGCAGGCAGTTGGGCATCATCAGGGCGACGCGGTCGCCCTTCTTGAGCTTCAGCTCGCCCAGCAGGTAAGCGGCGAACTGCTCGACCAGGGCATCGGTCTCACCGTAGGTGAGGGTCTTGCCGAAACTGGAGTAGGCCGGTCGGTCGCGGTACTTCGCGACGGACGCGTCGAAGACCGAAACTACCGAATGGAACTCGTTGACGTCGATTTCGGCGGGAACGCCTTTCGGATAGCTCTGCAGCCAGGGACGATCCAGACTCATATTCCCCCTCCAGGAATCGTAATGATGGGTGCGGCGCGGACAGTATCCGCCAGAACCGCTCTCCGCAGCATACCGTCCCGTAGGGAAAACGCGAAGAGGCGTGCCGCGTAGTGGCTGGATGCGTCAGAAGACGCCGGGCATGGCCCGGCGCTACCGAAGGGGCAGAGGCAGCGCCGGGCCATGCCCGGCGGAGCAGCCGTGTCAGCCGCGGCTGCGCACCGGAGCGCCGTTGGCCTTGTAGTACGGCGCAGTGCTGCGCGGCAGCGGGGTGCGGCCACGGATCACATCGGCCAGCTTCTCGGCGATCATGATGGTCGGCGCGTTGAGGTTGCCGGTGACCACCTGCGGCATGATCGAGGCATCGACGATGCGCAGGGCTTCCAGGCCGTGCACGCGACCCTGGCCGTCGACCACCGCCATGGGATCATCGGCGTGACCCATCTTGTTCGAGCACGACGGGTGGTAGGCGGTCTCGGCATGCTCGCGCACGAACGCATCGATCTGCGCGTCGGTCTGCAGCGCGCTGCCCGGCGAGATCTCGCGGCCACTGTACGGTGCCAGCGCCGGCTGCGCGAAGATCTCGCGGGTGATCCGGATCGCCGAACGGAACTCGCGCCAGTCCTGGTCGTGCGACATGTAGTTGAACAGGATGCTGGGATCTTCGCGCGGGTCCTTCGAGCGCACGTGGATGCGGCCACGGCTCGGCGAGCGCATCGAACCGACATGCATCTGGAAGCTGTGCGCCTTGATCGGGTTGGAGCCGTTGTAATTGATCGCCACCGGCAGGAAGTGATACTGCAGGTTGGGCCAGTCGAATTCGGCATCGCTGCGGATGAAACCGCCAGCTTCGAACTGGTTGCTGGCGCCGATGCCGGTGCCCAGGAACAGCCATTCGGCGCCGATCGCCGGCTGGTTGTACAGCTTCAGTGCCGGGGCCAGCGAGACCGGCTTCTTGCACTCGTACTGCAGGTACATTTCCAGATGATCCTGCAGGTTGGCGCCGACGCCGGGCAGGTGGTGCACCAGGTCGATGTCGAGGCTGCGCAGCAGGTCGGCCGGGCCGACGCCGGAGCGCTGCAGGATCTGCGGCGAGGCGATGGCGCCGCCGCACAGCAGCACTTCGCGGCGGGCGGTGGCGCGCTGCGGCTGGTCGTTGTGCAGCCACTGCACGCCCACGGCGCGCTTGCCCGAGAACAGGATGCGGTCGGTCAGCGCGTGGGTGACGATGGTCAGGTTCGGGCGCGGCTTGGCCAGGTCCAGGTAGCCACGGGCGGTGCTGGAGCGACGGCCCTTCGGGGTGACCGTGCGGTCCATCGGACCGAAGCCTTCCTGCTGGTAGCCGTTGAGATCGTCGGTGCGCGGGTACCCGGCCTGCACGCCGGCCTCGACCATCGCTGCGAACAGCTCGTTGTTGCCGGCCTTGGGCGTGGTGACGCGCAGCGGGCCGTCACCGCCGTGGTAGTCATTGGCGCCGATGTCGCGGGTTTCGGCCTTGCGGAAATACGGCAGGCAGTCTAGGTAGGTCCAGTCTTCCAGGCCCGGCATGCCGGCCCAGTTGTCGTAGTCCATCGCGTTGCCGCGGATGTAGCACATGCCGTTGATCAGCGACGAACCGCCCAGGCCCTTGCCACGACCGCAATCCATCCGGCGGTTGTTCATGAAGGGCTCGGGATCGGTCTTGTACGCCCAGTTGTAGCGCTTGCCCTGCAGCGGGAAGGCCAGTGCGGCGGGCATCTGGGTACGGAAGTCGAGCCGGTAGTCCGGGCCACCGGCTTCCAGCAGCAGCACGCTGACATCGGCATCTTCGGTGAGGCGGGTGGCCAGCACGTTGCCGGCCGAACCGGCGCCGATGATGATGTAGTCGTACTCGTTATGGGTGCTCATGGTTGCTCTCCTGCAGGCCGGGCGCACTGCGTGCAGGCGTCCCGGCGGAATGTCGGATCGGCGCGGTGGCCGGACGATGGGCGGTGCTCGGGGGCGCGCCGGTCAGAACACGCTGGCGTAGTCGCCCAGTTCGACCTGCACCGACTTGATGCGGGTGTAGTGGCCGAGGGTGGAGATGCCGTTCTCGCGGCCGACACCGGACTGCTTGTAGCCACCGACCGGCATTTCCGCCGGCGACTCGCCCCAGGTGTTGATCCAGCAGATGCCGGCTTCCAGGCGATGGATGATGCGATGTGCGCGGCTGATGTCCTTGCTGACCACGCCTGCGGCCAGGCCGAAGGTGGTGTCGTTGGCACGACGCACCACTTCGTCCTCGTCGTCGTAGGCGAGGATGCTCATCACCGGCCCGAAGATTTCTTCCCGGACAATGGTCATGTCATCGCGGCAGTCGGAGAACACCGTCGGCAGCACATAGGCGCCCTCGGCCAGGGCGCCGTCGGTGGCGCGACCGCCGCCGGTCAGCAGGCGCGCGCCTTCGCTCTTGCCGCTTTCGATGAAGCGCAGCACGTTGTCCATGTGCGGGAAGCTGGTCAGCGGGCCGAAGTTGGTCTCGGCGGCCATCGGGTCGCCGATGCGGATGCGCTTGACGCGCTCGACCACGGCGGCTTCGAACGCGGCCAGCATGCTGCGCGGCACGAACACGCGGGTGCCGTTGGTGCAGACCTGGCCGGAGCTGAAGAAGTTGGCCATCACCGCGATGTCGGCGGCACGGTCCAGATCGGCGTCGTCACAGATCACCAGCGGCGACTTGCCGCCCAGTTCCATGGTCACTTCCTTCAGCGACGACGAGGCGGCGCTGGCCATCACCTTCTTGCCGGTGGCGACGCCGCCGGTGAAGGAGATCTTCTCGATCACCGGGTGCTCGGTCAGCCAGTTACCGATCTCGCGGCCGGGGCCCTGCACGACGTTGAACACGCCGTCCGGCACGCCGGCTTCGGTGTAGATCTCGGCCAGCTTGATCGCGGTCAGCGGGGTTACTTCGGACGGCTTGAACACCATCGCATTGCCGGCGGCCAGGGCCGGGGCCGACTTCCACATGGCGATCTGGATCGGGTAGTTCCAGGCGCCGATGCCGGCGACCACGCCCAGCGGCTCGCGCCGGGTATAGAAGAAGCTCGATTCGCGCAGCGGCAGCTGGATGCCTTCGATGGCCGTGGCCAGGCCGGCGTAGTACTCCAGCACGTCGGCACCGGTGACGATGTCCACCGTGGTGGTTTCGGCCAGCGCCTTGCCGGTATCCAGGGTTTCCAGATGGGCCAGCTCGTCATTGCGCTCGCGCAGGATCTCGACGGCGCGGCGCAGGATGCGCGAGCGCTCCATCGCGGTCATCGCTGCCCACACCTTCTGGCCTTCGCTCGCGCTTTCAACCGCGCGCTCGACATCGGCCTGGCTGGCGATCTGCACGTCGGCCAGCACCTGGCCAGTGGCCGGGTTGATGGTCTGGAAGGTCTTGCCACTGGTGGCATCGATGCGGCGGCCGTGGATGTAGAGCTGTTGCACGGGCAGGGTGGTCATCGGCTTGCTCCTGGAAGGGGTGGGGCGGGTTGCTGGCGCGCTCAGGGCGCGTTGGCCTGCAATTGGAAATCGATGTAGCCGTAGGCGATGCGGCGTGCCTTGTCGGCGTTGAAGTCACCGCCGACCAGGCTGCCGCGCAGCCACAGGCCGTCGATCATCGC
Source organism: Stenotrophomonas sp. 82F1 (assembly GCF_056861525.1). NCBI lineage: Bacteria > Pseudomonadati > Pseudomonadota > Gammaproteobacteria > Lysobacterales > Lysobacteraceae > Stenotrophomonas > Stenotrophomonas sp. 82F1. The sequence goes on from NZ_JBSPUD010000008.1 coordinate 140,525, forward strand.
GGCCAGTCCGCGTGCGGACAGGCGTGCCTGTGCATGCGGCAACTGGCGGTTGAACTGGTGGCAGAGGTTGGAGAACAGTCGCTGGTCGTTGGCACGCTGCAGCCGGGTCAGTTCCGGCTGGTGCATGCTCGCGGCCCAGAACGTCAGCCATACACGCATGGCGGTCCCGTTGGTCTGGCTGTCGTCGAAGTTGCCATCGACGATGGCGCGAAGCTGTGAACGTGCGTCGCCGGCGGCAGCGTCGCGATAGCGGGCGACGGCGGCCTTCAGCTCGCGCAGGATCTGCCGCATCGCGGCATTGAGCAGGCCGTCCTTGTCGCCGAAGTAGTGGGCGACGATGCCGCTGGACAGGCCGGCCTTCTTTGCGATGGTGGCGACGGTGGCATCGGCCATGCCGATCTCGTCGATGGTCTGGAAAGTGGCCCGGATCAGCTGCTCGCGGCGGACCGGTTCCACGCCTTTCTTCGGCATTGTCTCTCCACGGATTGCGACCCGGGATGCCGGGCTGGTGAAGATCATACTTTTTATTGATTGAACGTTCAATCAATAAACCCTACGATGCCGGTCGCGCCCCCACGCCATGGGCCCGGTTTCCGGTCCGGCCCCGCCCATGTGCCCCCCTGGACTGATGAGACGACCCCATGTCTTCCCTGGCTCATCCCAAGCGCTCGCCCCTGCGCTTGAACCGTTGCGTGTTCTTCAGTTCGTCGGTCTCCATCGGCATCCTCGGTGCGTTGACCGTGTTCTTCCCGCAGGCCAGCGAGCACTGGCTGCAATGGGCACAGGCCGAGGTCTCGGCGGCGTTCGGCTGGTGGTACATGCTGCTGATCGTGGCCTGCCTGGGCTTCGTGCTGTGGCTGGCGTTCTCGCCGTATGGGCGCATCCGCCTGGGCCATAACGAGGAATCGCCCGCCTTCGGCTACGTGGCCTGGGTGTCGATGCTGTTCTCGGCCGGCATCGGCATCGCGCTGCTGTACTACGGCGCCTACGAGCCGCTGGACCATTTCCTCAACCCGCCCGGGCAGCCCGGCGGCACCGTCGCGGCCGGACGCGAAGCAATGGTGCTGACCTTCCTGCACTGGGGGCTGCACGGCTGGGCGTTGTACGCCCTGGTCGGCGTGGCGCTGGGCTACTTCGCCTACCGCCGCAACCTGCCGCTGGCGCTGCGTTCGGCGCTGTACCCGATCTTCGGCGAGCGCATCCATGGCCGCATCGGTGACATGGTCGATGGCTTCGGCATCCTGGCGACGCTGATCTCGATGGTCACCAACCTCGGCATCGGTGCGCTGGTGGTGCAGTCCGGCCTGGTCTACCTGTTCCACATCCCGGATACGCCGCAGGTGCTGGTGGCGATCGTGCTGGTGATGATGGTCGTGGCCACCATCGGCGTCGTTGCCGGTGTGGAGAAGGGCATCGCCTGGCTGTCCAACCTCAACGTGCGGCTGCTGTGCCTGCTGCTGCTGTTCGTGCTGGTGACCGGTCCGACCCTGCACCTGTTCGATGGCCTGGTGCAGAACACCGGCGACTATCTGGGCGCGTTCGTGCGCAAGAGCTTCGACATGTACCTCAATGACCCGAAGGGGCGTGAGTGGATGGGCTCGTGGACGCTGTTCTACTGGGCCTGGTGGATTGCCTGGGCACCGTTCGTGGGCCTGTTCGTGGCGCGCATCTCGCGCGGCCGCACCATCCGCGAAGTGATCATGGGCGTGCTGCTGATCCCGCTGGGTTTCACCCTGGCGTGGCTGTCGATCTTCGGCAACACCGCCATCGACCTGGTGTTGAACCACGGCCAGGCGGTGCTGGGCGAAGTGGCCCAGCATGATGCGGCGATGACCCTGTTCAAGCTGCTGGAGTACCTGCCTGCAGCGCCGTACATCGCCGGTGCGGCGGTGGTGATCGGTTTCGTGTTGTTCCTGACCCCGGTTGATTCGGGCACGCTGATGATCGCCAACCTGTGCACCCGTCGTGTCGATGATGGCGTGGAGGACGGGCATGACGCGCCGATCTGGCTGCGCGTGTTCTGGGCGGCGGGCATCACCGTGGCCAGCGTCGGCCTGCTGCTGGCCGGCAACTTCAGCGCGATGCAGACGGCGGTGGTGCTGTGCGGCCTGCCGTTCTCGTTCATCCTGGCGTTCTACATGTGGGGCCTGTTGAAGGCGCTGCGTACCGACCCGGATGCGCCGCGCCGGTGATGTTGTGTAGAGCCGAGCCGATGCTCGGCTGCTGCTCGCGGAAATGCAGCCGAGGGCAGCCTCGGCTCTACACGGAAGCAAAAGGAAGGGCCGGATCTGTGAGGATCCGGCCCTTTTTCTTGTAGAGCCGAGCCCATGCTCGGCTGATGCTGTGGTGATGCAGCCGAGCGCGGGCTCGGCTCTACAGGTCAGGCGTTACTTGCTGGCGAGCTGTCGCAGCACATACTGCAGCAGGCCACCATGACGGAAGTACTCCACTTCCTTCGGGGTCAGCAGCATCACCGACACTTCGAAGGTCTTCTTCGTGCCATCGGCCTTGGTCGCGGTGACCGTGGCGCGCTTGCTGGCACCATCCTCCAAGCCGGTGACATCGATCACTTCCGAACCGTCCAGGCCCAGCGACTGTGCGTTTTCACCGTTGCGGAACTGCAGCGGCAGCACGCCCATGCCGACCAGGTTGGAGCGGTGGATGCGCTCGAAGCTCTCGGCGATGACCGCCTTCACGCCCAGCAGCAGGGTGCCCTTGGCGGCCCAGTCACGCGACGAACCGGTGCCGTACTCCTTGCCGGCCAGCACCACCAGCGGCACCTTGTCGGCCTTGTACTTCATCGCCGCGTCGTAGATCGCCAGCTTTTCCGGCTGGCCACCGTTGGCCGGGTAGTACAGGGTGTTGCCGCCTTCTTCGCCACCGAACATCAGGTTCTTGATGCGGATGTTGGCGAAGGTGCCGCGGACCATCACGTCATCGTTGCCGCGGCGGCTGCCGTAGCTGTTGAAGTCGGCCGGCTGCACGCCGCGCTCCTGCAGGAAGCGGCCTGCCGGCGAATCCTTCTTGATGTTGCCGGCCGGGGAGATGTGGTCGGTGGTGATCGAATCGCCGAACAGGCCCATCACGCGCGCGCCGTGCACGTCGTCGATGGTGCCGACCTGCATGGTCATGCCATCGAAGTACGGCGGGTTCTTGATGTAGGTGGACGCATCGCTCCACGCGTACAGATCACCGTCCGGCGAGGCGATGGTGTTCCAGCGGGTATCGCCCTTGAACACGTCGGCGTAGTTCTGCTTGAACATCTCCGGGCCGACGGTAGCGGCGATGACGTCGCCGATTTCCTTGTTGCTCGGCCAGATGTCGCGCAGGTACACCGGCTGGCCATCGCTGCCGGTGCCCAGCGGTTCGCTGGTCAGGTCGATGTCGGTGGTACCGGCGATGGCGTAGGCCACCACCAGCGGCGGGCTGGCCAGGTAGTTCATCTTTACTTCGGGGTGCACGCGGCCCTCGAAGTTGCGGTTGCCCGACAGCACCGAGGTCACCACCAGGTCGCCACTGGCGATGCCGGCGCTGACTTCGGTCGGCAGCGGGCCGGAATTGCCGATGCAGGTGGTGCAGCCATAGCCGACCACATAGAAGCCGATCTTCTCCAGCTCGGTGAGTACACCGGCCTTTTCCAGATAGTCGGTGACCACGCGCGAGCCTGGGCCGAGCGAGGTCTTGACCCACGGCTTGCGGTCCAGGCCCCTGGCGGCCGCGTTGCGGGCCAGCAGGCCGGCGCCGATCATCACCGCCGGGTTGGAGGTGTTGGTACACGAGGTGATGGCGGCGATGACCACTGCGCCATCCTTCAGCCGCACTTTCCTGCCGTCCATCTCGATGTCGGCGTAGCCCTTGGCCAACTGCTCGTTGCCCACTGCGGCGCCGCCACCTTCGTTGACGAAGGTGGACACATCCTCGCTGCGCTTGTCACGGTTGGCGGTCATGCCGACCAGGGCGTCGCGGTAGTTCTTCTGCACGTCTTCCAGCAGCACGCGGTCCTGCGGGCGCTTGGGGCCGGCCAGCGAGGGCTTGACCGTGCCCATGTCCAGTTCCAGCGTGGTGCTGTACTGCGCATGCGGGCTGTTGGCGTCGTGCCACAGGCCCTGCGCCTTGGCATAGGCTTCGACCAGGGCGATCTGCTCTTCGCTGCGGCCGGACAGGCGCAGGTAGGTCAGCGATTCGTTGTCGATCGGGAAGATGCCGCAGGTGGCGCCGTATTCCGGGGCCATGTTGCCGATGGTCGCGCGGTCGGCCAGCGGCAGGTGCTGCAGGCCGTCGCCGTAGAACTCGACAAACTTGCCGACCACGCCGAGCTTGCGCAGCATCTGGGTGACGGTCAGCACCAGGTCGGTGGCGGTGGCGCCTTCGGGCAGCTTGCCGGTCAGCTTGAAGCCGACCACCTGCGGAATCAGCATCGACGAAGGCTGGCCGAGCATGGCCGCCTCGGCTTCGATGCCGCCCACGCCCCAGCCGAGCACGCCGATGCCGTTGATCATCGTGGTGTGGCTGTCGGTGCCGAACACCGTGTCCGGATAGGCGATGGCCTTGCCATCCTTGTCCGCGGTCATCACCACGCGAGCCAGGTTTTCCAGGTTGACCTGGTGGACGATGCCGGTGTTGGGCGGCACCACCTTGAAGTTGTCGAAGGCCTTCTGGCCCCAGCGAAGGAAGCCGTAGCGTTCCTGGTTGCGCTGGAATTCGATCTTGCCGTTGAGGTCCAGTGCGTCGGGCTTGCCGAACACGTCCACCTGCACCGAGTGGTCGATGACCAGTTCGGAGGGGATCAGCGGGTTGATCTGTTCCGGGCGACCGCCCAGCTTGACCACCGCATCGCGCATTGCGGCCAGGTCGACCACGCAGGGCACGCCGGTGAAGTCCTGCAGGACCACGCGCGCCGGCATGAAGGCGATCTCGGTGTCCGGCTCGGCCGCCGGGTTCCAGCGGGCCACGGCCTCGATGTGATCCTTGCCGACGGTGACGCCGCCATCCTCGTGCCGGAGCAGATTCTCCAGCAGGATCTTCATCGAGTAGGGCAGGTGGGAGATGTCGAAGCGCTGGCCCAGCGTGGGCAGGCTGAAGTAGTCGTAGGTCTTGCCGCCGACGTCCAGCTGGCTGCGGGTGGAGAACGAATCGCTCATGCGGGGAAACTCCTTCTTGCGGATGGCTTGCACTGGCCCACCGCGGCGGGCCTGCTTGCGTGTGACGGTGGCGTTGCGGCCGCCCGATCCCCGCCAGTATGGCCGAGCGGAGAGGGGCCGGAACGCCCTTGGCGCAGGACGCAAGGTTACAGGGCTGTATGTAGTGCCGATGTCACGGTTCTTCGTGCCCCTGCCGATTTTGCAACTTTCTTCATGGCGGCTGCTGGCGAGGCCAACCAGAGTGAACGGTTGATCCCAGCAAGTTCCAGCCAATGACCCATGAACGCCTGACCGCCCCCCACGAACGCCCGGAGGTCGCTGATGCCGTCAGCGCCCGTAACACTGCCCGGGAGCTGCTTCTGGCCGGTCAGGGGCAGGCCCTGGACGCCCTGTTTGCCAGTCGTGACGACCTGGAGGAGCCGCGGACCGGGCTGGGCTCAGCGCAATGGCTGATGCAGCAGCTGATCGCGCCGTGGGTTGAACAGATCCGGTTGATGGAGCTGTTGCGGGAGTGGGTTGCACGGTGCCCGCAGAGCTACCATGCCTGGCTGGTGCTGGGTGCTGCCTGGGCGCAGGCCGCCGCACGCATCCGTTCAGCACGGTGCGCGAACCAGGTGGGCCGCAGTCAGTGGATCGGCGCCGGCCTGGCCAGAGACCACGCAGTAGCCTGCTTCCTGCAGGCGCTGAGCTGTGACCCGCGCGGGCGACAGGCATGGCATCGACTGTTGAGGGTCACGTGCTATCTCGGTGAGCCGCAATGGCTGCTGGATCAGCAGGTTGGCAAAGTGCCGGATGCGTACCCGGACACTGATGGCCATGATGAGCTGACCTGGCAGGCAGGATTGGCGCATGTGGCGTCCCTCGGCGGGGCTCTGCAGCAGATGCCCTGCCTGCCGGAGTGCCTTGCACCACGGCTGCCGCACGAGTTCGAGGACGGCAAGATCTACTGGCTGCGGCAGGCATTGGCAGTCAGCCCCAACGACCTGGACCTGCTGGGTGACTATCTGTATTTCCTCTATCCACGCTGGGGAGGAAGCCACGAGCAGATGCAGGGTTTCATCGACGGTCCGATCTGCAAGGGGCTGACCGAGGCGCAGCGCAATGATCTGCGCGAGCTGAAGGAGAATGACTGGATCGGGATGATCGATGACAGTGAAGACCCGGAGGACATCGCGCAGGTAAGGGAAAGCCTTGATGCCCTGCTGGCTGCAGACTTGCTGCCGGATACCCGTGCACGTGCGTTGAGGGCCTATACCCGGCACCTTGCCTATCAGGCACGGACGGAGGTGGGCGGCGAAGTTTGCTGGAACAAGGCTGAAATGCAGCGCGTGTACGCGATGTTGGTGGAGATGTTCGAGCTGATGCCTTACGCATTCGCCGAGCGGAGTCTGTATACGCTGGAGCAGTGCGTCGCCCATGTTGGAATTGATGACAGCGCTGGTCTGATGCGCCGTTGCCTGGAGCTTGAAGAGCTTCTGCATAACGATGCGTGTGCGCTGTTGTGGCTGGACGTCGCCCGCCAGTGCGATGCCTTTGGTCTTGCTGGCGATGCGCCCTTGGCGGCTGGCTGCAGGGAAGCCCGCTTCGACCTGGCGCTGCGTATGGCCGAGGCTCAAGGCACGGATGTGGGCCAGCACGCATTCAATCTGTATGACGGCATCGATTCGGATGCCGGGATCGCATTGTTCGAGCGACTTGTCGCACGTGGTCACGCGGGCGCCATGCTGGTGTACTCCGGCGAGCTATCGCCAGATGCACCGCCCGCCAAGCGCGGTCGTGCGGTCCCGGACGCGGCCCGGAGCGCGGCGCTGCTCGAAACCGCCGCGGCCGCCGATCACCCGGTTGCCCTGTGCAACTGGGGGCTCAGGCGTGCAAAAGCCTTCTATAGCGATGGTTGTCCCCAAGCGCGCGCCGACGCGCTGCGTTGCTATCGGCGTGTCAACGAGGTCACGCTGCCGCACGATCGGGCTTGGCCGTACGCAATGCAGACCCTGGTGCGGATGCTTTGGGAAGGAACCACGGATGAGCAGCATGAGGCAGTCCATACCGTCCTGGTTCGTATCTGGCTTCAGGATGACACTGAGCTGGAGGCATGGGCGTCCAGATTCTTCGCCGACGCATTCCTTGCGGGCATCGGTGTCGTCACCAACCGCTGGCTGGCAAGCGTCTGGCTGGAGCGCGCCAGCGAGCGTGAGCCGGACGATCCGGACCTTGCAGGCCTGCAGGATCGCCTGCAGATGAAGGGCCACTGGCTGGGCGGCCTTCGTTGGCGCCGCGCCATCGAACGTGATCGGAAGCAGGCTGACCCCGTGGCCTACGCGCTGACGTTCGGTGAGGCGCCACCCGACTCAGATGCAGGCTGACGCGACATCGGCCGCGTGGTCGGCCCGCCGGGTTCGTGAGGCTGCGGGCGGGGTGCTGGCGGGCATTGGAGGCGTGGTTCTGTTGGCCCTGCCGCTGGCAGTGATCGCGACAGCTCCGCTGATCGCCGTACTGACACTAGCCTGGGCCGGGCATGCCAGCCTGCCGTGGTTGCACGTCCTGCTGGTTCCCATGCCGGTGCTTGCGCTGCTTCATCTGTGCGCCGTCACTCGTATGCTGGCCGGGTATCGGGCGACACCTGCCGATGTGGCACCGTGGCCGGCCGTGCGAAGGAACGAGGCCCCTGCGTTGTTCGCGGTGTTGGATGCCGTAGCAGCAGCGAGGAGGCTGGCGCCCATCGATCAGATCTGGATCCACGATGAGTGCAATGCCTCGATAACGATCGAGCGTCGCTGGCGTCCGGGGACCACGCCGGTGCTGCGGGTGACACTGGGCTTTCCATTGATGGCGATGCTCTCACCCGAGCAGCTGCGGGCGGTCATCGCACACGAGCTGGGGCACGTCGAGGGAGCGCGTGCTGTATTGCACACGCTGCTGGTCAGATTGCTGGCACTGACATCGCGTAGGGCGCCGGACGGTGCAGGTACGCGGTACGCAAGATCAATGTGGAGTCTGGTGGCGTGGGTCGGCCGACTGTGCGGTCCACTGGCCGAGCGCCGATGGCGTCGCCTCTCGTACAGCTGTGAGTACCGCGCCGACCTTGCGGCGGCGCAGTGCTGCGGAAGCGCGCAGGTTGCGCAGACGCTCGCGATGATCGGATTGGCAAGGCATACGCTGTCAACGCACTGGTGGCCTTTGTTCTTCCCCGTGGACACGCTGCCTGACGCGCCGGAAGGAAAACCCTTTGCAGGGTTGCTGGATGGGGCGCTGCACTGGCCCGGCCCGAGTGAACAGCGCTACTGGCTCGACGAAGCCGTGCTGTGCGGTGTTGCACCTTTGGAGGCGCATCCACGGTTGAGTGACCGGATTCGCATGTTGCTGGGCAATGGCACACCGGTGCTGGATCCGGTGGGTGAGGGGCGATCGGCGCTCTCGGTGCTGGTGCCGATGCTGACGTCCACGTTGCTGGCGGATGCGCTGGATCGCCGGTGGCCTGCCGATGCTGCTGACGCGTGGCGGCGGCATGTGCAGCGGTGCGAGTGCCTACGCCGGGATCGTGACCAGCTGCTCTGTCGCCGGAGTACCCAGGCACTGCCTGCACGCGCGCTGGAACGGCTGGGCTGGCTGCAGCGGGAGCTGGCGGAGGCGGATTGGCAGCAGATCCTGAACGATGCGGTGGTCTCCGGCGAACAGGATCTCACGCTTGCGCATTCAATGCTGATCGGCGACGCCATTGACAGCGGAGATGGTGCAAAGGCGTTGGAGATGCTTGACCGCTGTGCGGGCCAGTCGATCGACATGGATCGACATTGCCGCCGGTTGCGATTGCGACTTCTGCACCGGGCAGGGACAGACGCCTCCACCCTGGCGGCTCTGCGGCGTGACGTGGCTGCCGACGCACTCGCGGCGCATGTCGAGGCCGAGGAATGGGACTGGCTGGATCCGCTCAGTGTCTTTGAACCATTTGAGATGCCTGATTACGTACGCGAAGACATGGGGCGCGCATTGCGGCGCGTACGGGCGATCGCGAGATCGGTAAGCCTGTTGCAGCAACGATCGCGGTGGCGGAGCGATCGCCACAGGCTGGTGGTCGTGGTGGTGCCTGACGCAGGGCCGAAGGAAACCATTCTTGATCGGCTGCGCGTCAGTGACAGCCACCAGCGGCTGCGTTGCATTCAACTGCTTGACGCTGTGCAGCTTCCTGAAGGGCTGGCATGGATGGGCACGGTAGAAATGCCAGATAGCGGGCTCGCGGCGCGAATAGTGCGCGGCAAGGCATTTGCCCAGCGGATCTGATGCTGGCAGGGCAGGCGGGCTTTGCCAGTGCGCTTCGGTTTGCGGGCGGTCCCGGCCACGGCTTGCCGCGCGTTTGACTACCGGCTGGCGGGTTCCTGGCGGACCAGATATTTTCCCGTTCAGGAAAGATGGGCTCACGTAGCACGACGAAAACAGCGCCATGGGTGGCCGTTGGCGGCGGCTACCCGTGGGCGCTAGCAAACTGATACCTGAACGACTACCGCCGGGTGACATTCGCGGAAATCTGTCGGCGGACCTGCAGCCGCAGCGGGCAGGGAAGGGGCGAGCGTATCAGGTTCACTGCCTGCCTGCGGTCGGTGTTGCAGGGACGCAGCTGGCGGTATGGCCCTTTCGGTATGTATAATTCATGCATACCGAAGAGGGCGTACCGATGGAAGCCACTGTTGCAGAACGCGGACAGATCACCCTGCCCAAGGCGGTGCGTGATGCCCTCGGCCTGACCAAGGGCACGCTGCTGAAGGTCGAGCTGGACGGCAGCCGCATCATCCTGCGCAAGAGTGTTGACGATGCCATTTCACGGGCACGCGGCAAGTTCGCGCTGGACGGCTTCGAATCGTCCGACGCAGCCGTGCGTTCGGTGCGCGACGAGGACTGATCGGTGATGATCGCCGTCGATTCGCCGGTACTGGTCGAGCTGCTCAGCAATGGTCCGCAGGCCGATGCCGTGGAGGCCATCCTCCGGCAGAGCCTGGTCGGTGGCCGCGTGGTGGTCTGCGGCGCGACCCTGGCCGAAGTCTGCGCATCACTGCGCGGCGGCGCCGAGGTGCTCGAAGCGCTGGAAGAAATGGGCGTGCACTTCAACCCGATGGAAGCCAAGTCGGCGTTGCGCGCCGGCGAGATGCACCGCCGTCACCGCCAGCGCAGCGGCAGCCGCCGCAGCCTGGACGAATTCATGGTCGGCGCCCACGCACTGCTGCAGTGCGACGGCCTGATCACCTGGAACGACACGTTTTATCGCGACTACTTCAAGGGCCTGAAGCTGATCGTGCCGCAAGCCTGAGCCCACTTTTTATTCACCTCACGCATTACCCGGGAGTTGTCATGTTGGAAGCCTACCGCCACCACGTCGCCGAGCGCGCTGCGCTTGGCATCCCGCCCCTGCCGCTGACCGCGCAGCAGACGGCCGATGTCATCGAACTGCTGAAGAACCCGCCGCAGGGCGAGGCCGAGTTCCTGCTCGACCTGCTGACCCACCGCGTGCCGGCCGGCGTCGATGACGCTGCCAAGGTCAAGGCCTCGTACCTGGCCGCGATCGCACTGGGCAGCGAGCAGAACCCGCTGATCAGCCGCGAGCGCGCCACCGAACTGCTGGGCACCATGCTGGGCGGTTACAACGTCGCGCCGCTGGTGCAGCTGCTGGACGATGCCAGCGTCGGCGCCATCGCTGCCGATGCTCTGAAGAAGACCCTGCTGGTGTTCGACGCCTTCCACGACGTGCAGGAAAAGGCCAAGGCCGGCAACGCCAACGCCCAGTCCGTGCTGCAGAGCTGGGCCGATGCCGAGTGGTTCACCAGCAACCCGGAAGTGCCGCAGAGCCTGACCGTCACCGTGTTCAAGGTGCCGGGTGAGACCAACACCGACGACCTGTCGCCGGCACCGGACGCGACCACCCGCCCTGACATTCCGATGCACGCCCTGGCGATGCTGAAGAACAAGCGCGACGATGCGCCGTTCACCCCGGAAGAAGACGGCAAGCGCGGCCCGATCCAGCAGATCCTCGACCTGAAGGACAAGGGTCACCTGGTCGCCTATGTGGGCGACGTGGTCGGTACCGGTTCCTCGCGCAAGTCGGCCACCAACAGTGTGCTGTGGTGGACGGGCGATGACATTCCGTACATCCCGAACAAGCGCGCCGGTGGCGTCTGCCTGGGTTCGAAGATCGCCCCGATCTTCTACAACACCATGGAAGATGCCGGCGCGCTGCCGATCGAGCTGGACGTGTCGAAGATGGAGCACGGCGATGTGGTCGAGCTGCGTCCGTACGAAGGCAAGGCGCTGAAGAACGGCGAAGTGATCGCCGAGTTCCAGGTCAAGTCCGACGTGCTGTTCGACGAAGTGCGGGCCGGTGGCCGCATTCCGCTGATCATCGGCCGTGGCCTGACCGGCAAGGCGCGCGAAGCGCTGGGCCTGGCCCCGACCGACCTGTTCCGCCTGCCGGTGCAGCCGGCCGACACCGGCAAGGGCTTCTCGCTGGCACAGAAGATGGTCGGCCGCGCCTGTGGCCTGGCTGAAGGGCAGGGCATGCGCCCGGGCACCTACTGCGAACCGAAGATGACCTCGGTGGGCTCGCAGGACACCACCGGCCCGATGACCCGTGACGAGCTGAAGGACCTGGCCTGCCTGGGCTTCTCGGCCGACCTGGTGATGCAGTCGTTCTGCCACACCGCGGCCTACCCGAAGCCGGTGGACGTCAAGACCCACCACACCCTGCCGGAATTCATCTCCACCCGTGGCGGCATCTCGCTGCGTCCGGGCGACGGCGTGATCCACAGCTGGCTCAACCGCATGCTGCTGCCGGATACCGTCGGCACCGGCGGCGACTCGCACACCCGTTTCCCGGTGGGCATTTCGTTCCCGGCCGGTTCGGGCCTGGTCGCCTTCGCCGCTGCCACCGGCGTCATGCCGCTGGACATGCCGGAGTCGGTGCTGGTGCGCTTCAAGGGCAAGATGCAGCCGGGCGTGACCCTGCGTGACCTGGTCAACGCGATCCCGCTGTACGCGATCAAGTCGGGCCTGCTGACCGTGGCCAAGGCTGGCAAGAAGAACATCTTCTCCGGCCGCATCCTGGAAATCGAAGGCCTGCCGGAGCTGAAGGTCGAACAGGCGTTCGAACTGTCCGATGCCTCGGCCGAACGTTCGGCGGCCGGCTGCTCGGTGCGCCTGAACAAGGAACCGATCATCGAGTACCTGACCAGCAACATCACCCTGCTGAAGTGGATGATTGCCGAGGGTTACCAGGATCCGCGTTCGCTGCAGCGTCGTATCGAGAAGATGGAAGCGTGGCTGGCCAACCCGGAGCTGCTGGAGCCGGATGCCGACGCCGAGTACGCCGCCGTCATCGAGATCGACCTGGCCGACATCCACGAGCCGATCGTGGCCTGCCCGAACGACCCGGACGACGTGAAGACCCTGTCCGAAGTCGCGGGTGCGAAGATCGACGAAGTGTTCATCGGTTCGTGCATGACCAACATCGGTCACTTCCGTGCGGCTGCGAAGCTGCTGGAAGGCAAGCGCGACCTGCCGACCCGCCTGTGGGTGGCCCCGCCGACCAAGATGGATGCGTCCGAGCTGACCAAGGAAGGCGTGTACGGCACCTTCGGCGCCACCGGCGCACGCATGGAAATGCCGGGTTGCTCGCTGTGCATGGGCAACCAGGCGCAGATCCGCGAAGGCTCCACCGCGATGTCGACCTCGACCCGCAACTTCCCGAACCGCCTGGGCCGCAACACCAACGTGTACCTGGGTTCGGCGGAACTGGCCGCGATCTGCTCGCGTCTGGGCCGCATCCCGACCAAGGAAGAGTACATGGCCGATGTGGGCGTGATCGCCGCCAGCGGCGCGGAGATCTACCGCTACATGAACTTCGACCAGATCGAGGAATACCAGGACGTGGCCAACACGGTCGCTGCCTGAGGGTAGTGCCGGCCGCTGGCCGGCATCCAGCTGAAACGAAGAGCCCCCGGTGAACGCCGGGGGTTTTTTGTTGTGCGGATGATGCCTGGTAGTGCCGGCCGCTTGCCGGCACACGCGCGAGGTCAAGAGCGTTGCCGGCCAGCGGGCGGCACTACCGGGGCGTCAAGCCTGGGTGACGGCGGCCGCTTCCTCGGTCACGGCTGGCGCGTCCGTAGGCAGCTCCGGTTCCGCGGCCGTTTCCGGCAACACGCCGTGGTCGGGGAACAGGCGCGGCAGTTCGGCGACGAAGCGGACCATGCAGGCTTCGGCGAATTCACGCGATGCGGCTTTCGCCTTGGCGTAGTTGTCGGCCTGCCATTCCTGCAGCGGGGCAACCCGCGCTTCGTCCTGGCAGTGCACGCCCTGGCCGCCACTGGCGCTGCGGAACAGCTTGCGCACCAGCGGGAAGCCGATGGTTACATCGTGGCGCAGCTCGTAGGGTGTCTCTGCGTCGCTGAGCTTCTGGTACACCAGCGACCACTGACCGGCGCTGGCCTCCACGGTACGCTCGTCGCTGGGAATGGCGCCGGGATGCGCTGCGAAATAGAGCGCCAGCTGCTCACGGATCATGCCCGGCAACGCGCCGTAGGCCGGGCTGGGCACGGATTGAATGTCGTCGCCACGCACGTTGTTCTTGCTGAAGCTGTTGCTGGTGCCGATGTCACCCACGCCAGTGACGAACGCCAGAGCGGACAGCCCGACCTTGGCCGCGGTGACGGCAGCAGTGTCGGCGCGCATTACCAGGCGCAGGACAGGGTCGCCCACGCGATTGCCGTTGGGCCCAAGCCCCAGGCCGGAGGTGACCTTCACCCGTTGCAGGCTGCTGAGATCGGTGGCGGGCGCCGGAGCCGCTGCAACATTCCCGGCGGCGGGGGCGGCCACGGTTGCCGCTGCTTCATCAACGGATACAGCAGCCGTGGACGCAGCGTCCGATGCCTCTGGCGCCGGTGCGGCATTCGCCGCCGGATCGGGCGTTGCCTCGGTCGCGGCTACGGCGGCGGCGACAGGTGTGGGTGCGGGCGCTTCGTCGATGGCGTGGGCCGACGGAGCCAGCAGCAGGCAGGCCGCGATCGCGGCGGTGAGGCAGGTTGGGCGTAATGCCACGGTGGCACTCCTTGGGGAAAAATGATGGAGGCGCGCGCTGCGACTCACTGCGCCACGAATTCCTTGATCGGGAACGCCTTGCAGTGGCTCACCGCAGTGGCGATGTCGAGCGGAGCATCGGCGGCGGCATTGCGGCGCTGGTTCACTGACGCCGCTTCCTCCCACAGGCTGGGCAACACCTGCGGTGCATCCAGCACGCGTTGGCGAACGGCATCGTGCAGGACGCTGCTGTAGTCCGTGGCCGGTACCACCACGCACAGGCGCGTGCCGGGATTCCCGCTGGCCTGCTGCAGCATCTGCTGCAGTGCCTCGCTGCTGCCCGCATCGTCGCTCAGCTGCCGCGGTGCGCTGCCTTGGTTGGCATCCTGGATCTGCAGCTGGCCGGGGTTGAACAGCAGCACCTGCATGTCCTGGCGCGGCTCGATGCGGACCGGCGCGCGGGTGCCCTCACAGATGGTCGGGGTCGCCCGTGCCTGCTGCGGGGTCATGCTGCCGTCGGCATGCACCTGGCGGATATGCAGCCGACAGATCTTGTCGGCCACTTCAAATTCCACCTCGTAATCCTGGCCGGGTCTGGCCACGAACTGGCCCGACAGCTTGCCGTCGCAGTACAGGCGACTGCTTGCGTCGAAGCGTGCCTCGAAGATCAGCGGCTTGCCACCGGGTACTTCGTATTCCTGGTAGCTGAGCATGGAGAACCGCTCGTTCTCCTTGCTGCGCAGGGTTTCCGTGACGGGGATGCCGAGCACGCCCTTGTCGCCGGCGTTGTTGTACTTGACGTCGATCCTGTCGCGGTAGTCTTCGCGGCAGGCGGCATCGGTGTACAGGGTGGTGGTCCGCCCCAGGGCGGCGTAGACGCGCACGCGTGCCGGTGGCACGACGCCGTCAGCGAAGGCGCTGACATCTTCAGCGGCCAACGGGCGCGGGTACATCGCGGGGATTCTCTTGACCAGCTTCTCGATGCATTTCATCGTGATCATCTGCGCGGCCGCCTTGAGCCGCGCGTAATCATTGGCTTGCCATGCGTCCAGAGTCGCCCGGTTGTCGCTGTCATTGCAGCTGATGATTTCCGCCAGCGTGCCATCGGCACGGCGCTGCTGGATGGTGCTGGAGTGATTGAGGCGGTAGAGGGGATCCTTCCGCGTATTGCCCTGGTGCACCAGGGCCCATCTGTCCGCACTGAAGCGCAGGGTGCTGGCTTGGTTGGGCACAGCATCGGGGACGTGCCTGAAGTAGCCGCCCACCAGTGCCTTGGCCACCGACGGCATGAGGGTGATGGCAGGGCTGGCCTTGCTCTCGACGATGCTGCCGGGCAGGGTGTTGCGCCGGAAGTAGTCCGGCTCATTGCCGCTGAAGAGCAGTGCCAGTCCCTTCGGGGTGAGCGCCTCGCTGTCATCGGGGGTAACGATGCGCAGTGCTACATCCGGTGCGTGGACACGCTGCGATCCGGTATCCGGACCGCTCTGGATCTGGACCCGCTCGGTCCACGGTGCAACACCGTCCGTGACGGCGGCAGCGGCAGGGGTGGCCTGCGGCGATGGCGGCAGCCCGTCAGCGGCAGCCGTCAGTGGGACCAGCAGGGCGGTCGCCAGCAGGGATGATTGAATGCGGAAGGTACGCTGGGCCATCGTCAAGCTCCTTGAAAAGCAAAACAGCCACGCCGACCCTTCCGGGGCCGGCGTCTGGAAGACAGGGTGAGGCGGTGCAATGCGGTGGACGGTCAGCCGCGGGCCAGCGCCAGCAATCGTTCCGTAATGCGCTCCAACGGCACCTGTTCCTCGGCCGCGCCGAGCTTGAACGCGGCACCGGGCATGCCCCAGACCACGCTGGTGGCCTCGTCCTGCACCAGCGTCGGCGCACCGGCCTGGCGCATTTCCAGCAGGCCGCGTGCGCCGTCATCGCCCATGCCGGTGAGGATGGCGCCGATGGCATTGCCGCCGGCGGCCTGCGCCACCGAGCGGAACAGCACGTCGACGGCCGGCTTGTGCCGGTTCACCGCCGGGCCGTCGTCGACCCGGCAGCGCCAGCGCGCACCGTCGCGGATGATCCGCAGGTGCTTGCCGCCGGGTGGCAGGTACGCGTGGCCGGGCAGCACCGCTTCACCATCGCTGGCTTCGCGTACCGCCATCGCCGAATGGCGGTCCAGGCGCTCGGCGAAGGCGGTGCTGAAACTGGCGGGCAGGTGCTGGGTCATCACCACTGCGGGACCGTCGGCGGGCATGCCTTCCAGCACCACGCGTAGTGCTTCGGTGCCGCCGGCCGAGGAGCCGATGGCGATCAGGCGGTCAGTGGTACGGAACTGCGTTGCTGCCGGACGCACGGCAGGGGCGGCGTCCAACGTGAGTTTCGGTGTGGCCACGCGCACCAGCGGGCGCACCCGTGAGCGCGCAGCCATCTTCACCTTGGCGATGATTTCATCGGCATAGGCCTGCAGGCCACGGGCTACATCAAGCTTGGGCTTGGAAACGAAGTCCACCGCGCCCAGACCCAGCGCCTGCAGGGTGGTATCGGCACCGCGCTCGGTCAGCGACGAGATCATCACCACCGGCAACGGGTGCAGGCGCATCAGGTTTTCCAGGAACGCCAGGCCATCCATGCGTGGCATTTCCACGTCCAGGGTGATCACGTCCGGGGCCAGGCGCTTGATCTTCTCGCGGGCCAGCAGCGGGTCGGCAGCGGTGCCGACCACGTCGATGGCCGGATCGCTGGACAGGATTTCGGTGAGCATCTGCCGCACGACGGCGGAATCGTCGACGATCAGGACCCGGCAGGGGGCGTTGCCGGTCAGGGTCATTCGAACAGCTCCACGCCACCGGTGACCGGGGCCTTCGACAGGCGTGCGCGCACGGCCGATTCGGTCGCGGCCACTTCGGCTTCGTGGGCGTGCGGCAGGCGCTGCACGACGACGCGGCCGGTATCGGCGAAGAACCAGATCTTGCGCGGGTGGATGCCGCACAGGTCCTCGGCGAGGATCGGGATATGCTCGGCCTGCAGGTACTGGCGCACGAATTCGGCGTTGCGCGTGCCTACCGGATTGCTGGTGAAGCCCTTCAGCACGTTGGCACCACCGAATACCTTCGCCTCGATGCGCTTGCGATGTGCGCCACGCTTGAGCATGTCGTTGATCAGCAGTTCCATCGCGTAGCTGCCATAGCGTGCGGGCGCGCCGTCGCCGGCGTTGCCCTCGGGCAGCAGGAAGTGGTTCATGCCGCCGATCTTCAGTACCGGGTCGCGCAGGCACGCCGCCACGCATGAACCCAGCGTCGTGGTCAGCGCGGTGGTGTCATCCACCACCAGGTACTGGGTCGGCAGCAGCTTGGCGGCGATGGTCTTGAAGCGTGCGTCCTGGTAGCGCATCACATCGTCGGTGCGCAGCGATGCATTCATGCGCTGGCTCCCTGCGCGCGCCGGTACAGGGTACGGCCGCAGGGCTGGATCAGATCGGCGGCGTGCAGGTAGTTCTCCGAGTGGCCGGTGTAGAGCAGGCCGTCGTCGGCCAGGTGATTGACCAGGCGGCCAAGAATCGCGCGCTGGGTCGGCTTGTCGAAGTAGATCATCACGTTGCGGCAGAACAGCGCATCGAACGGGCCGCCGACGTCGTAGCGCGGCGCCAGCAGGTTCAACGGGCGGAACTCGATCAGCTCGCGCAGCGCCGGCAGTACGCGGCACTGGCCTTCGTTGGGGCCGCTGCCGCGCTGGAAGTAGCGGCGACGCAGGTCCGGATCGAGGCCGGCGACACGGTCGATGTTGTAGACACCGCGCCCGGCGGTGGCCAGCACCTGGGTATCGACGTCGGTGGCGACAATGCGCACCGGCGGCTTCAGGGTGCCGAACGCTTCGCAGGCGGTGATCGCCATCGAGTAGGGCTCTTCACCGGTGGAGGCGGCGCACGACCACAGCAGCAGCGGGCCGCGCCCGTTGCGCTGCTGTAGTTCCTCGCGCAGCTTGTCGAAATGGTGCGGCTCGCGGAAGAACGCGGTGAGATTGGTGGTCAGCGCATTGGTAAATGCCTGCCACTCGTCACCATCACCCTGTTCCAGGTGATCCAGGTACTGCTGGAAGCTGCGCATGCCCAGCGTCCGCAGGCGGCGCGACAGGCGTCCGTACACCATGTCGCGCTTGGCCGGCGCGAGGGCGATGCCCACGCGCTGGTAGATCAGGTCGCAGACGCGGCGGAAATCACGGTCGGCGAACTCGAATTCGCGCGTACCGCTGACGATGGGGGTAGGGCTCTGCACGGGTGACGTGTCCATCGGCGGGGCGGCGGCCGCAGCCGCCGCGAGGATCAGAATTCCTGCCAGTCGCCGTCGTTGGAAACGACGGTGCTGGAGTGGGTACGGCGGATCGGTGCGGGCGTCGACGGCGGCCGCGACGGTGCAGCACTGGCGGCCTTCGGTGCGACCTTCGCGGTCACCGCCTTCACTGCGACGGCGACCTGGTTGTCGAGGCGGAAGATCGCGACGGCGTCGGCCAGCTGCGCGGCCTGCTCTTCCATCGCACGTGCGGCGGCGGTGGCTTCTTCCACCAGCGCGGCGTTCTGCTGGGTGGTTTCATCCATCTGCACCACGGTCTGGTTGACCTGTTCGATGCCGGCCGACTGTTCCTGCGAGGCGGCGGAGATCTCGGCCATGATGTCGGTCACGCGCTGCACCGAGGCGACGATCTCGCCCATGGTGCTGCCGGCCTGGTGGACCAGGCTGGAGCCTTCGGCGACCTTGCCGACCGAATCATCGATCAGGCCCTTGATCTCCTTGGCAGCGGCGGCCGAGCGCTGGGCGAGGGTACGCACCTCGCTGGCGACCACGGCGAAGCCACGGCCCTGTTCGCCGGCACGGGCGGCTTCGACTGCGGCATTCAGCGCCAGGATATTGGTCTGGAAGGCGATGCCATCGATGACCGAGATGATCTCGGCGATCTTCTTCGAGGACGCTTCGATGGCCGACATGGTGGTGACCACCTGACCCACCACGCTGCCGCCCTGCGAGGCCACGCCATGCGCACCGATGGCGAGCTGGTTGGCCTGGCGTGCGTGTTCGGCGTTCTGGCGCACGGTGGAGGTCAGTTCCTCCATCGAAGCGGCGGTTTCTTCCAGGTTGGCCGCCTGCTGTTCGGTGCGGCGCGACAGGTCGCTGTTGCCCGAGGCGATCTCGCCGGCCGACAGGGTGATGCTGGAGGCGCTGAGCTGGATCTGGCCAACGATCTGGGTCAGCTGACTGACCGTGGCGTTTGCATCGTCACGCATGCGCGCGAACACGCCCTGGTAGTCACCATGCATGCGTGCGGTCAGGTCGCCGTCGGCGATGGACGACAGCAGCTGTGAGAGCTTGCCGAGGTTGTCATCACTGACCGCCATCATGGCGTTGAGGTTTTCCAGCATGGTGCGGAAATCGTGATCGAAGCGCTGTGCGTCGCCGCGCTGGCTGAAGTCGCCGGCGGCTGCGGCACTGGCCAGCTGCTTGATCTCGGCATTGATGCGGCCGAGGTTGGCCTTGACCGTGTCGACGGTGGTGGTCATCGCCGCCTTTTCGCCCGGGTAGCGGGCGATGTCGCCGCTGAGGTCGCCGACGGCGTACTGCTGCACGACGTTCAGTACATCGTGCAGGGTCTGCACGTGGCTGCCGACCAGGACGTTGGTTTCCTGCACCATCAGCCCGTATTCGCCGGGGAAGGCGCTGGCGTCGATACGGTAGCTGAGCTCACCTTCATCGTGACGGCGCGCCATCTCGCGCTGGCCACTGATGACTGCGTGCAGCTGCTGCTGCATGCGTGACATTGCTTCGAGCAGGCGACCGGGTTCGTCATGCGGCTGCGGGCCGATGTGGCTGTCCAGCTTGCCGCCAGCGATGCCCTCTGCGACGGCGGTAGCCTGCTTCAACGGGCGCGCGATGCGGTTGCCGATGACCCAGCTCAGGGCCAGCACGATCAGCACCAGTACGCCGCCGGCCAGGGTCATGATGGCGGTGAAGACCAGTGCCTGCTGCTGCACGTCATCCATGTAGACGCCGCTGCTGACCACCCAGTTCCAGGGCTTGAACAGGCCGGCATAGGCGACCTTTTCGACCTCGCCCTTCTCGCCGGGCTTGGCCCAGCGATAGGCGACGAAGCCGCCGCCGGCCTTGGCCGCTTCGATCTGGTCGTAGTAGATGCGGATGCCATCGCCGGTACGGAAATCCTTCATGTCCTTGCCCACCAGATCCTTGCGGAACGGGTGCATGAGCACGTGATAGCCGGTGTCGTAGATGTTGTAGTAATAGGTATCGTTGTGCGCGCGCATGACTTCCAGCGCCTGCAGCGCGGCGGCCTTGGCGGCTTCTTCGCTGAGTTCACCGGTTCCGGCCAGGCGGTGGTAGTGGTCGAGGATGCCGTAGCTCAGTTCGACCTGGGTCTTCAGCGAAGACTTGCGGGTATCGGTGAGGTCCAGGTACTGCATGCGGGCAGCGATCACCGACAGCGCGATCACGCCCAGCGCGATCAGCAGCGTGAGCAGGTTGAGCTTGCGCCGGACGGAGAGATTGCTGAAGTAGTGTTGCCAGCGATGCAGGAGATTCATCGAGCAGTACCCGGGTCGTGGTGGGTGGAGGCGCCGGTGCTGGTCGGGAGCAGCGGTGACATGACCGTTATCGGCCGCGGGGGCGGGGGATTGAGGCGGGCTGTTCGAACGTATTCAGGTTTCCTTGCAGCGGCGGCTGCGGCGCTGCCTGCGGCAGGCTTTTGAGGCAACAGCAACAGCAACAGCAACAGCAACAGCAACAGCAACGGCAACGGCAACGGCGGGTCATGGCGATGGGTTGCTATGGGTTAGCCGGGTCGGGGTGGGCAGGCAGGACACGCCGTGAACCCATCCATGGGGGCTCGTTGGCGCCATCCATGGCGCCAACGGTCCTGC